>CAYMBA010000041.1:0-16423 GCA_964388535.1 uncultured bacterium | reverse complement strand
ACTCTTGCTGCGGGCGCTTTCGCTTCTGCGCACGCGGCCTCCCTTACCCTGGACCTCGACGAGGGGACAGGGCGGATCGCGACGACGCTGCAGATCCTTCTCCTCATGACCGTGCTGTCTCTTGCCCCGGCGATAGTGCTCATGATGACCAGTTTCGCGCGCATCATCATCGTCCTCGGCTTCGTTCGGCAGGCTCTCAGCACGCAGCAGATGCCACCCAACCAGGTCCTGGTTGGGCTGGCCCTGCTGATGTCGGTCGCTGTGATGGCGCCGACCTGGGAAGCGATCCACAACGACGCTATCCGCCCTTATATGGACGGGGAGATCCAGGCAACAGAGGCGATTTCGCGAGGCAGCCAGCCTCTCAGGGACTTCATGCTGAAGCACGCGCGTGAGAAGGACATAGCCCTGTTTGCAAGCATGAGAGGCCAGCGACCAGAGAGTCCCGCGGAGGTTCCTTTCACGGTTCTCGTACCGGCCTTCATGCTTTCGGAGCTGCGCACGGCCTTTCAGATGGGCTTTGTGATATACCTTCCCTTCTTGATCATAGACATGGTCATAGCCAGCGTGCTCATGTCCATGGGAATGCTCATGCTGCCGCCAGCGATGATTTCGCTTCCCTTCAAGATCCTGCTCTTCGTTCTGGTCGATGGGTGGCACTTGGTAGTCAGGTCGTTGCTAGCGAGCTTTGCTGGCTGAGAGACGCCGGAGGACTGGTCTGATGACAACTGCGCAGGCAATAGGGTTGTTCCAGCAGGCGATGATGCTGGCTCTGCTGTTGGCGGGGCCTATGCTGCTTTTCGGCCTGATCGCTGGGTTGCTGGTTTCGATATTCCAGGCCGTAACACAGGTGCACGAGATGACGCTCACCTTCATCCCGAAGATCCTTGCGGTCGTGTTGAGCCTCTTTATCTTCCTGCCGTGGATGGTGAACAAGATCATCGACTTCACAGTGCGTCTGCTGGGTTCCCTGCCTTCGCTTACGTGAAGTGGAGACCGTCAAGGTGTGGCCTTTCACTTATGATACGGCGGTCGTTTTCTCGCTGCTTCTGGCCCGCACGACGGGTTTTTTCATCTCTGGCCCGCTCTTCGCTCGCCAGTCCATTCCCGGTCAGGTCCGTGTGCTGTTGGGCCTCGCTACGGCGGTAGCGCTCTTCCCCGCTACAGGCTTCGGCGCAGAACTCCCGCCAGAGCTCGTGGGCTTTAGTCTTGCAGTGGCTGGGGAGGCCTTCGTGGGGCTCATCCTGGGATTCGCTGCCTCGCTTCCGTTCTACGGGATCAGGATGGCCGGGAGTCTTCTCGGAATCCAGATGGGCTTCGGTATCGTGAACGTGATGACCCAGCGGGGCGAACGGCTTTCGATCGTCTCCCGCTTCTACAATCTCCTCGCCGTGCTTCTGTTCATTCTCATGGGTGGACATCACCTCTTGCTGAGGGCTCTTGCACTGAGTCTCAAGACTGCGCCCTTGGGCCAGGTGGCTTTGGGTTCGGGGGTGGCTTCCTATCTTGTGGGCCTGTCAGCGAGCATGTTCGTTGTGGCCCTATCGGTTGGCGGTCCGCTCATGGCTGTCCTGTTTCTGACCGATGCTGCCATGGGATTTGTCGCCCGGACGGTGCCGCAGATGAACATCTTCATAGTGGGTTTCCCTGTCAAGATCGGCCTAGGCCTCCTGGGCATCGCCGTAACCCTTCCATTTTTCGTAAGAACCGTCGACTCACTGATCCGTTCCTCCGAGCAGTGGCTGCTTGCTGTCCTCGCTGGAATGTAGGTTGCAGCACCTTCTAGGCAGCAGCGCATTAGGGGGCACCGACCTGGTTGCCTCCGATTCGAGTGTGCCGCGGCTCACCACGCTGAGACAACTTTGTCGAGCGGCCTCAGCGCGAGGAAGAAGATTCAATGCCAGAGGAAAGGTTCCAGGAAAGGACAGAACCCGCCACCCCCAAACGGAGGCGCGAGGCAAGGGAAGAGGGCAAGGTGGCAAGGAGTCAGGAGGTGAACTCCGCCTTCATACTTCTTGCCGGCTTGGGCATCCTTGCCCTCGGGCACCGGTTCTTCCTGGGGCGCTTGGCGGAGATCGTGCGCGCGCTGCTGGCTTCTTCAGCACACATTGAGATAAGCCCAGATCTGCTGCTGCCCTACCTCGGCCAGGGGCTTCCCTATGTGCTGTTGACTCTGGCTCCCTTGGCTGGGGGGATCATGCTTGTGGGCCTTGGGGTCAACTTCGCGCAAGTGGGGTTCGTGCTCAGCTGGAAGCCACTGGCACCGAGGCTCTCGATGCTCAATCCCGTCAACGGATTCTCTCGCATCTTCTCGAAGCACGGCGCCGTGGAACTGGCGAAGAGTCTCGCCAAGGTGGCCATCGTGGCGCTGGTAGCGTGGATGACCCTGAAGGCGGAACTCCCCACGCTTGCGAGCCAGATGGGTACTGCCCCGATGCCGGCCTTTGCCTATGCGGCCTCCGTGGCACTGAAGCTGGGCCTCAGGGTGGCCCTTGCAATGCTCTTTCTCGCCCTCCTCGACTACGGGTTCCAGCGGTGGGACTACGAGAAGAGCATCATGATGAGTCGCCGCGAGCTCGAAGAGGAGATGCGCCAGACCGAGGGGGATCCGCGTGTGCGTGCAAGGATCCGCGCCGTCCAGAGGGAAGTGACCCGGCGACGGATGATGGAGAAGGTGAAGACGGCCGATGTCGTGGTGACAAACCCGACCCGGATCGCCGTGGCCCTCAAGTACGACCGAAAGTCGATGCGTGCGCCCAAGGTGGTCGCCAAGGGAGCCCGTCTCATCGCCCAGAGGATTCGCGAGATCGCCCAGAAGCACGACGTACCCATTGTAGAGGATCCGCCGCTCGCGCGCCTCTTGTACAAGGTAGAGATCGATCGCGAGATTCCGGTCGCACTCTTCCAGGCTGTGGCCGAGCTGCTCGCATACGTATACAGGCTCAAGGATGAGCGCCGCATGGCACGGGCCGGCTTGAGGTTCTAAGGGGGCCCTTGGTGCCTTGAGGGAGGCAAAGGATGCCTGTGACGGGCCTTCGTGAGAGGACTGATCTGCTCCTGGCTGCGGGTGTGCTGCTCGTGCTGGGCGTCATGATCGTACCCGTGCCCACGCCGCTGCTGGACGTCTTCCTGATCATGGACCTCGCCCTTGCGCTCGTCATCCTCGCACTCACGATCTACATCCATCAGCCGCTTGCGTTCAACGCGTTCCCGACGGTGCTCCTGCTGGCGACCCTCTTCCGCCTCTCGCTCAATGTCGCCACCACCCGCCAGATCCTGCTCCACGGCTACGGCGGCAAGGTGATCGCCGCCTTCGGGGGCTTCGTCGTGGGGGGCAACTACGCCGTCGGGGCCGTGGCGTTCATCATACTGGCCGTGATCCAGTTCCTCGTCATCACCAAGGGCGCCCAGAGAATCGCCGAGGTTGCGGCGCGCTTCACACTGGATGCAATGCCGGGCAAGCAAATGGCGATCGATGCGGATCTCAATGCGGGGCTCATCGATGAGACCGAAGCCCGCAGGCGCAGGGCCGAGATCGCGCGCCAGGCCGACTTCTACGGGGCCATGGACGGGGCGGCCAAGTTCGTCCGCGGGGACGCCATAGCCAGCATCATCATAACGATGATCAACATACTCGGCGGCTTCGTGATAGGCATGGCGCAGCTGCACATGAGCCTCAGCGAGGCCCTTCGCACCTTCACGCTGCTCACCATCGGTGACGGGCTGGTCGCCCAGATACCGGCGCTCATAATCTCGACGGCTTCGGGCATCCTCATAACCCGCTCCGACGGCCAGAAGCACCTCGGCCAGGAACTCTTCGAGCAGATGCTGAGCGATCCGAGGGCTCCCTTCGTGGCATCGGGGATCCTCGTGCTCCTGGGCCTCGTGCCGGCGCTGCCGATCCTTCCCTTCTGGATGCTTGCCGCACTCGTAGCGGGCGCGGGGCTGATCGCGAGGAACGAGCAGCGCCGCAAGGTGGCCGAGAAGGAGGCAGCCGAGGCGGCCAAGGCGCGCGAGCCGCAGAAGGTGGATGCCCTGCTCGAGGTTGATCCCCTGGAGATCGAGATCGGCTTCGGCCTTGTTCCGCTGGTGGATGAATCCGAGGGCGGGGATCTGGTGACGCGGATTGCCGCAACGAGGCGGCAGATCGCCGAGGAACTGGGCTTCGTAGTTCCGCCTGTGCGGATACGGGACAACATGCAGCTTCCAGCCGACGTGTATGTAATAAAGATGAAGGGCGAGGAGATTGCCCGCGGGCAGATCGTGGCCGGGCACCTGCTCGCCATGGGGCCAGGGGCTGCGGAGTCGAAGATAGCCGGCATCAAGACGACTGAGCCCGTCTTCGGCCTGCCCGCACTCTGGATCCCGGAGGACCTCCGTGGCGAGGCCGAGCTCGAGGGCCTCACCGTTGTCGAGCCCTCTGCCGTGGTCTCAACGCATCTCTCTGAGATCGTGCGCCGTTACGGAGCGGATCTGCTAACCCGTCAGGACGTCCAGTCACTCATCGATCGCGTGAAGCGGACCCATCCGGCCGTCGTCGAAGAACTCATCCCGAACGTCATGACCGTGGGTGGAGTTCAGAGGGTGCTGAAACGCCTGCTCTCGGAACAGGTGCCCATCCGAGACATGGTGACCATCCTGGAGGTCCTCGCCGACAACGCCCCCGGGACGAAGGACGTCGACGTGCTCGTCGAGAAGTGCAGGGAAGCGCTGGCCCGCAGCCTGGTGCGGCCCTTCAAGGACTCGAAGGGGAATCTCAAGGTTGTCACCCTGGATCCGAAGCTGGAGCAACGGCTTGTCGAGTCCGTCGTGCCAGGCCAGGAGGGGCGAAACAGGCTTGTCCTCGATGCAGCTCGCTCCCAGTCGCTGATTGCTGCCATCAGCGAGGCAGTCCAGGCGGCTCTCGCCGTAGTCGAGCAGCCCGTGGTCCTGTGCAGCCAGTACCTGAGGCCCTATCTGCAGGAGTTCGTTTCCCGCTTCCTTCCGCACGTCGCGGTGCTCTCGTATCCGGAGGTGACCTCGGCAAGGAGCGTCCAGACGGTGGCGACAGTCAAGGCGGAGGGAGTTGCGGCTGCGTGAGGCGGCCGTGGTTGCTAATGCCAAGGCGCGTAGGCGCCGAATAGAGATGGAAGAGCGATGAGGATCAGGCGGATAACGGCCCGAGATGTGAAGGAAGCCTTCGAGCGGGTGCGTGAAGTCCTGGGCGAGGACGCCGTCATAGTTGAAACCCGCAACGATCCCGCCAGTGGCGGTGTCACTGTCGTTGCCGCCCTGGATCGCCACCCGGAGACCCTATCGAGGACCATTGAGCCCGGCCTACGGAGGAGCGGCGGCATGGGCGAAGGGCGCGCCAGGCCTACCAGCGAGGGATCCAGGCCCGGGGCGGCGCACCAACCCGAGGCGGAGGGGTCGCGCTCGACTCTTTCGTCGGGGCGCCCTGGGCTGCCTGCCGGGCTTGCCGGTGGGGGTATTGAGGATCTGAGGCGTGAGAACGAGAGGCTGCGGGGAAGGCTCAGATACCTCAACAGACTCGTGGCCAGTGATCACTTCTCCCGGATACCCATTCCGCTTCGCGACCTCTACCTGGATCTGATCGAAGCTGAGGTCGACTCCAATCTCATCTTCGCTGTCCTGGAGCGCCTTGCTGGTGAGGGCCGCAATGACATCATGACGGAGCCAGATCCGCGTATGGTGGCGGAGAAGCTCCGCCCGGCGGTCCCCCGGGGAGGCGGCTTGCTGGGGGCGCCAGGGGCCGATGTGGCCTTGCTGATTGGACCCGCGGGGGGCGGGAAGACGACCGTGGCTTGTGCTCTTGCTGCGAAGTGTTTGCTCGCGGGCAAACAGCCGGCCCTTGTTTCCTTCGATTGGGTCAGTCCTGCCGGCCCCGAGACGCTCAGGGAGCAGGCTGAGGCGCTCGGAGTGCCTTTCGCGGCGGCATCCAGCATCGAGGAGCTCAAGGCGGTCGCCGCTGAGACTGAGGGTTGCGACGCCATCGTGATAGATACGCCATCGCTGCTCCCTGACGACTGGGAGGCCTTCGATTCCGTAGCGGCTCTGGCGCGACGGCTTAGGCGATCGTGTGTGAATCTCGTCCTTCCAGCCACCCGCAAAGTGCGGGATCTGGCGGGATCACTGCCGGCGGCACGCGAACTAGGTGCGTCGTCGCTCATCTTCACAAGGCTTGATATGACAAGTAGTTATGGCGGGATTCTAACAATCTCTCTGAAGTCACGACTGCCGGTTTCGTACCTCAACTGGGGTCGCGGAGAGCCTGGGGCACTGGAAGCGGCCAGTGTCGATAGGGTGCTGGAGTTGGGACTTGGCCTGATTGGAAGCAACCAGCGGCCGAGTGCTCTTCGCACAGCAGGCGAAGCCGTGAGCGCCTGAGGTGAGCCCACTGGTGGCAGCACCGATGGAGAGTCTGGAGATGATGAACCAAGAGAATAGTCGTAGGCGTGCGGAGGGACCCTGGATTGACCCTTCGCGTGGCAACCGGCCCATGTCGCTCCGAGAAGACGAAAGCCGCCCCGGGGATGCCAGATTGCCAGCTCCCAGCCTACCGGAGGTTGGCCCCCTTACCGTGTCGGTGACGAGCGGAAAGGGTGGGGTTGGCAAGAGCGTGCTGGTTTCGAATCTTGCGGTTCACCTGGCGACCCTAGGCCGGCGTGTGCTTGTCCTCGACGGGGATCTTAGCCTGGCGAATGTAGATCTCCTGTTGGGGCTTGTGCCCAAGTACAACCTCAATGACGTGGTGGAAGGCCGCAAGCGGCTTGATGAGATCGTCCTCGAAGGGCCGAGGGGGATACGCTTGATTCCGGCCGCCTCGGGCATCGAGGAGCTAGCGGAGCTCGACGACTACAGGCGCGAGATTCTGATCCGCTCTCTCGAAAGGCTGGGAAGCAGCGCGGACATACTCCTCATCGACACGGGATCTGGCATACACCGGCAGAACATGAGGCTTGCTCAGGTTGCTGACGAGATCTTCGTCGTGGCGACGCCGGAGCCCACTGCCTTCTCAGATGCCTACGCCACCATAAAGGTCCTCGCTGGCAGGCGTCTCGCAGCCACACCGAAGCTCCTGATCAACATGGCCTCCGATGAAGCCGAGGCCAGGCGCACGGCCGAGCGGATCTCAAGGGTCTCGAGGCGGTTCCTCGGCTTCGAAACACCCATGGTTGGATTCGTGCCCAGGGACGAGGCCGTGGAGCGGGCGGTCCGGAGGCAGGAGCCGTTTGTTCTTTCTTCTCCCGAGTGCGCGGCAGCGCGGGCGCTCGGGCTCATTGCCGATTGGATACTGGGAGGCACTCCGGAGCCGGAGGCGGGGCAGCGTAGTAGTGCTGGTTCAGACGTCCGGAGCCGCACAGAGGCTGCGGCGTGAGCAAGCGCGCGGGGCCGCGCGGCCACCGCGCCTGGATGCGATAGAGGATGGGACCACTGCTCAGGTATTGGGCCAAGTTGGCTGCCGTGGCCGCGGCGTGCATGGCAATCCTGGCGGGCGTGGCCATGCGGCTGTCCATTCCGACGCTGCTCGGGCGAGCCGCCATCATAGCGGTTCTCGCCTATGCGGTATTCCTCCTACTCGGCCGGGCTGTCTCGATGGCTGTGCTCCGGTCCGCGGCGGAGCACGCAGTGGAGGCGGAGGAGTCGGCGGGGGGAGCCGGTGAAGGCAGCAACGGGGCGGAAAAGGCTGCGCCGGCTGGGGAGGCTGAAGGCGCGAACGAAGCAGCCTGATCTGAGCAGTCTGAGCGATTCACTGCGGCAACATGCAACAGAGGGGAGAAGTAGCGATGGGAGAGACCAGTGCTCTACTGCGCTTGGCGTCGAGGCCGGTTCCCAAGCATCTCTCACCGGAAGAGAAGCAAAAGGCCGAGGCACTGAAGCGCTATGCCCCACTGGTCAAGTACGTGGTCGATAAGATCTCGAGCAGCTTGCCCAAGTCGATCGAGAAGGACGACCTGATCAACACGGCCATCATTGGGCTCTACGACGCTCTCGAGAAGTACGACGAGAGCCGGGGCACGAAGTTCGAAACCTACGCGATCTGGCGCATCAAGGGGGCCGTCCTCGACGAGCTGAGGGCCATGGACTGGGCTAGCCGCACGACCCGGCGTAAGGCGCGTGAAGTCGAGCGGGTCTGCCGATATCTGGATCAGAGGCTTGGCAGGGCGGCCACGGAGCAGGAGATCGCGGAGGAAATGAACCTGCCGGTCTCTGAGTTCTCGCGTCTCCTGGAGGAGGTCCGCGGAGCAGCGCTCTTGAGTCTGGATCAGGCCGTGAGCGTCGACGAAGAGCACGACCTTGCAGGCCTGGCTGAGATGATCGAAGACGTCGACGCCGACGATGCTTTGGAGCTGCTCGAAGACGAGGAGTCGCGGCGGCTTCTGCTTGAAGCCATAAACGGATTGCAGGAACAGGAGCGGCTCGTCATTGCGCTCTACTACTACGAGGAAATGACGCTCAAGGAGATTGGCGAGACGCTCTCGATATCGGAGTCCAGAGTTTCGCAGATCCACACGAGGGCCATCTCGAGACTGCGGGCCCGCATGGCGAAGCGGTTGATGGCCGCCTGATCTGGCGCCTCGCCGCCGGCGCTGTAGCCCGCAAGGGGCCTTCGCGAGAGAGAGCCGGGGTGAGGTGCAGTGACGGATCTCTCGAATCTGCGGCAGGTGCTGGCTCAGACCCACTCGGTCGAGCGCCTCCAGGAGTCGGCTCGGCGGCGCGGGGAGGTGGGTCAGCGGGAGGCCGGCAGGGTGCTGATGGATCGCGTCGACATCCGCGGGCGTCAGGTGGAAGAGAAACCTCCTCCAGAGGAGCCGCGTGTGAACGAGGAAGGTAGCGGCAACCGCGAAGCCGGTGGAGGCTCAGCTGGTCGGGGCGATCGAAGGGCTCCGGGAGAAAGTAAGGGAACCGATCAGGGAGACAGGCCGGACGATCCGGAGGAGGGAAAGGGTCGGCTGGTCGATGTGAAGGCCTGAAGGGTGCAGGAGGTGCCCAACCACCGTGGAAGGAGGTAAAGGGTGGCAACCGCGGGTAGCTACAGAAGATTCCTGAACGTCCTGATGCTGGGTGTCGGTGTCTTGGCTGTGCTCGGCTTCGCTTCGAACGGGCTGCGCAGGATTGTCTCTGCGCCCCAGTCGGAGGGCGCCTTTGTCTCCCGCAGCACCGCCGCAACTCCGGCAGGAGCCGAGCAGGGGACCCTTGAGCGGCGGCTCCAGCAGCTCGAAGTGGCCCGGACCGACCTTGCCGAGCGAGAGAGGAGACTGGCCGAGGCGGAGGCCTCCATGAAGCAGCGACTCACGGGCCGGTTCCTACACATGCAGGTGGGGGCCTCAGTCTTGACCTTCGCTGTGACGCTGCTCCTTGTTTCCGTTCTCATAAGACGCTCGCCCGAATGGAGTGGCCTCCAGAGACAGCTGCGCGAGGAAGCATCGCGTCTGCGTTCTCTCCAGCTCTCCGTTATCGGGGCCCTTGAGGAGTTCGAGGCAACGATAAACGCGGTCGGCAGGTCCCCTTCAGCTGCTAGCAGCAAGGATGCGCAACCAAAGGAGTCAGCCTACAAGGCAGGGGCTGAGGTGCCTGCCGGCGGCGAGCGTGCGGAGTATGAGGAAGGCAGCAGAATCACCCGCAGCGTACCTGGCACTGAGGAGCAACCCATCAAGCGCGGCAGGCCTCCGGCCGAGAGACCTGCTGCGCCGGCACGCCCCGCAATGGATGTAGCCGGTCCCGTGCGGCAAGAGACCCTTGGGGAGATGACGAGCAGGGGCGAGGGGTTCTTCGATGAGGCATCCGATGTGATGGATCAGCGATCCGCGGCCCCGGCTCGGAACACCGTGCGCGACGGGTCGTTCTTCCCAGAGCGTCACCCGAGCTCGTGGGCCGAGCGCCTAACGGAAAAGGAGTCCGCCATGGAGGAGCAGCGGCGGGGCCCCTGGAGCGACTCGCTCAGACGTAAGGGCACGCCACCACCGGCAAGGCGGCCGGCGGTGCCGGATTGGCGCGCCCAGGCGGAGTACCTGGCATCGGAAGGGGTCGGGGAGTCGGAAATCGCGCGGAGGTTGGGCGTGAGTCGTCAGCAGGTACGGCTGGCTCTGTCCGTGGGCAGGGTCCCGCGGACGCGGACAAGGGAGTCCGCATGACCTCGGGAGGGGCGACGGAGCCGGGGCGCCGAGGGAGGTAGAGACAAGGATGGCTAGCGAGGGTTCCAGGCTCGAAAGGGCTCTCCAATCGTTGCCGGAGATTCCCCCAATGCCCGCGGTGGCGGCGAAGGTCCTGCGCCTGCTGTCATCCGAAGATGCGAGGCTGGCCGACATCTGCAGGCTGATCTCCTCAGATCAGGGGCTGGCTACGAAGGTGCTGGCTACCTGCAACTCTGCCTACTACGGGATTCCCCAGAAGGTGAAGACCCTCAACCAAGCCATCGCCCTGCTCGGCTTCAGGACGGTACGCAATGTGATCCTAGTGCACTCGCTGCCGAGGAAGAGGGGAGCCAGGCCCACCTTCGCGGAGGCACAGATCTGGGCGCATTCGGCGGGCGCCGCTCTCGCTGCAAGGGTGATCGCCCAGAGGACCTCCCGGTGCGATCCTGAGGAGGCACTGCTGGCCGGGCTGGTTCACGACTCGGGGCGCCTTGTCCTCAACCTCATAGAACCCGAGCGCTATCAGCCTGTGATGGAGGCGATCTACGAGCGCGACGGTGACCCGATTGACATCGAGCGCGAGGCCTTCGGTTTCGACCATGTCGATGTAGGCACACTCGTATTGCATAAGTGGTCCTTCCCACAATCCACGATAGACGCCATAGCCTGCCACCATCGTCCTGCAGCCGAGTGCTCCGAGGTGGGGCTGGTGTGCAAGGCTGCTGACCAGCTGTTGTGGCTCTTAGGCGTAGGGGTCCGGGAGCCGCTCGAGCCGCCGGCAGAGGTTCCAGACGCGCTCGGAGCGCTGGGCTTCAGTTTCGGCGACCTGGAGGATCTGAAGGAGGAGATTCGTACGCGGCTGGAGCAGGCCAACGAGTTCCTGTCCGCGGCCTAGGTGTTGTCCATGGACCTGGAGGAGTGGCCGAAATGAGGCGCAGGAATGGTGCTGGATCGAAGCAGTTGATCGATGCAACGGAGAAGTTCAGGAAGACTCAGTTGCGGTTGATCGAAGTTATGTCGGAGCAGAATCTGCTCTCGCCGAAGGAGGCTCGATCACTGGCCTCGGGGATCGAGAAGGCAGCTGCTCAGAAGCGTTCCTCGGATGTGCTCGCGGCGGCCGTGCCGCTGCTGAAGAAGGTAATGCGCGCGCTGAAGAAGGAAACCTTTGCGGAAGCGGCCCGTCAGGACTCGGAGCTGGAGATTCTCTTCGAAGTCAGCAGGATGATCCAAACGACACTGGATCGCGAGGAGGCCCTCTCGAAGCTACTCGATCTGATCAAACAGGCAATTCCGTACGAGAGTGCCACGCTCTTCCTGTGGGACAGGACGCGAGGCACCCTCGTACCCACTGTTCGCCGGGGTTCGTTCGTCGATCTGATCGGAGGTGTACGCTTCGACTATGGATCCGGCTTCAGTGGCTGGGTGGCGAAACACAAGAAACCTGTGTTGCTGGCGGAGTTGCACAGGGGGCGGAGGCCTGATAACTCGGAGGTGGGCAGTTTCATGTCGGTGCCCCTGGTCGTTCAGGGTGAGTTGGTAGGTGTTCTGAACGTTAGTCATCCCAAGCCCCGGGCCTTCACCGAGGATCACCTGAGGCTACTTACACTCATAGCTGGCCAAGCAGCGGCCACGCTCCAACGGATTCTCCTATACGAGGAGATGAGGCGCCTGGCCACCACCGATGATCTGACCACTGTATATAACCGGCGCCACTTTCTTGAGCGGCTGCAGAACGAGATAGACCGTGCGAGGCGCTATGGTCTCGTCTTTAGTGTGATGTTCCTCGACATCGACAACTTCAAAGACCTCAATGACTCCTACGGGCACCAAGTGGGGGATCGGGTGCTTGCCGAGCTGGGTTCAATCCTGAAACACTGGGCGCGCAGCTCGGACATAGTAGCTCGATACGGGGGCGAGGAGTTCGTCGTCCTGCTGCCGATGACCGAGAAGCCGAAAGCCCTGATCGCAGCCGAGCGGCTCCGTTCGAAGATCCAGCACCACACTTTCTATAGGCGCAAGAAGTTAACTGTCAGTGTGGGCGTGGCCAGCTTCCCGGAGGATGGGGAGGAGGTGGATCTGCTGCTGGGGCACGTTGACGAGGCTCTCTATATGGCGAAGAAAACCGGCCGCAATAGAGCGTGTGCTTTCGGGGAGGTTCCGCAGGCCATGAAGGTTGCTGCGTGAGGGCATGCAAGCCGCATGCCCAGGGTGAGCCTGTCCAAAGTGCCCGTCCGTTGGTGGCTTGCGCCCGGCCCTAGCCGGGAGCCTGTGGAGCGACAACTGCAACGCAGGGCGATCCCGGCGCATTACCGAATGTGGGAGGGAAAGGTGTTGCAATGATCCAGGCGCTTGACTAGCTTGCCCGCGACCGTTACGAGCCTGGAGGGCGCTGGGAGTACGGCCGCAAATGTCGACAAGATTCGCGACACTGCCGGAGCGCGTAGCGTCCGCGTCGGTAGCTGCGCCTCGCGGAAGACATATTTCGGGCAAGAAGGTTCTCACTCTCACACTGCCCGGTCTGCTGACACTCGATTCCCTCATTGTGGCCGGGGCTTTTCTGGCTGCCGTAGAGGCGTGTGGTTTCCACTTCTCTGGACCATACGGTGTGGAGTTCGTAGTGCCTCCCTTGCTTCTCTTGCCAGCGGTCATGATGGGGGGGTTCCTGCTGCTGGGCTGGATGTTCGGCCTGTATCAGAGGGTGTCGCTCTACTCTCCCAAGACAGCCTTCCGGAGAGCCATGAAGGCAGTTTTCTGGAGTGGCGGGCTAGCGGTGGGCCTGGACTTCCTCCTGGCAGCCGCTCCGTATAGTGCCCTTCGGGGTCTTCTGGTAGCCCATGGCGCCTTCTTGGCGGTGGCTGTGACGACGCTGAGGCCGCTTGCTTGTCGTCTGCTTCTTCACCTGGCTGAGACAGAGGGAGACCTGCCGCGACGACTGCTGGTGGTCGGGGCGTCTTGGGAGGCGAGCCGGGTTGCGGCCGTATTGGAGCAATCGGGGGCCGGCAGTCTGCATGTCGTGGGGTTGGTTGAGAGGGGACCTGCTGACCCGGTCGGTCGGCAGAGATGGCCTCGGTTCGAGATTTCCGAGGCGGAGGAAGTTGTAGACCTGGCCGAGCGCCTTGGAGTAACAGAGGTGATTCTCGCGAGCCGACGGTTCGGTCGTCGGGAGGCTGCTGAGATGGCCACCAGGCTTTCTCGCCTGGGAATGCAGATGCTGGTCGTTCCGCATCTAACTCGTCTCTATGTCGATGGGGTACCGGTGGAACGGGGGCTCGGTGTTCCAGCCGTGAGGTTGGGCAATATCGCTGTCAGGGGTGCTGGCGCCGTGGCAAAGCGGGTGGCCGATGTCGTTCTCTCGATCGTTGGTGGGATAGCGATTCTCCCTCTGCTTCTTCTGATAGCTCTGGCAGTGAAACTCAGTTCTCCCGGTCCCGTACTCTACGCCCAGACGCGTGTCGGTAGAAACGGCAAGCATTTCAAGATGTACAAGTTCCGGAGTATGGTTGCTCGCAATGACGACACGAAACACCGGCAGTACGTGGAGACGTTGTTGCGGAACGGGCGGGAGGCGACCCGAGACGAGATGGGCAGGCCCGTTTACAAGCTGGTTGACGATGCCAGGATAACGCGAGTCGGACGCTTGCTTAGAAGGCTGAGTCTGGATGAGCTTCCTCAACTGATAAACGTCCTACGCGGGGAAATGAGCCTAGTGGGGCCAAGGCCTTGCTTGCCCTTCGAATACGAGATCTATGAGCCGTGGCAGAAGCGCAGGCTCGACGTCACTCCCGGAATGACGGGTCTGTGGCAGGTCTCTGGCAGGAGCCTCCTGAGTTTCGAGGAGATGGTGCTGCTGGATCTCTACTACGCGGCCAACTGGAGTTTTCTTCTGGACATGAAGTTGGTCTGGCGTACGATCCCCGAGGTGGTTTACGGACGAGGGGCGCACTAGGATCTTTCGGTCGCTGTCTTCGGGAGGCACGATGGTCCGAGTTGCGGTGATAGGTGCCGGCTATTGGGGCCCGAACCTTGTCAGAAACCTCATCGAGAATAGGCTGTGCTCCAGCGTCAGCGTGTGCGACCTGAAACCCGAGAACCTAGAACGCATCCTGCGCCGCTACCCTGGGGTCCGGGTGACGACTAGGGCGTCCGATCTGTTGAGAGACCCCTCGATCGACGCGGTCATGATCTCGACCCCGCCGAAGACTCATTTCGAGCTTGCGAGAGAAGCGCTTGCTCACGGGAAGCACGCCTTTGTTGAGAAGCCGTTCACCCTCTCCTCGGAACACGCCCTGGAGCTAATTGAGATAGCGGAGCGCAAGGGGAAAGTCCTCATGGTGGGCCATACCTTTGAGTACAGCCCGCCTGTCCGGAAAATAAAGGAGATAATCGACTCTGGTGACCTGGGAGACATCTTCTTCATCAGCTCTACCCGTGTGAATCTCGGCCTTCACCAGAAGGATTCGAGTGTTGTATGGGATTTGGCTCCGCACGATCTCTCAATGCTGATCTACTGGCTGGGTGAGGTGCCCAGGGAGGTAATGGCTACGGGTAAGGACTTCGTCCAGCCGGGCATACCCGATGTCGCATTCATCTACCTGCGGTTTGCCTCGGGGGCGATAGCCCATATACAGGTCAGCTGGCTGGCGCCCTCAAAGCTGAGGCGTACGACCATTGTCGGCAGCGCCAAGATGCTGGTCTATGACGACACGCAGAACATCGAGCCTGTGAAGGTCTTTGACAAGGGTGTCATCTACAGGGATCCCGACACTTTCGGCGAGTACCACCTCAGCTATCGAATGGGCGATATCGTCTCGCCCCGGCTTGAGACCTACGAGCCGCTCCAGGCCGAGGTTACCGACTTTCTGAGGTCCATCGTGGAAGGTCGAGTGCCAAGGGCCGATGGACATACTGGCCTGAGGGTCGTTCAAGTACTTGAAGCGGCCGAAAGATCCCTGACCAACAGCGGTCATGTGGAGGTTCTCACGGCTGCGGGGACCTTCGCGCAAGCCTAGGCCGTTTCCCCGTTCTTCCGATGCGTCCTCTGGGGACATCATCCACCCGATTGCTTGCCTACTTCTTTGCGGCCGTCACTGGGTGCGCCCTTCTACGGGCGTTGTATTCGAGCGCCAGCGGCAGCAAACGGGAAGGCCGCTTCCCAGGACGGGAAGCGGCCCCCAGTATCCAAGCTTCAGCCGGCTGCGCGCCGGGCCCACGGGCCGGCCGAACCTGCTACTTGAACAGAGCCTTCAGCGAGCTCCAGCTCGTCTCCTCGGCAGGTGTCCCACCTTCACACAGACAAAGCACGAGATTGATGGCATACGGATTGGTCGGACCAATCCAGTCCATCGGCTGGTTGGACGCAATGTCGGCGCCGGCACCATAGCAGAACTCGTAGCACACTGGCGTGTCATACACGTACCCCTGCTTCGTCACCAGCACCGAAGCATTGTCTGGCACATTCACGTAATCGCCGTGGCTCGAGCAGTCCCAGCCCGTGAGGTCGCCCAGACCGACGGGCATAGGATCGTTGAACAGCGGGTGGGTAGGATCAACGATGTCTACTGTGTTGATGCACTCCACCTCGGTCGGCGAGAAGCTACCGGGCCAGGTGATCGTCGGACCGGCACCGCCGAAGTAGTTGGCAGTACCCATCTCGAGGCAACCACCGCCGTTCATGAAGTCCTCGAAGCACGCCTGGTTGGCCTCGATCGCGTAGTAGTACGTGTCCGGCTGCTGATTCATCAGGATGACCTTGTCGTACGGCGTCAGATAGACCCCAGTGGGCACATCACCATCGTAGCTGTAGGGCTCGACGGGTACCGGCGTGCCCTGGTAGTCCGTTGTGTTGGCTAATGCGAGACCCGTTGCAAGGCCCAGAACGGGCAAAAGCAAAGTAGCCTTCCTCATGATGACAGTCTGCTTTCTTCTTGGTCGCCTTGACAAGGAAGTGCTTGGAGATGGATGCTCGGAAACGGTCCCCTGGTCGCTGACCTGGGGTTGCCCCGAACCCCTGATGCGGCAAGAACTTTACGCCGCCCGGGCCAGCCTGTCAAGTCGGTCCTGCTCGGTACCGCCCTCGTGACACCCCGCTGTGCTCCTGGGATCGCCCGCTACGGCGGATGCGGGGGGCCTGTTCATTGACCCGGGTGCTCATGCTCTGCTAGCTTCGTTCGACAACTATCCGTAGGTGCCTAGATGCCCCACTGTAGGCTACTGAAAGGAGGGTCGAGAGATGACTGAGATGCCAAAGGCCTACGACCCTTCGAGCTTCGAGGCTCGATGGTACGAGC
>CAYMBA010000040.1:0-17566 GCA_964388535.1 uncultured bacterium | reverse complement strand
ATCGCGCCTGCAGCAGGGCGGAACAGCACCGAGTCCTCGAGCTGGAAACTCGACACCTCCACTACAAGCACCCTCCGCTCGCCTGTTTCCAAAACAGCCTCTGAAAGCGCCCAACCCACATTGCCAGCTGCTTTGGCATCAACACCTGCTTCGCGGAGTATTCTCTCCACCCAGCACGTCGTCGTGGACTTCCCGTTCGTTCCTGTGACGGCGAGAACCGTGGAATCCGCATACACAAATGCCAGGTCGATCTCTGGCACCACAGGGATGCCTCGATCCCGTGCCCTGGAAAGTACCGGTGACTCCGGCGGCACGCCGGGACTTCTTACGAGCAGATCCACTCCCTCCAAGGCAGACACGGGATGCGGCCCTTCGATGAACTCCCAGGTACCATTAGGCAGACTTGCAAGCACCTTTTCGAAGTGCGAACGCGGCTTTTGCTCCAGGATCCGTACCTTCGCCCCCTCGCGCAGGAGGAGTCTCGTAGCCCCCAGACCAGAGCGGCCAAAGCCGACGACACAGACGGTCTTTCCGCGCAGATCCATCATTCGTTGTCCATCCTACTGCAGCTTGACCGTCGAGAGTGTAAGCAGCGCAAGAAGGATCCCGACGATCCAGAACCTTATGACAACCTTCGACTCGGCCATGCCGGCCATCTCGAAGTGGTGATGAAGCGGGGCCATCCGGAAGACCCTTCGCCCGTAGGACTTATACGCGAGCACCTGGATGATCACAGAGAGTGCCTCTGCCACAAAGACGCCCCCCACCACAACGAGCAGGACCTCCCTCTTTATCAAAACCGCAACAGCCCCGATGGCACCCCCAACAGCGAGGCTACCCGTATCACCCATGAAGATTTCTGCTGGATGCGAGTTGTACCAGAGGAACCCCAGTGCCGCACCGACGAAAGCAGAGCAGAAGATCGTCAGCTCTCCAGCGCCCCTAAGATATGGGATGTTCAGGTAGTGAGCGAACTTCACGTGTCCCGAAACATAAGCCAGGGCTCCAAAGGCCGCGGCCGGAGGTATTGAGAGGCCTATTGCAAGGCCGTCGAGCCCATCGGCCAGATTGGCAGCGTTGCTTGAGCCCGTGATCACTATGATCACGAAGGGCACATAGAGGATCCCCAGTGGAACCAAGACGTTCTTCAGGAACGGTAGCGTGGTCTTGGTCGATAGGTCGCCGTAGAGGGAGGTCCCAGCGATCACCCCACCGAGCAGCGCACCCACTGCGATCGTGCCCAGGATCTTGTAGCGCCCCCTCAGGCCGACCTCCTTCCGCTTGAACGTCTTCAGGTAGTCATCGATGAAGCCTACGAGCCCCAACCCCAAAACCACCACACTCGCAAGCTGGATCTGGACGTTGGCCAGATCGGCCCACAGGAGTGTCGGCAGGACGGTGGCAGAGATCAGTAGCACACCGCCCATTGTTGGAGTGTCACCCTTCCGCTTGTGCCAGGAGGGCACGTCCTCTCGAATGAGCTCACGCGCCCCTGTCCGTCTCAGCCGCCTTATCAGCCATGGCCCGAGCAGGAACGAAAGCAGCAGTGCCGTGATCGCCGCGTAGGCCGCCCTGAAAGTTATGTAGCGGAAGACATTGAAACCCCCGAAGTACCTAGCTAGCGGATACAAGAGGTGGTATAGCACCGGCCTTAACTCCTTCTACGGCCCATCGGCCCCGTGTCCTTCCACCGCTTTGACATACGACGGCGGCACGACACCAAGCTCCACAGCTATCCGCTCCATAGCGGCGGCCCTTGCTCCCTTTAGAAAGACAATGTCGCCGGGTCTTAGAATCCGCTTCAACTCGCTCGCAGCGCCGCCAATCTCCGGGTACCACGACACATGGGGTGCGCCTGCCCTTTGCGCCGGCGCCGCTGACTGCCGTGCGTCCTCCCCAACAAAGATGCACACATCACAACCACCCGCCGCAGAACCAACCTCCCGGTGCCTTTCCGGCGAGGCCCCACCGAGCTCCCGCATCCCCCCAAAGACGAAGATCTTTCTGCGCTCCCTGAAACCTTCGCAAACGAACCGAAGGTTCCCGATCGTTGATTCGGGTGAGGCGTTATACGAATCTATGATCCAGAGCACACCCTCGTGCTCGACCGCGTCCATCCGCCCAGGAACCGGCTCAATGGCAGAGACAGCTTCAAGGTTGGGTCTGCTCCCGCTCAAGGAGTGCACAGCGGCGACCGCAGCCAGGATCGACTTCAAGCCCGCCTCGCCCAGAAGTCGGCTCCGAATCCGGCCCTCAATCCGGCCTGCGAGCACGAAGTGAGTCCCGGCCTCACTGACCTGCACCTGCTCAGCTCTATAGTCGGTGGCGCTTCCCAGGCCAAACAGGCGCACCTCGCCTCCCCATCGCTTGCGAACTCGCTCACGGAGTATGGGATCGTCGTCTGGAAGCACGAGCACCCCGCTCTCAGGATCCATCCCATCCAGTATCTCAAGCTTGGCTTCCAGAACACCTTCTCTGCCCCCCAGAAAGCCCTCATGGGCTCTGCCGATGCACGTAATCACTGCAACGTCCGGCCGCGCCGTGCGTGAGAGCCGGGAGATCTCACCAGCATGGTTCATGCCCATCTCGACTACAAGGAACTTGGTTCCTGGAGTGAGTTCCAAGAGCGTTAGAGGCAGGCCTATCTCGTTGTTCCGGTTGCCACGTGTAGCGACAGTCGGTCCTTGGTGACGGAGCAGCGCCGCCGCGATTTCCTTTGTCGTCGTCTTCCCACTCGACCCCGTCACAGCAAGCACCCGGGGGCTCGCCGCTTCTCTCGCGGCCGCTGCCCAGCGTGTCATCGCCCCCAGGCAATCATCGACTACCAGAAGCACTCCCGTCTCCCAGACACGCTCACCTGCCAGGAAGCGCTCTTCCACAATCGCGCCGACGGCCCCAGCACGCAGGGCGTGCCCCACGAACTCGTGCCCATCGCGCCTACTGCCAGGCAGGGCGACGAAGACTTCTCCGCCCCGCACCCTTCGGGAGTCAATCGAAGCCCCAGAGGGTTCGATCCGCGAGAGAGCCTCCCAGTCGGCACTAGAGACCCCGGCGATACGCGCCCTGCACACCGAGGCGACCCAGCCCAGCGTCCACGGTCGCTGCATCACCGAATCCGAGACCATCACGCATCTCCTCCCCTGCGTGCCTGTGGAGCGGAGTAACCCAGGGCGGCAAGCAGCTCCCGGGCAACCACCCTGTCGTCAAACTCGACCAACTCGCTGTCGAGCACCTGCCAGCGTTCGGCACCACGACCAGCAATCAGTACCAAATCGCCGCTCTCAGCTGCATCGAGTGCCCTCTGGATGGCGCGTCGCCGATCGATTTCAACAATTGGCTCGCCCCCGGCCTGTTTCACTCCGGCAGCAACCTGGTGGGCGATGGCCTCGGGATCCTCGGAACGGGGATTGTCAGTCGTTACGATGCACAGGTCGGCGTACTGGCCAGCAATTCGACCCATGGGCTGGCGCTTACTGGGGTCCCTGTCGCCCCCGCATCCAAATATCAGGATGAAGCGGCGCGGCTTCAGACCGACTGCGGCATCACAGACCTTCTGCAGTCCGTCCGGGGTGTGTGCGTAGTCGACAATCACAGTGAAGGGCTGCCCGGCGTCTATGGGCTCGAAACGTCCCGGCACCGGCATCAGGTTCTCGAGACCGCGCCTTATGGCTTCCCATTCACAACCCAGAGCACGCGCCGTGGCCACGGCCGTCAAAGCATTGGAAGCCTGGAAAGAGCCAAGGAGTGGGAGGTGGACACCCACGCGGGTCTCTTTCTCCTCGAAGAGGAGATCCAACCCGGACCCCGAGCGGCGTTCGCTCGAGAGTCGCACCCAAGCCCCCGCGCGACGGCCGAAACCCAGGACACGGTCCTTGGTGGATGAGGCCATCCGACGGCCAAAGGGATCATCGATGTTCAAGACTGCCTTGGCTGGCTTCCCTCGGGGCCCAGTACGCGCCAGCGGGTCGAACAGTCTCGCCTTTGCAGCCTCGTAGCTGGCCTGGTCAACGTGAAAGTCGAGGTGATCGGAAGCAACATGAGTCAACACCACGACCTCGAAGTGCGTGCCGAGAATCCGGTCCTGCGTGAGGGCATGGGAGGAAACCTCCGCCACCACGATTTCATAGCCCTCCATCTGGAGGCTCTTGAGGACCCACTGAAAGATTGGGGCTTCCGGGCTAGTGGCGTGCCAGAGATAGCGGTCGTCTGCTCGCTGCCAGTGTCCGTCCCGAAGGACCAAACCCTCACTCCCGGAGCGTCCAGGGGCGGGCCAAGGCAGAAGGCCGTTGCCTTCAAGCAAAATACCAAGTGTCCCCAGCCCCGCGGCTTTTCGTCCCGAAGCCTCCAGAACCTGCCGCAAGATCCAGGCAGTGCTCGACTTCCCATCGGTCCCCGTGATGCCCACCACATTGAGACGCTTGGAAGGTGCCCCGTAGTAGGCAGCCGCCATATGCGCCATCGCCTTCCGGGGGTCCTCTGCCAGAACGACTGGGACGCCAAAGCCGCTGGCACCGACGGAGGCCGGTACTACAAGTGCCACGGCACCGGCAGCCGCAGCCCCTTTGCAGAAGGCCAAGCCATCGAAGGTCCGCCCCCGAAGGGCGAAGTACACATCTCCAGGCTGCAGAACACGCGAGTCCAGACACAAGCCCGCTACGGATACCTGGAGCGGGCCCTTCGCACCGACGTTCCCTCCTTCGACAACCAGATCAAGCGAAAGTCCCGATTCCCCGCGGGCTGCTTCCACCAGGGCCGGCAGTTCCAAGATGGCGGCAGCGCTTCCGAGCACAGTTTCAGCAGGCCCCTTCCTACCCGAGTCCAGGCGGCTTTCTGCGTGCTCACTCACCCGAGACCTCCAGCGCTTCCGAACAGGCCAGAAAGGGAACTCCGGAGCCCGTCCCGCCGGAGACCTACCTTCCCCGGACCAATCCCGCCAAGGTCCGGCCAGGGCCTGCATCCGGCGCCTCCGTGTTTGCGTAAGGGTTCAGTCGCGTTGATGTCCGGCCCACATCGGCAGGATCCAAAGCCCTGTCGCTCAAAGCAACGCTCGCCTCCCCGCCTTCGGTTCCAACAACAGTACAGAGAGCACCTGGTTCCGAAAGCGCCAACGGGGGTGGATCCTGACGCATGACCCAGCCGAAGCCGTGGGTATCCACGCGGAACCCCGCATCCAGCAGGACCCGCGCCGCTTCTGTCAGAGGTAGCCCGCGGACATCCGGCACCACTCTCTGCGCTTCACCGTAACCCAGGCGCACCCGAACAACGGAACCCTCCCTCAAACGGCTGAGTGGCGGGGGCCACGTGCCGGAGGCGAAGTCCCCTGTACCTTCAAGAACTGGCATGAGCCCCAGTGAGAGAAGCAATCTGCGCGCCTGTGCCGCGGCCATGCCCTCTAGGGAGGGCAGCAAGACCCCGGGGGTAGGTTCACCAGGTTCAACGACTCGCAGCGCCACGGGGTCCAGGAAGGGCCTCAGGTCCTCCAGAATGGATGCAAACAAGGGGGCAGCCACAGCCCCGGCTTCCTTTCTGACCTCAGTGCGCAGGCCTACCAGACACACGATGGAAGGATGTTCCCAGGGCGCAAGCCCTACAAAGCTCAATACATGCTCGTCCCGGGAGTAGTGTCGCTGCTCGGCGTCATACACTTGAGCAGTGCCTGTCTTTCCCGCCGGCTCGAGCCCCACAACCTCTGCTGCCCGCCCAGTGCCCCTGAGGACGACTTCCCTGAGCAATCGCCTCATCCTCCTGGCCGTCTCGACCCGCATTGCCCTGCGGACCGGGGCGGCGGGGAACTGGTATACCTCCCGACCGGCAGCATCGATGAGGCAATCGACCAGCCTGGGCCTCATTAGAACACCGTCGTTCGCAATCGCGCAGTATGCCGCGGCCAGCTGAAGCGCCGTACACGAGATCTCCTGTCCATAGGCCACCGTGGCTAGAGACCTCTCCGACCAGCCCTCCCCAAGGGGGTGCGGCAGATCCCCCGCGCTCTCACCCGGCAGCCCGATACCAGTCGTGTTCCCAAAGCCCATTCTCCGCGCCGTCCCGAGGACCGACTCCCATCCAGCGGCCTCTGCAACCAGGCCCGCACCGATGTTGGAAGAGCGGACCAGGACGTCCTCGGCCGTAATACGCCCACAGGGATGTGCGTCGTGTATCCTGCAACCGCCCACCAGACGAACACCATCGCCGCAGTCTAGTGAGTCCGAAAGCGAGATCGCACCTGCTTCCAGCGCCGCGACGAATGGGACAACCTTGAACGTGCTGCCAGGTTCAAACAGCCATGCCACGGGGGGAACAGCGAGGTAGTCCTCTTCGATGGGACCCGGCGCCATGGGGTCGAATCCGGGCACACTGGCCAGCGCAAGCACGTCTCCGGTGCTTGGCTCGAGCACAAGCGCAAAGCCCCAAGAGGCGTCGTACTGCTCCGCCGCGCGGCAGAGGTGGTGCTCGACCACTGCCTGAATTCGTTTGTCGATGGTCAGGCGCACCGATCCGCCATCTCGTGGTCGCCTCAGCACCTCGGGCGCACGTGCCTTGACAGTGCCCCCGGAGGCAGTCCGATAGCGCCGGCTCACCCCAGGTGTACCAGCAAGCCAGGAATCGAATGTGTACTCCAACCCCGAAAGCCCTTTTCCCTCCGCACCCACCAGCCCCAGGGTATGGGCACAGAGCGACCCGTGGGGATAGAAGCGTTTCAACACCGGGATGAGCCTTGCGCTTTCCAAGCCGGAGAGAGCATCGCTAACCTGCTTTGGCACCGGCGTCCGCCTGAACAGCGTCACTCGGCGCCTGTTGGCCATCCTTCGGGCTTCCTCCCGTGAGAGAAGCCCCATTCGCACGAGGAGGCGACGGGCTCTTGCGAAATCGGGGCTCGCTGGATCCAGCTCCACCACCGGATCGACGACGGAGGTCGCCAGGACTCCACCCCAGCGATCGAGAATCCTCCCGCGCTTGCCGGGCATCTCGACCAGGAGCGTCTGCTGCCTACGGGCTCGTTCCCGAAGGCGCTCATGCTCGAGCACGCAGAGGTCGAAGGCGCGACCAACGAGAATCACGCTTGCAGCAAGCCCCAGTGCAGCGAGCAGAAGCGTCTTGCGCGCTTCAGGGAGCATTACTTCCTCCATACGCACACGCTTCGGGAAGCGATTCTTCCTCCGGTGGGGAACACACCAACAGACGCCTTTCCGGTATGGCCTGAGCATCAGGCCTGGTGACAACGTGCAGAATCCCCACCTGATCCCTTCTGACCGGGCTCAGTCCCAGTGCCGGTGCAGCAGACCGAACGTCTCCGAATCCCCCCACTTCCTCCAGGCGACGCCGCAAGGATGTCAGCCTCGACTCTGCCACTCTCCTACGAGCTGAGGCACGCTCCAGGCGCTTCGAAAGCATCTGATACAAGTGATACTGGCGGAGGGTGATGAACGGTGTCGCCAGAAGCGCCACAGCCGCAAGGAACACCGGCAACCACTGCGGAACCGTCCGTGGCTTCCGAACGCGGCTGTGATGGGCCCTCAGGAACCTCGCACCAGTTGGAATGCCCTCAGGCGCGCGCTTCGAGATCGCGGGTTCGAGCGCAACTCCGCCTGACCCGGCCGGATGGGCTTGCGGGTGAGCGGTTGGAGGACGAAAGCGTAGTCTCCCTGAGGGGCTCGATACTGTCGCCCCGCCAGGCGCTTGATCCTGGAGTCCTCCTGGGACTGGTAGCTGATGGCGCAAAGCACACCCCCGGGCCTGAGCACCTGATCGAGCCGCCGGATCAGCTCTTCTATGTCCTCGATCTCGGCGTTGACCGCCATACGGATCGCCGAGAACACGCTCGAGAGCAGCTTGTGGTCCACCCGGAGACCCCTAGACGACTTGAGCGCCGCCACCAGATCCGAGGTACGCTCGAGGCGCTCCCGGCTCCGCCAGTCGAGGATCGCGTCAGCGAGCCTTGCGGGGTTGGCCCGTGTCGTGCCCGCAGCGAAGATCTCAATCAGCTCGTCTCGCGACGCTGTCCTCAACAGGTCAGCCGCCGTCCGCCCGACCGTGCGGTCGAACCGCATGTCCAGCGGCCCGTCGGAGCCGTAGGCAAAGCCCCTGCCAGGATCATCCAGAGCGGAACTCCGCAGCCCGAAGTCCAAGAGCAGACCGTGCGCCCTCCCGAAGCCGAGCTCCCGCATCAGAACAGGCAGGTCCCTGAAGTTGGCCTGCTCAACGACTACCCGGGGCCTCTTGCCTGAAAGCCTCGCCTTCAGATCAGCAACGACCTCAGGGTCGCGGTCGACCGCCAGCAGCGTGGCTGCTGGGTCGAGCGTATCCAACAATGCGGCGGTGTGCCCACCGTCGCCCGCGGTGGCGTCCACGTAGCATCCGCGCGGGTCGGTGACCAGAAGCCGCAGCACTTCAGTGACCAGTACGGGCCTGTGCCTCACGACTCGAGCTCCAAGAACAAGGAGGCCCCTGGAACGGCGGGGGGCAGGGCCTTTCCCGAGGAGGACATGAGGCAGGGAGCTCGGTTTTTTGCCTTCTTGCCCAAAGCCCCCGCTCACCCCGCCGTTCCTTCAGGAGGGGTCTAGTTCAGGCTCGGCGCGAGCACCCGCAACGATCCCCGCGCGGTAGCAAAACCAGCGAAGCCTTCGGCGGAAGGGCCGCCCCAGCGGCAGTCCTCTATGAAACGGCGCCCCTCCGTCGCGGCAGAAACCTCAATAATCCAGCCCAGGTACTGCGAGAGGCCGTGGTGGTAGACCCGGATGCCTTGGCTTTCGAGTTGGTCGATCCACCCCAACAGCTCGGGTACCATCCGGAAGTCAAGGTGGCCGGTTCGGCTGAAGTCCAGAACGACCTCGCTCCCCCTCAGGTCTCGCGAGAACTCCTTGAGCCTCTCCACCAGATCAGAGGAAGTGCTGCTCTCCGTGAGTCTGACCCACACTGTGCCGGTGCCCTCCCAATGTGAAGCCCTGGGCCCCGTTCGATCCAAACTCCGCCGATACCGCCCCTGGGTCATCTGTTGTCCTTATGCCCCGAAATCCCTAGGCCTCTTCGACGGCCCTTCCAAGGTACTTCTCCGCCAGTCGGTCATGTGCATCGGTGTCCTCGACGGGCGGGTTTTCCCTCTCGAACCTAGCCGGTTCCCAAATCTCTATCCTGGTGAAGTTACCGAAGACGACCGCCTGGGCGCCCAGGCCAGCCACCTTCATCTGCTCTTCCGTCAGCCTGATCCTGCCGCTCCCATCGAGCCGACAGAGGCTTCCGTACAGGGCAAAGGCGCTCCGCAACCGAAGGGCATCGCGCTCCCCCTGGAAGGCATCCTTGAGCAATGCTGGCGTAAACTTCTCCCAAACGTGCAGAGGGATGAGCCAAAGGCATCCCCTGTGGCCAAGTGTCAGGATGAGATCCCCTATGCCCTGTTCGCGGAGCAGCGAGCGTACGGGTGCCGGCAGGGTCAATCTGCGCTTCGAGTCAATCGCGCACGTCCATTTCCCGAGGAAGGGAAGGGTCATGAGATTCCTCTTTCCCAGCTCCGACCCTAGTCGACACTCCTATCCCCTATGCCCCCTTTTCTCCCACTTTCTCCCACGGGCACTCTATTCCTGGCGCCCAGCTTGGTCAACAAAAAAATGTGCCTCAGAGTGGGAGCCTGAGGCAGGCAGGAGGAACGGTCAGCGACGGGGCCGCCTTGAGCTCACTCTCCCGCAGGCAACCTCCAGCAGTCCCGCCAATCTCCCAGCGAGAGACCGCCTTTCGAACCGGCGCAGCACCTCACTGGAGAGGCCCGTCCCCGGTGGCCCACCCTCCTGGAACTGTCGGTAGAATCGCTCGATCTGCCGGGCGCAGGCAGCCGCATCGCCGGTGCGGACACACACTCCCACGCCTAGCTCCTCGATGAGCCTCCATGCCGCTCCCTTGGGGAGGAGGCCAAGGATGGGCCGCCTCGCACGGAGGTACTCGAAGATCTTTCCGGGAAGAATCAAGCCTCCACGCTCGCTGTCCTGCTCCATCAGCACCAGCACGTGCGCACCGAGCAGCCTCTCGATCGTCTCCCGGTGGGGTCGCGCCTGCTCGAACCTGACACAGCCCGAGACACCCAACTCAGCGGACGCCCGGCTGTCGCTCTCATAGTGGGGTCCCAGGAACTGCACGGAGAGCACACCCCTGGCCTCTGGGTGCATCTCAAGAAAGCGCGAAACGCCCTCAAGCAAGGGCCGCGCAGGCCTCTCTGGATTCAGTTGACCTGCATGAAGAAGCACGAACCGATCACGGGGCGGCTGTGCATGCTGGCTCTGAAAGTCCTCCTCGTCGTACCCGTTTGTCACCACACGGATCTTCTCTGGGGGCATCTCGGGATAGAGGTTCAGGTAGTCCCGCCGTGTCTCCTCGCTCGTAACGGTAACCAGTGTAGCCCCCTTCAGCACCCGCCCCTCGAGGTGCCGGTGGAGAGATGCGTGTAGCACCGTAGGCGGCGAGAAGGCCATTCGTCGAGTCCAAGGGTCACGGAAGTCAGCGATCCAGGGCACGCCGAACCGTTTGGCCAGTTGGAGGCCTATCAGGTGGGCGCTGTCGGGCGAAGAGGTCGTCATCATGGCGTCGTAGCCCCGCGAGGTCAGAAGCTGCTTGCCCGCGGCAACTGCAAACGGGACCCACCCGACATAGGTATCGGGGACGAGGAAGAAGGAGGCGATCCGGCGCAGGCTTCGGATCGCTCTCGCCGACTTCCTTACGGGGGCTCCTGTACCAGCGTGGGCAGGTGCCAAACGACGCAAGAGAGACAGTCCGGTCAACGCCTTAGTCCGGACTACTTGTGTCCCGGGCGGCACTTCGGAGCCAAGCGTAGGATCTTTCATCCAATAGTCGCTAGAAGCTACGGTGACGACAGTCGGAATCCACCCCCACTCAGGCAGGTACTTGGCAAACTTGACTACCCTTTGCACACCGGCGCCACCTGTCGGGGGGAAGAAGTAGGCGAAAAGAAGCAGCCTCCTTAGGGGGCGGCTCTCCGTGGTTGTTTCGCGATTCACCATTCGCTGCAGTCGCGGTCTACGAGTCCCACCCTGGCCGTCAGCGTGCCGTAGGCAGAATGAACTCGGATCACATATAGCCCAGGGGGCACCCGCCGGCCCTTCTCGTCCCGACCGTCCCAGAGCACCTCCCCTGCCCGGATGCCTTTCAAGCGGCGTACCGGCAGACCCGCAGCATCGACGACAATGCCGTCGCGCACCCATGAAGGCGGTTCCTTGAACCTGACTGCTCCGTCGCAGTCCGGGTCGAAGGGATTGGGGTAGACGTCAAGTCCCTTACGGGCCTCTACCGGCTCCCACTGCGGGGCCTCATTGGGTGTGAAGAGAGAAAGCCCCCGTTGGGTGCCCACCCAGACCTGGCCCCTCGATGGTCCAGGAGCAAGAGATGTTACGTCGTTGCAAACCAGATCCGGAGCCGTGAAGAACGCAAGCTCGTAGTCGTCGACGCTGGAAGCCTGACAGTACGCATTTCCTTCTGTCCGGAGGCGGACGACCCCCCTTGAGCCATCGAGGCCCACCCACACCGAGCCGTCCCCTGCGACACAGATGTCCACAATCCCTGCCCCTTGCAGCGCGGGAACGAAACTGCCGTCCCAGGAATCCCTGCCGCCCTCCGAGCACCAGCGGATCAGGCCTCCACCTGTCCCTACGAAAAGAGCCTCCCCTGCTGGCTCCATGCAAGTGACCCTGTTGCTCGGCAGCCATGGGTCCTCTGAAGCGTTGAAGTCCTCCCACGCTCCGGACAGTACCTCCGGGGGAATACCCAACCTGCATCTCGACAGCCCATGGTTTTCGTAGCCGATCCAGAGGTAGCCTCCGCAGCACGCAATGGAACGCACCTGGTTCGACCTGAGGGGCATCGACGCATCGTCCCTGTCCAGGTGCAGGAGTATCTCCCGGGTCGAAGGATCCACGCAGTAGACGCCATACGCGCTCTCTTCCTCTGTCTCATGCCAGGTAGCGAGCCAGATCCTGCCTGAGGTGTCATAGGCGTAGTCCCAGACGTTGTGTATACCGAGCGTGTCTACCGCCCCGGTGTCCGGCTGCGTATAAGTTGGCACCCACAGATCCAACGGACATCGACCGCTTTCACAACTGCAGCAGCAGTGTCCAACCCACACGCTTTCTTCACCCGGCACGAGCGCAAAGACCCAGTCGTTGGTCAGGTGCGAATTCCCGTCGTTGAAGAACAGCCAATGGGACCCGTTAAAGAACTGAAGCCCCCAGCTGCCCGAAACCGACGCCCACAAGCAGCCGTCCTTCGTCGGCCAGAGGCCACGGAAATAGCGGAGAGGATGCGGGCTCTCGAAATGGTGATGAAGCCACTTGCCGCCAGCGTATTCCCATAGCCCGTCCAGCGAGGCATCCAGCCACTTCGAGCCCGAACGCCGCGCACTCGCCCCCGCCCAAAGCGATCCATCAGGCCCCACGGCTACGCGGTAGGCAGGGAACGTACTTTGCCCCACCCTCCGCCAAGACTGAAGGTCGTCGTCCCAGACGAAGACGCCCCCGGAGTCGCCCGAGACAGCTGCGAAGAGACTCCCGCTTGGGCTGGCCACGAGATCGCATACGAAATGCCTGCAAGGGAGTCCCTCATCCCTCGTGTCCCAGCTAGCCCCATCGAAGACGGCCGCATGATACCCAACCGCACACCAGAGGGTCTCTGCTCTGACCTCCAGGGCTTCGACATAGCGTGTTGGAAGACCGGAGTTCAAAGTATCCCACACCGATCCGGCGCCCAATCGGAGCCTCGCTACTCCGCCCGTCTCGGTCTCATTCGGCTCTGAGGCGAAGAAGTAGTCCTCCTCCAGCCTGGCTACATCCACCACTGTCCACCCAGTAAGACCGCAAATGTCAACTGCCTTGCTGCATCCAGCGAGAAGGTCCAGGCTGGATGCATCGGCTATCATGAACCCGCCGTCGCTACCTACGATGAGGCGGCTTCCGTCATCCCAGATCGAGCGCACCGCACTTGTCGCAAGCGGCCAGACGAGAGGGTTGTATGTGATCCAAATCCCCGAGGATCCGTCGTAGACCGATACACCGGAAGAGACCGTGCCGAAGGCAACCCTTCCGTCAGAGAGTGCAGCTACGCACGTGAGGGTGTCCGACCCCAAAGAACCATCCGATCGATGCCACTCTCTCCATCCGCCGTCGCTGCGTGAATAGGCCACGGCACCACCGGTAGTAGCTAGGAAGACGGTGTCAGGTCCTGCAGCGATGCCTCTTATGTCGTTCAAGTAGAGCAGCGTTCGCCAACCTTCGCCCGCATGGACCCAGGCAGGAGAGGAACCAAGGAGCGCGAGGGCAATCAGCAAGCCGGCCCTCGCCGTGCCCCCACGTCCAAGGGATCCCAAGGCCCGTGCCACGACCATCCGTTTCATCCGCTTCACTCCCCCCACCATCCTCGCTGCAATCCCTCGCACCCACTCGCCGCCTTCATGAGGAGGCGCAGGTCCTCAACCAGACCGGCCCTCCTCGAATAGAGGGCATTGCAGGCTGCCGCCCGCTCGGCTTCCAACCGAAACCCCAGCGGAGTGCCGCAGGCGGTAACAACACCTATCCGAAGACCGCGGCCCACCTTCTTGTAGCGCTCGGGCAACGACTGCCACTCCCCGGGTGCTATGGGCGCAGCACCCACCAGTGCCAACCTCCCCCGCGCAACCTCGCGCAACACCGGATAATACCTCAACAGCCGGGGCCACGCCGGTAAGCCCTCTTCGTCGGCGTAGTGTGGAAGCAACACCTCGGCCCCTGAGGGTTCCGCCGCCTTGCTGGTCACGACCCCTCCAGCCCTCCGTTTGAACCCTATGTGGAAGGGCAAGAGCAGAAGAACAAGACACGCCGCAACCGCCCTCTCCAGAAGCTGCTTTGCCACGCCTCCACCGCGCCCGAGGCGCCCGCCGAGCCGCACAGCCCCGAACCCCATCAAATCCCCCAAGCCAACACCCTCTGAGACATAGCGCTCACGGGGTGGCACGTAGGAAATCGGAAGCCCGGTCTGAAGAAGGGCATCCAGGAGCCTCCCGGTAAGGGAATCCGCATCTCCGCCATCGAAGACGGCCACCTCCGCTATCCGCTCGTCTCTCAGCAGCCGTATGCGCCACTGGACGGGATCGGCGGTTTCCCCTCGACCGGTCTCCTCGTGTGCCACGTACACCGGTTCGTAGCCAAACGATCCATGACGCCTGAACCGCTCCTTCAGCTCTTCAATCTGCGACCGGGGTCCAAAGACCGCGAGTCGCCGAAGCTGAAGTTTCCGCTCTCTCATGCCCAAGACGAGCCGGCGGAGGAGGGCACGGCCTGCGGCCACGAACACGAACCCATAAGGGAAGTAGAGCAGGATCGCGAATCGCGAAAGCGGCCTCGTAGTGAACAAGAACGTCGAGGCCATCACGATCACAGCCACGATGAACATCCCCCCAGCCAGTTGGAACATCTCACGCCAGGGGTCCCGCCAAACCTCAGACTTATACAGGCCCAGGAAGTGGAAGGTAAGTAGCCCAACAAGATCCCCGAAGAGAAGGAACCGGATGTACATGTTGAGGGCGAAAAGCGGCTTTGCGGCACCCCAGGAGGGAAACAAGAGCCCCAGGCCATAGCGAGTGAAGTAGGCGGCCAGAAAAGCAACGGAGAGTAGCAGCAGATCGCTTGCCACGGTTGCGATCAATCGGAGGGTGCTCGCATGCTTCTTCAGCAGATACAGGATCCAGGCCCACTTTTCCATGAACCTGAGCCCTGATTCCAGATGGATCAGAAGGCCCTTGCTGAGGAAACCCCTCGCGCTGGCCCGCTGATGGTCATGTACCATCTCGGCCTCTGGCACGTAGACCACCCGCCAGCCCCACTTGTGCATTCGGTTGCACCAATCAACGTCCTCGAAGTAGAGGAAGAACCTCTCATCCATGCCCCCCACTTCATCCACAGCCGCCCGCCGAACCATGATCGCCCCGCCCAGGAGCCAATCGACGTCCCTGGCGTCCGCATGATCCCAATCCATCATTAGGTGGTCGCGTACGGCCCTCGAGTTGGGAAAGATCCTCCCCAGAAAAGTGCGCCTGAGAAGTATCACGCGAAGTGTGTAGAACCTGCGCGCCGAATACTGAAGTGTCCCGTCCGGATTGAGCAGCTTGGGGCCACAAATACCAACGGACGGGTTTTCCTCCATGAAGCGGGTCAGCCGCTCGATCGATCCCCGCCGCACCTCTATGTCGGGATTCAGAATGAGCAGATACTTACCGCTGCTGGCCTCAATGCCCTGATTTATTGCCCGCCCGTAGCCGACATTCTGCTCGTTTCGCAGGTACCTGCATCCGAACCGCGCGGCCAGGCGCTCAGCCGAGTCGTCTTCCGGAGAGTTATCCACGATCAGAATCTCAAGGGGAACATCGGGTGAGGCCGACTGTATCGAGCCCAAGCACCGCTCAAGGAGACGCGGCGTGCGGTAATGAACTATCACCACCGAGACGAGGGGCTCTGTCCTCTCGCCGTTGCTCATTGCCGCGTCCCTAAGCCCTTCTTAGAGGTACAGGGCTTCGCGTGGGGGCCTTCGGGTGAAGGATGCTGTGCAGACAGAGCCTCCAAACGAGTACCACCGCTTCTATCACAATTCGGCGGTTCATCTTGGAGACACCGACCCTCCTGTCTACAAAGAGTATTGGAATCTCCTTGATCCTGAAGCCCTTCTTCCATGCCAGGTACGTTGTCTCTATTTGGAATGAGTAGCCGTCACTCCTTACCCGCTGCCAATCGAGGGACTCAAGGACCTCGCGTCTGAAGCACTTGAATCCCCCCGTGGCGTCCTTGACCGGCAGGCCTGTCAGGAGCCGCGTGTAGAGGTTGGCCCCATAACTCAGGAACAGACGGCTGAGTGGCCAGTTGACCACCGTGACACCCTTCAGATAGCGCGAACCAAGCACGAGGTCGTTTTCCTCAATAGCTTCCAGGAACTCTGGGATCGCTCGCGGATCGTGTGAGAAGTCGGCATCCATCTGAAAGACTACCTGAGCATCGGTTTGCTCCAGGGCGTAACGGAAGCCGTCGCGATAGGCCGATCCCAAGCCCGATTTTTCTTTGCGCCTAAGCAGGTGCACGCGGGGATCCCGCTCGCTCATGGCCGCCACCACATCGGCTGTGCCATCGGGAGAGTTGTCATCTACGACCAGCACTTCAAGCCAGAGTGGTAGTGAGAGGAGATCGGAGATTAGCGCCTCGATGTTCTCTCTCTCATTGTATGTGGGAATGACCACCAGGCACTTGACGCCCGCCCCTGCCATCCTTCTGGGTGTCCCAGGCTCGCGGGCAGATTCCTGCGAAACCGGCGCAGTTCTTGCAGGCCCAGCAGAGGATCCCTCCGCATCTGGCACCGGGCTGCCTTCGTGGTCGTCTACCCCAGCCATGGGACCTCCCGCCACTGGTTCCCCGTCCGAGTCGCGGCAGACGGCATGGCTCCTACCTCCGCGTGGACTTGAACCACTCGATTGTCATCCTAAGCGCGTCTTTGACGTCCACCTCGGGTTCCCAGCCCAGCCTTTCCTTCGCCAGACTTATGTCGGGCTGCCTTACCTTCGGATCATCCTCCGGCAGCTTCTTGAACACTATGGAACTCTTACTCCCCGTCAGTTCGATGATCAGCTTCGCCATCTCGAGCACTGTCATCTCCTGCGGATTGCCGATGTTCACCGGGGTGTTCAGATCCGAGCGCATCAGTGCGTCTATCCCCCGCACCAGATCAGTTATGTAGCCAAAGCTCCTCGTCTGGCTCCCATCCCCAAAGACGGTCAAGTCCTCCCCGGCCAAGGCTTGGTTTATGAAAACCGGGACGGCTCGCCCGTCGTCCCGGCGCATCCTTGGTCCGAAGGTGTTGAAGATACGCACGATCTTGGTATCAAGCCCATGGTATCTGTGATAGGCCATGGTTAGCGCCTCTGCAAATCGTTTGGCTTCGTCGTAGACGCCCCTCAGCCCAGTCGGATTGACATTGCCCCAGTAGCTTTCGGGCTGGGGATGCACGAGGGGATCCCCATAGACCTCAGAGGTAGAGGCAAGGAGGAACTTCGCCCCCTTTGCCAAGGCCAATCCGAGAGCCTTGTGCGTGCCGAGGGCTCCCACCTTCAGCGTGTGAATCGGAAGGCGAAGATAGTCGACTGGACTTGCAGGCGAGGCAAAATGCAGCACGTAGTCCAGGGGCCCATCTACGTAGATGTAGTTGGTGACGTCGTACTCGATGAAAGTGAATCGCGGACTCCGGATATGAGCGATATTCTCAACGGTGCCGGTCAGCAGATTGTCCATGCAGATGACCTCGTGGCCCTGCTCGAGAAAGTGGTCGCAAAGATGCGACCCTATGAAACCCGCCCCACCAGTGATGAGAATCCTCAAGCCTGTCCCTCCTTCCGTCAGCGCCACGACCCACCCCGGGGTCGATGACTAGGGCAGCTTCTTCCTTATCGTGTAATGCCCTTCGTCACGCCGGGAACTGACGATCATCTCAGCCAGTAGCCCCATCGAGATAAACTGAAGAGCCACGATGACCATTATCACGCCCAGGATCAACAATGGCCTTA
>CAYMBA010000039.1:0-17736 GCA_964388535.1 uncultured bacterium | reverse complement strand
GGCTCATCGGATGGTGAGCCCATCTTGAACGTCCCAGCAGGCACCCACACGAACGCCATCCTCACCCCAGGCCAGATCTCGAACTCCCGCTCCTCTCCTGCACGCCGCCCTGCAAAGGCCCCCGCATCCCTCAGCCCATCCAACTCCTCAAGGCGCCGGCCCACTCCGCCCTGCAACTCTCGCAACCGCGCCTCGAACCCCTTCCTCATCGCCTCCATCAACTCTTCCGCGCCGCCGCCGGAGCGCCCTCCCCCGCCAGCATCCCCACCCGAGCCCCCCAGGGCCTCCTCCAGCGCACGCCAGAAGTCCGAAACCGAGAACCACCGGTCCTGGGGACGCAGCTTTATCGCCCGCAGCACCGCCTGCCTCACCCCGGAAGGCAGCAGGTCCGCATCCACAGGGTCGGGCTCCTCCCCGGTGAGCACGTAGTACACCGTCTTCCCCAACGCATAGATGTCACTCCGGTGATCCACATGCTTCGCATCTCGCCTCTGCTCAGGCGGCATGTACAGCAGCGTCCCAAGCCCCTCCCCGGTCCTCGATAACTCACTCCCGCTCGCCACGCGCGCCAGGCCGAAGTCCGCCACCTTTACCCGGCCGTCTTCTCCGACAAGGATGTTCCCCGGCTTTATGTCCCGGTGGACCACATCCCGCCCGTGCGCATACTGCAGTGCCTCGAACGCCCCACGCAGTAACTCCAGACCCTCCTCGAGGTCGAACTCCCCGTGCTCCTCAACCAGGCTCCGGAGATCCTTCCCCTCCACCCACTCCATCACGATGTAGTACCGCCCCTCCCATTCACCGAAATCGAACACCTGCACGATGGAAGGATGGCTCAACTGCGCTATCGTCCGTGCCTCTCGCTTGAACCGCTCTATCCCCTCCCGGCTCCCTTGCAGCGCTTCGCTCAGCACCTTGAGTGCAACGACCCGGTCCAGTCCCAGGTGCTTTGCCCGGTAGACGATCCCCATCCCGCCTCGGCCGCGCTCCTCGAGGATCTCGTAGCGGCCCGCTACGACCACCCCGCGCCCGAGGCCGCCTTCCTCCCCGGGGGCACCGGGAGCACCGGCTGCGATCGTCTCGTCATCGGAAGCGACAACCGTCTCCTCCGACGACCCCGCGAGCGTCTCTTCCGCCGATCCGGCCAGCGTCTCCTCACCCGCCCCCGGCATCTGCGAGACACGCGCGCCGCACTCGTTGCAGAACTTGGATCCCTCGGGAATCTCCGAACCACAGACTGGACATCTCATCGGGAGGGCCCCCGCACAAAAGGTTCACTCACAGGGAAGACCGATCCACCCTCGCACCTGCGCGGCTGCAGCGCCGCACGCACATCAAAGGTTATCCCCCCGGCACCCGGCGGGCAAGAGAACCCGCAGCCCGCCCAGCCAAAACGAAGACCCCGGCACCTCCACGGTGCCGGGGCCCTGTCATCCCCTGTTCCGCAGCTATCTACCGCCGGCGGGCAGCCCCTAGAGCGAGGCCAGCTTCTCGAGCCGCTCCCAGTTGGCGTCCACCTGCTTCTGCATCTCCTCGATCACCCACTGGTTCTCGGGCTTGAACAGGTGCGCGTAGCGCCCCTGGGGCTTCAGCCAGTCCTCTATGGGGCGCTTCTCCTTCGGGCGGTAGTTGATTTTGTACTTGCCGTTCTCCACCTCGTAGATCGGCCAGAAGAGGGTGTCTGCGGCAATGCGCAGGATCTCGATCGAGAGTTCCGGCTTGATCCTCCAGCCGCGGTTGCACGAAGCGAGGATGTTTATGAACGTGGGCCCTTCGATCTCGAGTGCCTTGCGCACCTTCGTCATGAAGTCGCGGTAGTGGGCCGGAGTGGACTGGGCGACGTAAGGAATCCCATGGGCGACCATGATCTCCGTTAGGTCCTTCGGATACTGCTTCTTGCCGTAGCTCTTCTTGCCCGCAGGGTCGGTCGTCGTGTGCGCGCCCATGGGTGTTGCGCTCGAGCGCTGGATGCCCGTGTTCATGTAGGCCTCGTTGTTGTAGCAGATGTACAACATGTCGTGGCCTCGCTCCATCGCCCCGGAAATAGACTGGATACCGATGTCGTACGAGCCGCCGTCGCCGCCTATTGCGATGAACTTTATCTTCTTCTCTATCTTGCCCTTCTTCTTCAGAGCCCTATAAGCAACCTCGGCGCCACTTATCGTGGCTGCGGCGTTCTCGAAGGCGCTGTGAATGAACGGCACCTTCCAGGCAGTATAAGGGTAGATCGTCGTCGAAACCTCCATACAGCCCGTGGCCATCCCGATCACGACGGGGTCCTCCGCCGCGAGCAGTATCTGCCGCAGCGCCGTCGCGCAGGCGCAGCCCGCGCAGGAACGATGCCCCCCGGTGAGCAGGTCGGGCCTGGTTGCGAGGTCTTTCAATCTGACCGGATTCGCCATCTTGCCATACCTCCGGAAACGGGAAACGGGCCGCGCGGCCCCTTACTCGCGAACTCCCATGTACTTCTTCAGTACGTCGACCTTACCGGCGCTCGCTATGCGCTCCATGTCCTCCACGACCGCCTCGACGAGATCCGTGCCCACGTCCCTGCCGCCGAGGCCGTAGACGTAGTCGGCAACGAGCGGCGGCCGTCCGCCGGCCCAGGTCTCCGGATGCGCGAAGAGCGCCGAGGTAACTTCGGTGAAGACAGGCCCGCCGGCTGCGCCGAAGGAATCCGACTTGTCCATCACGCCGACCACCTTCGCCCGGCCAAGCATCCCGGCGATCTCGCGGTCGGGGAAGGGGCGGAACATCCGCACCTTGACCATACCGACCTTCTTGCCCGACTCGCGCATCCGCTCCACTGCGAAGCGCACCGTGCCGGCGGTAGAGCCGAGGACGACGATGATCATCTCGGCATCCTCGAGCCCGAAGCCCTCCAGGATCTCGTACTTCCGCCCGGTCAGCTCGCCGAAGGCGCGGAAGACCTCGGGCACGACCCTGCGAGCATGGAGGGTCGCCTCGTGCTGCTGGCGCTTGTGCTCCATGTAGTAGTCCTGCAGGTCCAGCGGCCCGAGGGTGACGGGGTTGTCCACATCCAGCAGGCTGCGCTCGATCTTGTACTCGCCGATGAACTCCTGGACCTGGGCGTCGTCCAGCATGTCGACGGGCTCCATCGTGTGGCTGAGGATGAAGCCGTCCATCGTCACCATGACAGGCAGCAGGACGTCCTTGTTCTCGGCGATCCGCGGGGCGAGGATCGTCTGGTCGTAGGCCTCCTGGGCGTTCTCGCTGAAGATCTGGATCCAGCCGGAATCCCTGGCCCCCATGCTGTCGGAGTGGTCGTTGTGTATGTTGATCGGCGCGCTGAGCGCGCGGTTGACCAGCGGCATCACGATCGGGAGCCTCAGGGAAGCAGCCACATAGAGGATCTCCCACATCAGCGCCATACCGGCCGAGGACGTGGCCGTCATGCACCTGGCACCCGATGCCGCTGCACCCACGACCGCACTCATGGCGCTGTGCTCCGACTCGACCAGTATGAGCTCGGTGTCCACCTCGCCGTTTGCGTGGAACTCGGCGAACTTGTGCATCAACTCCGTCTGGGGCGTGATCGGGAAGGCGGCCACCACGTCCGGGTTGATCTGCTTCATCGCCGTTCCAACGGCGTCGTTTCCGGTCAATGCTACGACGGCCATCGCTACTTCTCCTCTCTCACCATAGTGATGGCTTTCACCTTGTCAGGGCACTCCTGGGCGCAAATGCCGCATCCCTTGCAGTGATCGTAGTCGATGCCCTTGACCTTGCCGTCCTCGACGATGATGGCCGAGTCGGGACAGTAGATCCAGCAGAGGTAGCAACTTATACACTTCTCCTCGTCGAAGACGGGTTTGAACGTCCGCCACCCGCCGGTGAGGTAGTCTGCGGCGTTGCCCGCCTCGACGATCATTCCCCCTATGGGAATCTCTTTCCAGCCTTTCAGTGTCATCCTTCCTTGACCTCCTCGTAGGCCCTCTGTATTGCACGGAGGTTGCCGTCGATCATCTCCTTGTTGAACTTACCGGAGAACTTCTGGACGATGTCTTCCTTTATGGTCTCCAGCTTCAGCACGCCCGTCACCTTTGCGAGCGCTCCCAGCATCGGGGCATTGGGGATGTCGCGCTTTATCTCATCGAGCGCTATGCCGCTGGCATCCACCGTGCACACCTTACCGCCTTCTACACCCAACTTGGCTCGCATCTGCTCCGGCGACTCGACCGTGTTGACCACGATCACCCCGCCCGGCTTGAGCCCCTCGGTCACATCCACCGTGCCAATCAGCGTCGGATCGAGGACGACCACCACGTCGGGCTCGGCGATGTTGCAGTGCAGCAGGATGGGCTCATCGGAGATCCTGGTGAAGCCCCGGATGGGCGCCCCCATCCTCTCGGGGCCGTACTCGGGAAACCCCTGGGAGTGCTTTCCCTCATGCAGGGCTGCAGCGGCGAGCAGGGTAGCCGCGGTCTTGGCACCCTGGCCCCCGCGCCCGTGCCAACGAATCTCGATCATCGCTTCGTACTCCTGAGATTGTAGGGTGGTCCGATCCTTACCGTACCGGGCCGCACCCGGTGCCGGATGCCCGCTCCGGAGCCGCCCCGGCATGCCCCCGCCCGGCAGAGGGCGCCCCGCTGCCTGCTACCGGCGCAGGGCGAACCGGACATGCTAGCCACAGTCCCGCGAATCGGCAAGACAGTTTCCCTGAAACAGCAAAGAAGAAATACTCACCCCACGGCGTCCGGCCTGCAACCTGGGAGCGCGGAAGCGCACCAGCACCAGAAGCGCACTATTAGATAAGAATGCTTCAATGGACCAGGCGCACCGGCCGTGATAGGCTTTTCGGTCGATATTGGCCCTGTCCCGGGCACGTTCCGGCCGCAGGCCGGGGCTCAAGCCCGGGGTTGCACTGGTGTCACGGGGGAGTGCCATGAGATACCGCTTCCATGCAGGCTACGTCGCCTGGCTCCTCAACCGGATCACAGGCATCCTGACACTCTTCTACCTGTGCATGCACGTCTGGGTGGTCCACCACCTCGCGCACGGGGAGAAAGCCTATAGCCAGGTGATGAAGTTCCTCTCAAGCCCTGTGTTCACGCTGCTGGAGATCGGGCTGGTCGGTGTCGTGCTCTACCACACGATGAACGGCATCCGGATCGTCCTCGTCGACTTCGGCAAGGCCGTCTGGGCGCAGAAGCGCACGTTCTGGATCGTGATGGCCGTCGGGGTCGTGCTGTTCATCCTGTGCATCTGGAATCTGGTGCCCGTGCTCTTCGCCCCGGCACACGCCGGCACGGCGCACTAGGGCACGCGGGGCTTGCGTGAGCCCGCCACCGGGAGGGATCGCTGATGAAGGACAGAGGAGTAGGATCCGGGGGTGCGATGGCCTGGTTCTTCCAGCGCCTGACGGGCATCGTTTTGGCACCCGTTCTGCTGATCCACCTGCTGACGATGCACCGCTTCACTACCCACGGGCTGCCGTGGAACGAGGTCGCCGGCCGCCTCGCAAATCCATATTGGAAGGTACTCGAGGTCGTCTTCCTGGCCCTGGCGCTCTACCACGGGTTCAACGGTATCTATTCCATATTCCAGGACTACGTGCACAGGCCGGGCTTCCGGCTGTTCCTCTTCAGCCTGCTCGTCCTGGCGGGTGTCATTCTCTTTGGCTTCGGGATCGTAACGGCACTCACGGTGGGCGCCTGAGGCACCGCCGCCGCACGGGGGCTGGTGACGCTGCGCGCCCCGGCCCCGGGAGCTGTGACAATGAAGATCGAAACCACATATCACAGGCACGATGTAGTCATCGTAGGAGCCGGGATCGCCGGCCTTTACGCTGCTTTGAAGACCAGCGCCGTGGTCGATACGGCAGTCATAAGCAAGGTCTATCCCACCCGCTCCCACTCCGGGGCCGCTCAGGGTGGCTGCGCCGCCTCGCTCGGCAACATGATGGAGGACAGCTGGGAGTGGCACTTCTACGACACCGTCCGCGGCAGTGACTTCCTCGGTGACCAGGACGCCCAGGAGATCCTCGTGCGCGAGGCCGTGCCGGTCATGTACGAAATGGAGCACCTGGGCGTGCCGTTCTCGAGGACGCCGGACGGGAAGATCGCCCAGAGGCCCTTCGGTGGCCACTTCGGCAACTTCGGCAAGACCCCCATGATGCGCGCCTGCTTCGCGGCGGACCGCACGGGCCATGCCCAGCTCCACACCCTCTACGAGCAGTGCCTCAAGCACCAGGTGCGCTTCTACAGCGAGTTCTTCGCCCTCTCGCTCATAATCGAGAACGGCCTCTGCCACGGGGTCGTCGCATGGGACCTCGTCAACGGCGGCCTGCATGTCTTCCACGCCAAGGCCGTCATGCTCGCCACGGGTGGCTACGCCAGAGTCTGGAAGATCACATCGAACAGCCACTCGAACACGGGTGACGGGCTCGCCCTGGTGGCGCGCGAGGGCCTGCCGCTCGAGGACATGGAGTTCGTTCAGTTTCACCCCACGGGCATCTGGCGCCACGGAATACTTGTCAGTGAGGCGGCTCGCGGTGAGGGCGGCTACCTAATAAACGACAAGGGCGAGCGCTTCATGGAGAGGTATGCCAAGGCCAAGATGGAACTGGCCCCGAGGGACGTCGTCTCCCGGGCGGAGCAGACCGAGATAGACGAGGGCCGCGGCATAGGCGGCGAGGATTACGTCTACATCGACCTGCGCCATCTGGGGGCCGAGAAGATAATGGAGCGCCTCCCGCAGATCCGCGAGATGTCGATAAAGTTCCTCGGCCGTGACCCGATCGAAGAGCCGATCCCGATCCAGCCCACTGCCCACTACTCGATGGGCGGCATCCCGGTGACGCTGCACTGCGAGGTCCTTGCCGATGGCAAGGAGAAGATCCTCCGCGGCCTCTACGCGGCCGGCGAGTGCGCCTGCGTGTCCGTACACGGCGCAAACCGCCTCGGGACGAACTCGACCCTCGAGTGCGCCGTCTTCGGCCGCCGCGCAGGCGAGAGGATGCTGGACTACGTGCTGTCCCTGAAGGGATACGACGACCTGCCCAAGGAAGCCGATGCGAAGGCCCGCGAGGAGGTGGAGCACCTGCTCTCGACGGCCGGAAGCAAGAGCGGCGTCCGGCCGGTCGAGATCCGGGAGCGGCTGCAGGAGTCGATGTCGAAGAATGTCGCGGTCTTCCGCAAGAAGGAGGGGCTCGAGGAGCAGGTAGAGATCTGCAGGCAGCTACGCGAGGAGTACAAGAAGATCGCCATAGACGACGGGTCTCTGGAAGCAAACACCGACCTCATCGAGGCGATCGAACTAGGGCACATGCTGGACTACGCGTACGTCATCGCCCGCTGCGCTCTGGAGCGCACAGAGTGCCGCGGCGCCCACTGGCGCGTTGACCACCTTGGGCGTGACGACAAGAACTGGTTGAAGCATACGCTCGCCTGGCTTGACGGCGACAAAATCAGGCTCGACTACAAGCCGGTTACCATAACGAGATTCCAGCCCGAGGAGAGGAAGTACTAGCAGGGGCTGGAAGGCGAAGGCCATCGCGGCGGCCCGCGCGCGCCGCCGCTTTGGAGGACGCGATGCAGAGGACGATTCGGATCTTCCGGTACAACCCCAAAGAGGACAAGGAACCCAGGTACGACACCTTCACAGTCGACCTGAAGGAAGGCGCCACCGTGCTGGATGCCCTCAACGAGATAAAGTGGAAGCAGGACGGGACGCTGACCTACAGGCGCTCGTGCCGCCACGGAATCTGCGGTTCCTGCGCCATGATGATAAACGGCAAGAACGATCTGGCCTGCGAGGTGCAGCTGAGCTCGCTCAAAGGCACGATCGTGCTCGAGCCGCTTAAGGGCTTTTCCGTCATCCGCGATCTGATGGTGGACCAGGAGGCCTTCTTCGAGAAGATCCGAGAGGTGAAGCCCTGGCTCATGACCCACGCCGCCCCGCCGACGGACAAGGAGCGCCTCCAGAGCCCCGAAGACCGCAAGCACTTAGACGGCACCTGGGAGTGCATCCTCTGCGGCGCCTGTACATCCTCCTGCCCCGCCTTCTGGGACAACAGCGACTTCCTCGGGCCCGCGGCCCTCCTGAAGGCCTATCGCTACACTTGCGATACGCGCGACGAGGGGCTCGATGAGAGAATCGGCATCCTCGACAGCAAGACGGGCGTGTGGAGGTGCCATACGATCTTCAACTGCGTCGAGGCCTGCCCGAAGTCGCTCAATCCAACTAACGCGATCGTCCAGCTGAGGCGCCGCATAATAGGCGAGAAGCTGTAGGCGCGTCTCTGCACCGCCACCACAGGGCACGTCCCTGAGGTACGGGACGTGCCCTTTTCCGATCTCTACCCGCGCGCCCTCCACGTAGCCCCGAAACGGCAGGCGGTCGGGAACCTGGGTATGATATAATAGTAGGGCCGACTATCGAGCCTCATAGCGGGCTAGGCGTGCCTTCGGCCAGAGGGGCGGCCGGGGGGTTTTGTGTGTCCCGGCCCGCAGGACGCGTAAGTGCCTGCGGCGCCGAGAGATATTGGGTCAACACCAAAGGGAGGCGACATGCGCAAGGCTTTGACGACGCTTCTAGCGCTTGCCGGGCTGCTCGCTGCGGCAAGTACGGCTTGGGCGCTCCTCGAGGATGAGTCATCCATCTACGAGATCAGGCTGCCTGAGGAGCAGTTTACGCCGATCTACGACATGGCCCGCCAGGAACAAGTGGCGGCACAGTCTCTGGGCTGGAGGACATTCACGGATGATGCGGGCCGCGGCTGGAAGGCCATCTTCTGGAACGAAGCCACCGACCTGCCCGACTTCGCGGCCGGCCGCCCCATCCAGATCCTGGAGGCCGGCTTCAACGACGAGGCCACCGTGGCCGCACGGACGGGCGAGTTCCTCGAGTCGATCCGCCCGCTCCTCAGGGTCGACCCGGCGGACCTCGAGTTCGTATCCCTGCATGCGATGGGGGATAAGGCCTACGTCCACTATCGCCAGAACTACCAAGGGATTCCTGTCTTCACGTCGATCCTGACACTGCACTTCTACCGCGGCGGCGTAAACAGCATCGCTGCCGGCATCTATCCCGGCATCGACATCGACACCTCACCAACGCTCGGTCCCGAGCAGGCATCCGAGATTGCTCACGCGGGAATGCCGTGGAACGAGGAAACCGACGCCGTGGAAGACGTCCAACTCGGGGTGCTGCCCATCGTTTCGGACGGTTCGGTCACCTACACGCTCGTCTACAGGGTGCACTTCCGCACCGAGCAGCCCCTCGGCGACTGGTACGCCTTCGTGGACGCCAATGTCGGTGAGATCTACTGGCGGTACAACGAGATCCAGTACTACACGATAACAGGCACCGTCCACAGCGACGTTCAGGAACGGCGTGCCGACGACCCGTACACCAACCTGCCGCTCATGGACCAGGAAGTCTACGCCGATGGCCACACCGCACACACCAACGACGACGGCGAGTTCGAGGTTACGGTAACGTACAACCAGAACTACACAGTCACCGATAGAAATCGGGGCTACTACGTGCGCGTCTACGACGCAATGGACGGAGAGTACTCGGAGCTGACCACAGTAGCCAGCCCCAGCAATCCTGCCGAGTTCTACTGGGATGACAGCAACACATATCCCTCCGAGCGTGACTGCTACTATCACACGAACATCGTGCACCAATGGGTGAAGAGCGTGGATCCCACCTGGACGGACATGGACTTCATGATGCTCTGCCAGGTGAACATCGATGACAACTGCAACGCCTACTACAACGGCTCGATAAACTTCTTCCGCGCAGGAAGCGGCTGCAACAATACGGGCCAGATAGCCGACGTCATCTATCACGAGTACCACCACGGTGTGACAGCGAAGACCTACGCGCCCTACTCGCCCCCGACTCCCTCGGGTCTCAACGAAGGCTTCTCGGACTACTGCGCGATGACTATCACGAACAGCTGGTGCATGGGCATCAGCTTCTACCAGTACAACCCCGACGGCTGCCTGAGGACCGGTCTCAACGACCGCCAGTATCCGGCCAGCGAGTGCGGCGGCGAGGTTCACTGTCTCGGCGAGATGACGATGGGGGCGCTGTGGAAGATCCGCCGCAACCTGATCCAGAAGTACGGCGAGGACTTCACACACCAGGTAGACCTCTACTTCCGCGAGGCCATGTGGGGCCGCGCCCAGACCGTGCCTCTGTTCTTCCAGTACTTCCTGCAGGCGAATGACGATAACGGCGACCTTGCCGACGGCACGCCCGACTACTGGGAGATCGCCGACGCTCTCGATGAGCACAACATCCCGTACCCCGAGATCACGAAGAAGATCGTCTTCGATCATACGCCGCTCGAAGACACCGAAAATACCAGCAGCCCGATCGAGGTGCTCGCGGACATAACGACCACAGGTGGTGCCGGCGACATCGTGCCGGAGTCCACAATGGTCTTCTACAGCTACGATGGCATCAACTACACGGCGGCGCCGATGACGAACATAGGCGGCGACACCTATCGAGGTGAGATCCCACCCTCGGCTGGTGTTCTTGTGGACTACTACCTGCGCAGTGTGACCACGGAGAACATAGTTGGCACAGACCCGATCCGCGCGCCCGAGAAGAACACCTACCGCTTCCTGATCGGGGCGAAGGAAGCCGTTCTGGATGACGACCTGGAAGCGGATCTTGGCTGGACGATCGGCGCTCCTGATGACGACGCCACCGCTGGAATCTGGGAACGCGTCGATCCCGAGGGCAAGCAGTACAACGGAGAGTGGGTGCAGCCCGAGGACGATCACACGCCCAGTGGGACGAAGTGCTTTGTCACGGACGGTCGCGGAGGCTTCTACGCAAACTACGACGTGGACGCCGGAAAGACCTCGGTGCTGAGCCCGCAGTTCGACTTCAGCTCCGCAGGCGCCGGCTATATCGAGTTCTACGCGTTCCTCGCCAACTTCGGTGCTGCAAGCGACGACTCGCTGATGCTGTTCGTCAGCAACAACGGCACTGACTGGACGATGCTGTGGTACATCGCAAAGGACGGATGGAACGACCCCAACTACACCTATCACAAGGTGTACTTCCGCCCGGAGACCTTTGGCGGCTACAGCAGCACGGTCCAGTTCAAGTTCGTCGTGGAAGACAACGAGAACAACACGATCACCGAAGCAGCCATCGACGACATCGCCGTCTGGATCACCCAGCAGTCGCAGGCTGCGGGCGAGGAGGTGGCACACTACTCCTTCAAGCTGGCCCCGGTGAGCCCAGCCGCCCCGGGAGGAGGGGCAAACATCCGCTTCGAGCTGCCCGAGGCCGCTCGCGCATCGCTGCAGGTGTACGACGTGGGCGGCCGCCTGGTGCGCACACTACTCGACGGACCCGTTTCGGCCGGATCCCACATGGCTTCCTGGGACGGTCTGACCGAGGCTGGCACGCCGGCGCCGGCCGGCATTTACTACTGCCGCCTGTCGGCCGCAGACCGGTCCACTTCGGCGAGGCTGGTGCTCGTGCGCTAGGCGCTTGCTAGCGGGCCCCGGGGCACCGGGGCCGCGCCAGTAGTGCGGGCTACGACGGCCCCCGGGACGCTCCGACGCTCCCGGGGGCCTTTCGCTTTGGGCGCCGCGGTATCGGCTTTCGACACCGGGCATGGTTCGCCGGTGGCCTGGGCCAGGATAGTGTTGACCAGGCTCCAACAGCCGCAATAACATCCAGGGTTCGAACAGGCTTTCCGGCGCGATGGGAGAACCGACGCGATCCTGGGGTCCCGCCCGCCGCGTCCCCAGGCGGCCGGCACTGGAGCCCGCACATGAGGAGACAGACGATGCTGAGGCGAATATGTCTGTTGGCTGGCCTTGTTGTACTTCTGACGGCCTACCTGAACGGATGCGGAAGCGAGATCGAAGAAACCACTGGGCCGGATACTACTCCACCTGCCGCGCTGGTCAGCCTGAGGGTCGCCGAAGACGCTGACACCGCGGTCACCCTCACCTGGACGGCACCCGGTGACGATGGAATGTCGGGGAGAGCATCGCTCTACGACGTCCGGTACTCACAGGAAAGGATCACAGAAGAGAACTGGGCCTCCGCAACCCCAGCGGAAGGAGTCCCCGAGCCTTCGCCCCCATACTCTATAGAGACCTTCACGGTGGCTCCCCTTGATTCCGGGGTCTCCTACTACTTCGCCGTGAAGACTAGGGATGACGGCGGCAACTGGAGTGGGCTGTCGAACGTCGTGGGACGCACGTACGACACAACCCCGCCTGCTGCGATCCAAGACCTCAGGGTGGAAGAGATAAGCGACCTGTTCGCCACGCTGGCCTGGACGACCACTGGCGACGACGACACTGTGGGGACCGCTTCGATGTACGACCTGCGGTTCTCGACGGAAGAGATAACCGAGACCACCTGGGACAGTGCGACAGTCGTGGACGTCGATCTCGTGCCTATCGAGGCGGGTAGGACACAGTCGTATAAGGTGTTCGGGCTCGAGCTGGACAAGACGTATTTCTTCGCGATCAAGGTCGCCGACGAGGTGGGCAACTGGTCGGGTCTCTCGAATGTGGCCAGCGGGACAGCGATCGACACGATACCTCCTGGCCCGATAGGTGACATGCGGGCGATGGCCGGCCGCAACCTGATCTGGCTCAACTGGCGGTCCACGGGAGATGACCGGGAAATCGGCACCGCCTCCAGCTACACGATTGGGTATTGGCCGGAGGAGATAACGCCCGAGAACTGGGATGAAGTCTACCACGTTCAGCCGGATCTGACACCTCAGCCCGCCGGAAACTGGGAGAGCTACCTGCTTGCGGATCTGCCTCCCGACGTACCGAGCTGGCACCTAGTAGTGCGCGCCACCGATGAGGTTGGCAATGTAGGGCCGATTCCCCAGCCTAACTTCGTCGCATCTGTAGACACCGTCGAGCACGTGCTGCCGGTCGACGAAATGGTTGAAGTCCCCGCAGGTTCTTTCACGATGGGTGACTCAGAGGCAATCTTTGGGGAAGGGATCCGCCAGGTGCAGATCACATATGACTTCGCAGTTTCCACAACCGAGATAACCAACTCGCATTTCGCCGATCTGCTGAACTGGGCCGTCGACCAGAAGGTAGTTCTTCATGAAGAAGAATCTCCAATCGTCTACGACCGCCTCTCTTCCGATCGCGTGCCCATCATCAACATCGACAAGACCGGGATCAAATACTCTAGTTCAAACTTCTCGGCAAACGCGAGCTTCACCAGGCACCCCGTGGCCGGGGTCTCGTGGTACGGTGCCGCATGCTACTGCGACTGGCTCAACATGTACCTTGGTCTCCCTCAGGCCTACGACCACGAAACCTGGCAGCTCCTCGAAGACCCAGCCAATACCGCCGGCTACAGGCTCCCCACAGAGGCGGAGTGGGAGTACGTTGCGTCCTGGTCAGGCGGGCCTTACCCGTGGGGATCGGCGTCCCCAAGCTCCAGGTACGCCGTCTACAACGCGCGAGCCACCTCAAGCGTAGGGAGCCGGTCTTCGGGAGCAGTGCACATCCCATCTTCCGAGCCTGACTCATTGGTCTACGACATGGCCGGGAACCTAGCTGAGTGGTGCCACGACTGGTTCGTGCGCGATCTGAGCGGCGAGCCGCTCACCGATCCCACCGGCCCCACTTCCGGAACCACGAAGGCCTACCGGGGCGGATCCTATGCCGCCGCCGACACGCTCCTACTCCGCTGCGCGAGCAGGCTCTGGGCTCCCCCAGGACAGATGAAAACCACGATTGGTTTCAGGATCGTACGGACCCTCAGGCGGTAACACCCGAGAACTGGGCGAGTCTGGTATTGGCGCCAAGTACGGCTGCATGCTCTTCCGGAGCGCCTTCGCTCAGGGTCCAGCCAGCAGCCCGTGTCTCAACCACAGCCACCACACGTGCGGAGGCAGGTAGCAGATGCTGAAGCAAGTAGAGAAGCGCAGGCCACACCCCCCGCTCATAGCCCCCGCCGAGACGATCCAGGCAGGCAGCCATACCAAGGTCGAAAAGTATGCCCGAACCATCCCCAACGGGCTCGAAGGGAACCCCCAGAAACTTGTTCAACTGTTCCCTCTCTAGCGGTCCGAACCTCACCTCGACAACGGGATAGGCAAAACCCTCTCCCCCAGAAAGGGCCACAAGTCCCAAGCGGCCGGGGGTTTGTGCACCCAAAGAGTCTTGAGAAACTGAGAGGCGGAGCGGCTTTGCCCCTTCCGGCAATGGCGCCCTTCGGCGACGATACTGAAGCCGGACCGGCATCTCCATAAGATGACGTAGGACTGCTGCAACGGCTGCTGAATCTCCCGCGATCGTCCCAAGCCTCGGAACGAGCCTTGTCCAAAGCCTCAGCTGCCTCGAATCCAGCACTTGGCGTGCCCGTTCCAGCGAACCAGGGGGCATCCCGAGCGCCGAGAATACGAACTCCGTTAGCGCTTGATCGGCATAGCCGCCCGAGAAGACCGCATTCCAGTAGCGCAGCAACGAGAGGGCGACGGCGAGGGACTTGTCGAAAGGAGCAAAGAGCCGCCGGGCAGCGTCCAGCTGCTCTCGCCCCTCTCTGGCCGGAAGGGAAACGAACATCCTCTCAGGGAAAACCGAGACCGTACCGTCGAGAGCGACATCGAGCCGCACCTGCTTGCCTGGTACCCACTCAGTGCCGCCACCCGGTTCCTGCGACTCGATCTCCGGTCCGCGCCTGCCTCGCCGGCCGAGGAACCTGAGCCTGAGGTCCTCCCGGGAAACTCCGACCGCGTGCAACTGAGACAGCGCGCAACGCAGGCTGCAGCTGGTTGGATAGCGGTCCAGCCGCCTGAATCGTGGTATCTTCGCGCGCTCCCTACTCTCCGCCACCCGGAACCACCTCCACAAACGTCCCCACGGGCACCAGCGCTTGAAGCCTCGCCGTAGCCATCCTGCAGGCTGCTTCCATTTCTTCCCTCGGGAGCGACTCCTGCTCAGCGAACCGAGCCACCAGTTTGAGGCCCGGCACGATGCCGCCGCTACGGAAGAGCGCCGCAGGCTCGGCCTCTACGTCGACGATCCTGGCGTCACTCGCCATCAGGAACGAGATCATATCGGGCAGGCTCACGACCCTACCCCTCGTGCGAAGGTAGGCGGCAGCCCTCGCGTACTGACGGTCCAGCACCGGGTGAGCGCCGCGATCGAACGAGTCGGGCCCTTCGCCCATCCCTCCGAAGCCATCTCCACCGCCGCGGGCAGGAACCAGCATCCGCAATCCAGAGACCTCAGGGTAGTCGAGCCCGTTGGCGGGAAGCGGTGAGATCACATCCAGCACTGGCGTATTGGCAACCTCTGCCATTATCCGCCCAGTGACGAGGTCAAGGTACCCCACTTCGGGAACTCGCCGCCTCGGGAGATGCACCATTAGTGTGACATCGTCCGGGCTCGCCTCCAGTGTGAACCACCTGTCGGCCTCGGCTGCGGACTCCTCGAAGACATACGGGTAGACGTTACCGGCCTGGTCTGTGAGTTCTGCCACAACCCAGCTGCCGTAGGTTGAACAATACGCTCCGGGGCGGTCGGATAGGCCAAACTCGAAGAGCTCGGTCCTGACGTTGAAATCTTCGGAACGATAGTTGAACCTGTCGCGGGGATCGCGCTTGTATCCCACCGCCAGGCGAGCATTCACCTCGACAACCGAGAGCATCTCTCTCGGATCGCCGACCACCTCGTACGGGAACCGCAAAGCGAGCCAGTGATACGAGTCCGAGGTAAGTATGTCCGCAACTCCCCCGCCTGCTGCCGCCAAGTCTTCGAGAATCTCCGGAGGAGCACTCCTTGCGATGGTTCGGCCTGGCTCGAAGCGAGCCATGGCGAAGGCGTAAAGGTGTTCGGCTTGCATCTTGGCCAGGAAGTCACCTTCGGTCGGACACCGGCTCCAGCGGTCCACATCTTCAGTCCGCATCAGTAGAGGCAGCCGCATAGTGTAGTCGAAGGCACCTGCGCCTGATGAGGCAAACCAGGAGGACATTCCAAGGTACTCGCTGAAACCAGCCGCTGGGCTGTCCCCGGGGAAAACACCCGCTAGCGAGTTCTCGTTGGGATGGACGAGTATCGAAAGCGAGCCGCTGTCCAGCGCCTCCTCGGGCGACTCAAGGGCCAGGAGAAGCTCTGGACGGTCGAAGCGCCCCGAGCCGAGCTCGTAATGCTCCACCCCCATTCCCCCCTCTTCGCCCCAAGTGAGCCGCCAGACACTCGCACCGCTGCAGTAGAGGGCGAGCGCGAGGCGCATCGGCACCATCTCCATAGCATCAACGACCCGGTACTCGGGCATCTGGCCTCTTACAGTCTCCTTCCAGGTTATCCTCATTCCCGGGTCGATCTGCGCTCGCCGTTTCAGCTCTATCGCTACCACCGTCTGAGCGGGATTGGAAAGGAAGGGAACACCGAAGTAGTTCCTGAGGAGTGTGCGCCTGCTGTATTCGAGCGCTTGATCTACCTCCTCGTAGACCCTCTCGAGCTGCCTTGCGAAGCCATTGATCAGAAGCTCGAGGACCGGGTCCAGCGGCGCACCGCGTGTGACCAAACCCAGGGCCTCGGCCTCCGCCAGCAGCTCGGCCCGCACCCTCTCGTACCGCTTCTCTTGCCGAGTCCCGGCCATGTGCTCCCCCGACCTGCGGCCGCGGCCTTCCCGTGCCGCTGCCAATCCTCTATTCCTCCACAGACACGCTGTATCGCCGACCAGCAAAGCGGAGGGAGAGTCGGACCTGCGTGCGGCCCCCGACTGCTCTGACTCCTTCTATGAGAAGTGCCATACGGCCCCGATGTACACGATTGAACTCATCGACCTTGAATCGCACCACCTCATGTGCCGAAGCCCACGACAGCTTCTGCATATCGACGCCAAAATTGAGCCCGGGATCGACTTCGTTTGAAGGGGTCTCGAAAAACAGCTCAACGTAACGATAGATCGCCTTCTCTGGGTCCGCCCTGTGGAAGGCCCCGTTTTCGTAGCAGAGAGGAAGATCGAGGAACTCCATGCACTCACCCCTTCATAGGACCCGGCTATTCAGACATTTCGGAAACTGGCACGTACAATGCGCCCCGATCGGCCCTACGATCGTTGGAACGAACCCCTAGTTGATCTGGATAATGGCAGCCTGCAGCTTCATGTTCACGCCACCCTGCACCTCGAATCCGAGCGACGCCTTCTCTGTCGCTTTCATCGTTGCTTGCATCTCATAGTTCTGATCCGTCTTGACAGTCATGTTCCCGCTCGATTTCAGGTCCATCGTCGTGCCGGCGCTAATCTTTGCCGATCCTCCAGCCTTCAAGACGAGCGACTGGTCGGCTTCAATAGAGATGTTCTTGCCCTTCAGCGTCAGCGACCCATCCTTCTTCCCCTGCACCTGGCACTTCGTGGTCCCCCCGTCGCGCACTTGGATGTCGAACCCGCCGTCGGATCCCTCGGAAAGCACAAGGGACACATTGGGGGTAGCAACTATAAGCCTTGGTCCTCCCGAGCCCGTGTCGTGAATGATACACGTCCCTGCCTTCGTCAGATAATACTTGAGGTTGTTGCCTTGCAGCTTGTTCTTGTCCACCGAAGCGTGGCTGGGGATCTTGTCCACGAGGGCCTTCTGCTTCCCATTGTACGCTGCTCCAAGCACAACGGGATGTGTCAAGGTCCTGGGGTCCAGCAATACCATTACCTCGTCTCCGGGTTCGGGCAAATCAAGAAGCCCGTGACCGTCCCCGGCAGCAGGGCTTACACACCGGGCCCAGATCTCCTCGG
>CAYMBA010000038.1:0-17819 GCA_964388535.1 uncultured bacterium | reverse complement strand
AATACGAAGCCCCGAAAACCAGCACTGGCCAAATGCGATATGGCAGAAATGGTCTCCCACTCGCCGCCCAGGCAGACAAACGCCAACGAGGAATCGGAGAGGTCCACCCCGAGGCCAGCAACCACTTCGGCGAAGTCCCTCGTGCCCGGCTCGAATTCGGCTTCCGCGACGATGCGAAGCCCCTCAGCACGGCAGGCCCGCTCGTACGCCGCTTTCCAGTCCCTTGCCTCCCGGCTGGCGGGCGCGAGGAGACCGACACCTTCGACACCTAGGCTCTCACTCGCCCACACACACACGCTTCTGGCCGCAAGGTCGGTCGGTACCGAGCAAGAATACACCCCGGGGCCCAGAGCAGCGATGGAGGTATCTGTAGCCGCCGGCGAGATCAACACAGCGTTCCTCGCTGTCAGGAAGGAGGCCAGAGCAATGGTAGGAACGCTGAAGACCTCTCCGACAAAGACCCTGACCCCTTGCTCGTAGAGCTTCCTAGCTGCCTCGAGTGTACTTGGAGCCGCAGCTGCGCCATCTCGGAGCACCATTTGCAGTGGATAGTGGGCCGTGAGGTTGTGCACACGCAGGGCAACCCTCACCCCCTCGATTATCTGCTCCCCGAAGCGTTGGTAGGGCCCTGAGAGTGGGACAATGACGCCTACTCTGAAGAAGTCCTGGGCGAACTCCGAGCGCCCAACCTGCTCTACCGCCTCCCGAACTCGGCGGGGAAGATCGTCCAGCGACCACCCGCAGGACCGCCTGGGGGCACCCAGCGTAGCTTGGGCTGCCTCGTACGGATGTCCCCTGCGAACCTCTTCAGATGCATACCTTCTTAGGGCTTCGCAGAGGAGGTGTTCCCTTGGATACTTCCAGAGCAGGTATGAAATCTCTGGCTGTTGAAGCCTGTTCTCAAGAAGCATCCCAAGCCGGGAAGAGGCCTCGCGCCTCAGTTTCTTAGAGCCCCCTACGCAGGAAAGCCAGAAATCGGCAGCCTCAAGCCAAAGTCCCAATCCCTCATAGGCCAGGGCCAGCAGCCGAGCACCCTCGGGACGCTCCTTTGCTGGTGCCAGGACTGGGAAGACCTCGGCGTAGCGACCCATCTGGATGAGGCAACGGCCTACAATCAGTCGCGCCCGGGCCGTATCGCCGGGCGCCTGGTGAAGCATGACGCTCCGGGCCAGAGAGAGGGCCTCTGAGGGAAGTCCACGCTCGAGGAGATCCTCGGCGCGATCGAGCGTATCCGCTTGGGCCTCCGCTAGGAAACCCACCAGGACAAGCGCCACCAAACAGAGTGCCAGTGTCCAGATCGGGCATCTCTTCCGGGCTGGATGAGCCGGAAAGGCCCGAGCCACGAGACACGTAGAGGGGCTGTCAGAAGGCGGGCCGCAACAGTCACATTCTCGTCTCCCCGCAGTCTCCATCGCATCAAAACCCCGCGAGCGGCTCTAGAACCGGAACTTGCCAAAGTCTTTCGGATCTAGCTTCTCGATGAACTCCCTCAGCTCCTCAGCCCTCTGTTCGTCTCCTTCCGAAGCCCCCTCTCCAACCCCCGCAAGAAGGCTGTCGATTTCGCCCGAGAAGAGCCTGGAGTCCGCAAGGATCTTTGCCTTTGCCTTCAGCGCGAGTGCGATGGAGTCACTGGGGCGGGCATCAACAGCCAGAATCTCGTCGCCGTGCTCAATGTATATCTTCGCGTAGAAAGTGTTCTCCACGATGTCCACTATTTCGACCCGCTGGAGCTTGGCCCCCAGGCCCTTCAGCGTGCTCATGAAGAGATCGTGGGTGAGCGGACGCTGAAACTTCTTGCCCGCAAGCTCCATTGCTATGACGCTAGCTTCCTGGTGGCCTATCCAGATCGGCAGCTTCCGGTCGCTCATGACGTCCTTCAGAATCACGACCGGATAGTGGTTCTTCTGGTCTACGGCCAGATTCCAGACGACGACTTCGACCATCACGGGTCGTGCCCTCCAGAATTAGCGGGACGAACAACGCCTACTTGCCCTCGCCGCCTGAAGAGTCACTCGCCTTCAACTCCTGGCGGGCCTCATAGAGGAGGTTGTGGGCGTCGGGTGCGAGCCTGTGTCCCTTGTAGCGCTCAACGAAGGTCTCAAAGATCGAGATAGCGCCTTGGAGGTCTTTCATATCCTCCTTCTTGATGAAACCTATCATGAAGAACGCCTCGGGACAATACTCGCTGTCTGGGTAGTGGTCTACCACGTGCTGGTACATCTTGATTCTCTTCTCGGGCGAGCTCCCCCGCTTGGCCATATCCATGATCTCGCTGGCACTCATCTGCAGAAGCTGGAATTCGAGCAGGGCATCGTCGTAGATGACGACATCGTATGCCACAACGAGCGAATCGTAGATTTCCCGCTTCAGGGTCTTCCTCTTCGGTTCCACATACTTCTCCACTAGCATGTCACGCACTTCCTCGAACGACTTCATCCTCGACTCGCGCTTGGCCGTGCACTGCAAGATGCACCAGCCACCCTCACACCGCAGTACTTGCGAAACCTCACCCTTCTTGAGATTGACGAGCACGTCGTTCAGCTCCGGAACGCCTCCCTCGAGGTGACCATCACGCTCGACCAGCGGTGGGACCAGACCCCCGCGCCTCGCCGTGGTCTCGTCTATCGAATACTGCCTGGCCAGATCAGCGAAGTCCTCTCCCTGCTCAATCCTCGCGCGTATCTCTTCGGCCTCCTTCTTCGTGCGCACGACGATCTTGCGGGCCCATATCTTCATCGGGATCTTGAAGCGCTCGTTCTTGATCTCCTCGTACTTGGCCCTCAGTGCTTCTTCGTCGGGCAATGCGCGGCGCTCAATCTCACGCTGTTGCGCCACATTTCTCAGAATGAACACCTGCGCAGTATAGAGAGCCCGTATGAACTCCGGGTCGCTGTCATATCCACGCTCCTTAGCAAGGCGGCTCCAGCACTCTTCGGAAATGACATCCTTGAGCACTTCCCTAGCCTGAACTGCCATCGAGGGGCCACTCTGCGGCATCTGCTTGTTCTGCCGGATGATGTGATAGAGCCTGGAGGCCGTAATCGGCTGCCCTCCAACCTCGGCCACGACCAGGTCCGCGCCGCGCAGGCTAGGAGCACTCCAGTCCGGATGAAGGTCGCAGGTCCCCTCATCCGTTTGTTCTCCGCAGCCCCCCGCGAAAACGAAAAGGCACGTGATCGCGAACAGCACCACTGCGGGGTATCGGGTCCTCCATCTCATCTCGAACCTCCCGCGCTTACTCCAGTGCCGCCTTTGAGAGACCTAGCGGCCGAAAAAGAGAGGGCCGCCACGTCCCACCTGAGAGGACTATCGAAGGTAGAACCGGCGACCCGTGTAACCTATGCGGTCTGGCCCTGCTTCTTCGTGACCCAAACCTTAATGTCCGTAGATACCTCCGGATGGAGAGCCAGACGCACCTTGTAGACCCCAAGCACCCTGATGGGCTCCTCCAACATGACCCTCCGCCGGTCGACCTCGAAGCCCATTGCTTTCAGCGCTTCCGAGATGTCTTGGGCCGTGACACTGCCAAACAGTTTCTCATCCTCGCCCACCTGAGCCTCTATGCTCACGCTCACCTTCTCTAGCTTCTTCTTCAGCTCCTCTGCGGCGTGGCGCTCTTTCTCGACCCGCCGCTTACGTATCTGCTCTCTTTCTGCAAACATCCGGGCGCCTGCACTGGTCGCCGGGAGGGCCATCTTCATGGGCAAGAGGTAGTTGCGCGCGTATCCATTCGCAACCGTGACGTGATCCCCGCGCTTGCCCAGACCCTCGACATTCTCAAGAAGGATTACCTTCATCCTGCTAGCCTCCGCTGAGCCGGGTCCCCGGAAGGACCAACCCGCCCAATCCTACTTGTAGCTATCAGCCACAAAGGGAATGATCGCAAGGATACGCGCCCGCTTCACGGCCCTCGTTATCTGCGCCTGGTGTCTCGCGCAGTTGCCCGAGACTCGCCTCGGCACGATCTTGCCCCTGTCGGTTATTGCGCGCAGCAGTCGCTTCTCATCTTTGTAGTCGACCTGCTCCACCCTATCCAGGCAGAGCTTGCAGATCTTCTTCCTCGGTGTTCTTGCCTGCTTCTTGGCCATCTCTCAGGAACCCTCCAGCTTGTTTCTGCGCTCCCCCAAGAAACCGATATGCCCCCGCTAGGACGAAGGCTCGCTGGGTGCCGCCTCGCCCGGACTGGTCTCGGGAGGCTTGGCGCTGCTCTCTTCTGCGGACGTTCCTATGCTTTGCGCCGCAGGCTCCGCGCCTGCACCCTCCCCAGGGACAGCAGCCGAATCCGCTGCCTGCTCCACTTTCTCTCCGGTATCCGCCTCGGGAGCCTTCTCCTCACTGCGCTCCTCGGCCTTCTCCTCCGGCTTTCTGCGAGCCTGGCGCGCCTCCGAGCGGCGGCCCCGCTTACCCCGAGAGTCAGGCGGCATCGGCTCGCCTATCGCACGAACCGTCATGTGCCGAAGGATCATCTCATCAAGTTTGAGTACCCTGTCGATCTCCTTCAGCACAGGGGGATCACTCCTGAAGCGAATCAGCGTGTAGAAACCTTCGCCCACTTTCCTGATTTGGTAGGCTAGTTTCCTGCGGCCCCACTTGTAGACGCCTTCTACTTCACCGTCGCCCTTCTTGATGACGTCGGTAACAGCCTCGATCCGCTTCTCGATGCCAGCATCATCCACATCGGGGTGGATGATGAAGACGGTTTCATAGTCCCTCACGGAATACCCTCCCTGCGAGAACCGGTTTCGCTCGCTTTCATTTAGGCTCCCAGGTCGAAAACACAGGATTCTACCCCATCCCGGATCCCCGCTGTCAAGCCCGTCCCGGCCTACAACCCCAGCAGCGGCCCGACCACCTTGTGGATGCCAAGGATAAGCGGAGTGAACACCAGCGAAACGATGGCCATCAGCTTCAGCAGGATGTTCATGGCGGGCCCTGAGGTATCCTTAAACGGATCCCCCACCGTATCGCCCACAACCGCGGCCTTATGAGGATCTGATCCCTTTCCACCCAGATTCCCTTGCTCAATGTACTTCTTGGCGTTGTCCCACGCCCCGCCCGCGTTGGCCAGCAACAGGGCCAGGGGAACACCAGTCACCAGGGAACCGGCCAGCAGGCCTCCCAGCGTGGCAGGTCCAAGGATGCTGCCAACGACAATAGGAATCAGCACAGCCAGGATACCCGGGAGGATCATCTCCCGCAGCGCTCCTCTGGTCGTTATATCCACACACCTCGCATACTCGGCCCGCGCCTTGCCTTCCATCAGACCCGGTATCTCCCTGAACTGCCGGCGGACTTCCTCGACTACTGCGAAGGCCGTCCGCCCGACGGCGCGCATCGTGTCCGATGCGAAGATGAACGGCACTACGCCACCTATCAGCAGCCCCACAAGAACGCGGGGCTCCATGATGTCCAACCCTATGGCGACACCCGTTACCTTGCCAACGGCTTGGACATAGGCCGTAAAGAGCGCAAGCGCCGTAAGCGCCGCGCTACCGATGGCGAAACCCTTGGCGATAGCTGCAGTCGTGTTGCCGGCTGCATCCAGCGCGTCGGTGCGCCGGCGCACCTCCTCGCCCAGGTGGGCCATCTCAGCAATGCCACCTGCGTTATCGGCAATCGGCCCGTAGGCATCCACGCTCACCGTCATCCCGGTTATGGCCAGCATCCCCACGGCAGCCAGCGCTATGCCGAAGATCCCAACCAGGGCATGGGAGATGAGCACGGCGATGGCAATCACGATCAGTGGCAGTACGGCGCTTCTCATCCCGGTGGCGAAGCCCGCTATGATGTTCGTCGCAGAACCTGTTTTCGACTGCTCCGCAATCGCACGGATAGAGGACCCGGAGGTGTAGTACTCAGCAACGAAGCCGACCACCATTCCCGCCACCAGCCCCATGAAAGTGGCAAAGAAATACCTGATCCCTATGTGCGGAAAGGCCAGTAGGGTGACAAGCAGCGAGCCCAGCGTGAAGAGTACCGCCGCCGATATCGTACCGACACGCAGGGCGATCTGTGCGTTGCCGCCTTCCTTCGTACGGACTGCAAACATGGAGACAACCGAAGCCAGGATGCCAACTGAAACCAGGGCAAAGACATACCCGATGGCCTGATCCGGCGAAGGGGCGCCTCCGGGCTTGAAAACCGAAAGGGCTATCACCATCGAAGAGACGATCGCGCCCACGTACGACTCGAAGAGGTCGGCCCCCATCCCTGCCACGTCGCCCACATTGTCACCAACGTTGTCCGCGATCGTGGCCGGATTCCGGGGATCGTCCTCGGGTATCCCAGCTTCTACCTTGCCCACAAGGTCGGCACCGACATCAGCGGCCTTGGTGTATATGCCCCCGCCAACGCGTGCGAACAGCGCGATTGATGAAGCACCCATGCTGAAGCCAGCGACGATCACGATCGCGTCGGCCACACTGCCGAGCTTCGAAAAGACGAAGAACACCAGCGAAAGCGCAAAGAGTCCGAGACCCGCCACAGAGAAGCCCATCACAGCTCCGCCGGGGAAGGCTACACCCAGCGCAGCGTTGAAACTCGTCCTGGCAGCCTGAGCGGTCCTGGTATTGGCACGGGTTGCAATCTTCATGCCGGCATAACCACATGCCATGGAACTCAAAGCACCCGCCAAATACGCGATCGCCGTTTTCCAGCCGAGGCCTGTGATCTGAGGGTTGCGTATGCCGATTGAGATCAGCAAGACCAGGACGACGATGAAGATGAGCAGCGTCCGGTACTCGCGCTTGAGGAACGCCATGGCGCCCTCGTGAACGGCGTCGGAGATCTGCACCATCTCGGGGGTGCCCGGGTCCTTCCTCAGTACCCTGCCAAAGGCCACAAGCAGGGCCACGACCAGGCCCAGAAGACCAGCCGCGGTGGCGATGAGCGTCGTAGAGGGAACTGGCATCATGGCCTCCTCCAATCACCACGCTTCCATGGGAATCCGGCGCCGGCGGAACGCCCCGCCGCGCCCGGCGTCAGTCCTCCTGTTCCCTGGGCCGGGCGAGATCGACGCCGTTGAACAGGCTCATGCCACTCTCCAGGCCCCGCTGGATGCTGACCTCAATCGCCTCGCAGGACTTCTCGATGACCTGCTCCAAAAGCGCGGCCTCATCCGGCCCGAAATCCGAAAGCACGTAGTCTACGGGATCCACCCCCGTGGGCGGCCTCCCGATACCGATCCGCAGCCTTGCGACCTCCTCAGTGCCAAGTGCCTCAAGGATGGAAGAAAGCCCCTTGTGGCCCCCAGCACTCCCACGTGGTCGCAGCCTCATCCGCCCCAGGGGCAGATCCATGTCGTCCAGCACCACGAGGAGGTCTGGGATGTCGTACTCATCTCCAGGCAGAAGACCCTTCAGTGCCTCACCGCTGCGGTTCATGTAGGTCAGCGGCCTGGCTAGCAGGTGCTGCAGTCCCCCGAAGGCAGCCCGGCATGTCTCCGCCGGCCCCAGGCGCTCCCAAGCACCTCCCCGCCAGCGTGTGCGAAGGGCATCGAGCACCATGAAGCCGACGTTGTGCCGGTTCTTCTCGTATCGCCTTCCAGGGTTTCCCAGGCCCACGATGAGCAAGACTAGCCGCCCCCGCCGGTGCTTCCATACCCAATCCGCAGAACCTCTCCGGGCACCTAAGGAAGGACAACGGAGCTACTCCCCACCGCCCTCGGCCTCCCCAGAGGCTTCCTGCTCCGCAGACGCCTCTGCACCCTCTGCGGGTTGTTCCTCGGCAGCGGCCTCTTCAGTTCCAGCGGCGGGCACCTCTGAGACCCTCTTGCCGTGGACCGCCGCGATCACGCGGTCACCAGGCGTCACAACCTCGATGCCCTCCAGCTGGATCTCCGAAGCGTGCAGGGCTTGCCCAACGTGAAGGTGGGAGACGTCCACCTCAACGTAGTCGGGGATCTTGGTCGGCAGGCACTCAATCTCGATCTCTCGAAGCACGTGATCGAGGAACCCGCCTTCGGACTTCACCCCTACTGCAGCGCCGGTGAGGTGGACGGGGACCTCCACGCGAACCGGTTTGTCCATCGAAATGTGCATGAAATCCACATGCAGCGGCTCCGACGTCGCCGGGTCGCGCTGGACTTCCTTGATGATGACCTTGATGCCTTCCCGCCCGTCCTCGAGCTTGAGATCGATGAGGACCGTGCCCCCTCCCGCGCGCCTCAGAACCCTATCGAAGCCTCGACGCTCTACCGCGACCGGCACGTTCTCGCCGCCCGGCCCGTAGACGATGCCGGGAAGCATCCCTGCCTGGCGGAGTCTTCGGGCCGGTCCCTTCCCGCGCTCTTCGCGCTGTTTTCCCATCAACTCGACGAATGCCATCTCGCGTTTCCTCCAGACACGCCGCCCCCGCGTAAGGCGGGCCGGCGGTATCGCCAGGGCGTGGGCGATCAGTCGAACAGACTGCTCAGGGAACGCTCTTCATGGATCCGCAGAATTGCCTCCCCGAAGAGCTCACCCACAGACAGTATCTCGAACCGCTCGCCGATCTCTTCCGGCTTCTGCGGAATCGTATCTGTTATGACCACTCGCTTGATCCCCGCTTCCTCCAAGCGTTCCAATGCATTGCTCGAAAAGCATGGGTGCGTGCAGGCAGCGTAGACCTCCTTCGCTCCCTCAGAGCGCAGCTGTTTGGCTGCTCCTGCCAATGTCCCCGCCGTGGAGATCAGATCGTCCACAAGCAGGACGTTCTTACCTGAGACCTCACCAATGATCTCCATGGCTTCCGACTCGTCCGGTCCCGACCGGCGCTTGTTGACGATGGCCAGGCTTGCGTCGAGTCTCTTGGCGAAGGCCCGTGCCATCTTCACACTCCCGGTGTCTGGAGCCACCACCACGAGGTTCGTGAGCCCCAGGCTCCGAAAGTGTCCCACCAGCACCGGGCGGGCAAGGAGATGATCGAACGGAATGTCGAAGAACCCCTGTATCTGTGGTGAGTGGAGGTCCATCGTCAGTACCCGATCGGCCCCCGCTACGGTTATCAGGTTTGCGACCAGTTTGGCAGAGATCGGAGCTCGAGGCCTGTCCTTTCGATCCTGCCGGGCGTAGCCAAAATAGGGGATCACGGCTGTTACCCTGTCGGCAGAGGCCCGGCGGGCGGCATCGATCATGATGAGCAGCTCCATGAGATTCTCGGCGGGCGGGAACGTGGGCTGGATGATGAACACATCGCAGCCGCGAATGTTCTCCATGACCTGCACATTGATCTCACCGTCGGCAAACCGGGAAACCTGGATCTTCCCAAGAGGCAGGCCAATGTAATCGGCCATCCGCTGTGCGAGCTCGGGATTGGCCGTTCCCGTGAACAGCCTTAGTGAATCGACCATGGAGCTCTCCTAGGGCAACCAAATGAGCCCGAGCGCTTGCGTGCGCCGCGGGCTCCGTGCCAAAGCCACCGGTCCCCGCCCCCTGGCGCACCCCGGGGGACCGGGATCCTTCATCGACTGGGGCGGGAGGATTCGAACCTCCGAATGCAGGGACCAAAACCCTGTGTCTTACCACTTGACGACGCCCCACCGAAGCCAAGGATTCTACACGCTTGTCATCCCTTTTCAAAAGAGAAACTACGGCCGCCCGGGTTGGCGCCCGGGCGGCCGCATTCTTCAGTCTCCATCGAACCGCGTCGTTCAGCCAACAAGGGCTCGAGACTCGAGCTCCTGGCGGTAGCGGCTGAGGATCTCAGCCTCCATCCAGCTGCGAGTCTCATTGTTGATGGGGTGGGCCAAGTCCTGAAACGTCCCGTCAGGACGCTTCCTGCTCGGCATGGCGACGAACATGCCCCGATTGCCCTTGATGATCTTCAGCCCGCGGATGACGAAGCAGTTGTCCAGGGTGATGCTCACGAAAGCCTTCAGCTTCTCATCATCCCGGAGCGTTATCCGGACCTCCGTGATTTTCATGGCCTCACCACCTTCCACGGATGCTCATACGTCAACCGGCCGCCCACAGTCGCTTGGTGAGGGACGGGCACTCTGCGGCTCGTCGCTCACACATGACCGGCCCCTGGAACACGGCCCCTCCGCACCCACCCCGTCCTCACAGGTCGGACCCGGAAGGCCTTCCAACCCGCTTCTTTGCACGCTGCGCTGACGCGGGTCCAGGCATCTTCGCCGGGAAGCAGACCGAACCAGGCCGATCCGCTGCCGCTCATGGCCACGCAGCGGACACCGGCCCGTTCCAGAACGCTCCTGACCTCCCGGTTCCCCGGGTACAGCTGCTCCGCTGCTCTCTCGAGCCCGTTGTGAACCAGTCGGCTCAAGCCGTCTAGCCCACGCTTCGCTAGTTCTCCAAGAAGCATGCTAGCAGGCGGCCCGAGCTCCGTCAAGGAGTATCGGTACCTTGCGTAAACTTCCTTGGTGAGAAAATCCCACGGGGGTTTCACGACGATCCAAGTTGAGCGTGCCAGGGGCTGCACTGGCTGCACGTGTTCGCCTCGCCCCGTACACACCTGCGTGCCCCCCCTTATGAAGAAGGGAACATCTGCCCCTACTTTCGCTGCCACGGCTTCGAGCTCGGGTACAGTCAGATCCAGCCCCCAAAGTGCCGAGCCGACCGAGATGGCGCACGCAGCATCCGAGCTACCCCCACCAAGCCCCGATCGCGGCGGGATCTTCTTTCTTACCGTGACCCTCATCCCCGAGCGCGCCCCTGTGGCCTCCTTCAGGGCCAAGAGGGCCTTGTACACCAGGTTGCCCTCCCCACCCGGCACCCCATAGCCCTCGCACTGCACCTCTATAGGCCCTTCCTCGACTGGCTCAAAGAGAAGATCATCCGCGAGGCTCATAGTCTGCATGACTGTCTCTATCTCGTGGTAACCGTCGGCACGCTTCTGTAGGACTCTGAGCAGGAGGTTCACCTTGGCAAAGGCAAGGCAGAAAACCCGCATCACCACTGCCCTACCCCCCCAGCGTAGAGGAGGAGGAAGACAGTCACGAACCAAAGAAGCACGTCTATCTGGAGCGGCCTGTCTCTGAGCAGCATCTCTGCCGGAGCACCACCCTCTCCACGCCGGTAGACAAGATACAGGTAGCGGAAGACACCATAGAGCACGAAGGGCACAGTGATGACCATGCCTGCAGAGCCCCCCGGGGTCCCCGGGGTCACAGCGTAGAGCGCGTAGGTGATGATAGTCGAACCAGTGACAACCGGCACCATCTGGTCCAGCAACTGAGGCGAATAGTCCGCCAGGGAAGCCCTGTGCCGGCTGGCGTCCCTTGCCAGGGTCAGCAGCTCGTTGCGTCGCTTGCCAACGGCAATGAAAAGCGCCAAAAAGAGGGTCGAAACGAGCAGCCAGGGTGAGATGACCGGCTCGGGACGGAGCGCCACAACGCCACCGACCGCCCTCAGCACGAACCCCACGGCGATTGAGAGTACATCTATCAGTACCATCCGTTTGAGCCACAGCGTGTAGGCCACGTTGAGCAGAAAGTAAGCAACGACGACCAACAGGAAACGGCGACCGAGCGCCACTGCGACCGCCCCTCCACCAAGCAGCAAGCAGACAACAAGCACCCAAGCATCCTTTACCGACAAGAGGCCCGATGCCAAGGGACGAAAGCGCTTGCGCGGATGAAGCCTGTCTGCCTGCAGGTCGCGAATGTCGTTGAGAACATATACAGCCGATGAGAGTAGACAGAATGCCAGCACCGCCGCCCAGGCACGTCCTAGTTGCGATGCGACGGTGGCCTGATGCGCAAAGATGAGGCCGGCAAGAACGACGAGGTTCTTGCTCCACTGCGAAAGGCGCATCTCCCTGACGGCGATGCGAAGCACCCGACACCCTCCCGAAATCCAGCTACTCGCTGCCAACCGAGCCGCAGGCACACCCTAGCGCCTAGCCCGGGGGCCAGGTGTTAAGCCTCGGCCGGATGCCATTGCGCTAGTTGGTTCGGTCAAAGGCTCGACAGGCACTCCACCAATCCTTCCTTCCAGGGTGGAATTGCCCACCCAAATGTCACCTCGAAGGCACGCGTGTCCAGCACACTATAGGGCGGACGCCTCGCTGGCCTATCGAGCTGTTTCGACACAATAGGCTGCAGCGCACCCGAGTCCAAACCAGCGGCTTTTGCTACCTCGACAGCAAACCCAAACCACGAGGTCTCCCCGGCAGAGGCTACGTGGTAGATGCCGTGGTAGCCTGAGCCGACTATGCGCCCAATCGCAGCCGCCAGGTGGGGAGCGTAGGTAGGCCGGCAGAATTGATCGTCCACGACCTTCAGGGACCTCCCCGACTTGAGCCCATTCAGGATCGCGCCGACGAAATTCCTCCCTCCTTGGCCAAAGAGACCCGAAGTGCGTACTATGTAGAAGCGGTCTAGGAGCGTCTCAACGACCCTCTCGCCATGGACCTTGGATCGACCGTACTGATTGATGGGCCTGCGTGGATCATACTCCAGATAGGGCTCACTACTGAGGCCATCGAATACGTAGTCTGTAGAGACGAAGAGCATCTCGGCCCCAGCCTCGCGGGCCGCAAGCGCAACATATCTGGTTCCCAGGGAGTTGACCTCGAAACCAAGCTGCGGCCGCAGTTCGCACTCATCGACGTTGGTCACGGCAGCCAGATGAAGGATCGCCTCCGGTTTGAACGAGGCCACAGCCTCTCGCACGGCCGACAGATCCCTCACGTCCAGGTCGTCCATGTCCGTCCAAAGCACCTCATGGCGCCGCTCTAGCACGGCCCTTAGCGCCGTTCCTAGCTGCCCCGAGGAGCCCGTGACCAAGATTCTCATCTTCGCCCCCGCTGACCCATGGAGAGAAGCACCTAGGCACCAGCAGCCGCGAAGGCCTCTCTCATCCTCTGTTTGCCGACCTCGAGTGCGGCCTCGATCTTCCGTGGGTCCTTTCCACCGCCCAGTGCCATATGCGCTCTGCCACCTCCACTGCCCCCCGCGGTCGCAGCCACCTCCTTGACCAGATCGCCCGCAGAAAGGATTTCCCCAGCCACGTCATCGGTGGCCACGGCAAGAAACATGACCTTGCCCCCGACCACAGAGGCCACAACGGCAGCTCCGGAACCCAGCCTCCTTCGTAGCTCGTCGCCAAGGGAGCGCATCTCCGCGGCTGAGCTAGCCTCAAGGGTACCCACCGTAAACTTGAACTTCCCCCTCGCTTCGGCCTGTCCGACCAGCCGTCCGATCTGACCTCCCACCTCTCCCCTTCGGGCCCGGGCGAGATCCTTCTTCAGGCGTGCCACCTCATCAAGCAAAGACTGAACCCTTTCCGGAACGGCCTCGGGTGTGGAGCCGAGCAATCTGCGTGTGCGCTCCAGGTCCCTGCGATAGCGCCCAAGGAACTCGAGGGCAGGCAGCCCACAAAGGGCCTCTATCCTCCGCGTGCCCGCGGAAACCGCACTCTCTGAAACGATAACGAAGAGTCCCGCCTGGGCCGTATTGTCCAAGTGCGTGCCACCGCAGAGCTCCTCGGAGAACTCCCCAATTCTTACCCGCCTTACCCGCGCATGGTCGTACTTCTCCCCGAAGAGTGCGGTTACCCCATCCCTGACGGCCTCATCATACGTCGAGTAGCGGATCTCGACTGGAATCGCTTCCAGGATCTTCTCGTTGACGATCCTCTCCACGCGCTCCAGCTCCTCAGCACTCATGGCGCTAAAGTGCGTGAAGTCGAAGCGCAGCCGCTCAGGCGAAACCAAAGAACCGGCCTGAGCAACATGGTCCCCCAGAACCTGTCTCAGCGCCGCCTGCAGCAGATGCGTCGCAGTATGATGGCGCCTCGTAGCATCCCGCCTCGCGCGATCGACCCGCGCCTCCCACGTCCTGGAAGCGTCTGCCAACGCGCTCGCAAGTTCGTCCGCTTCTCTATCCCCCGCTGCCTCGATCACGTGTATGATCGTGCTGTCCTCTTTGACCGCATCGACCACTTCTGCCCGAAGGTCGCCAGAGTCGAACCGTCCCCTATCGCCTACCTGGCCACCGGCTTCACCGTAGAATGGCGTACGGTCCGTGACGACGAGAATGCGCCTGCCTCCACCCGTGCGCGCAAGCCGCCGCACGCGTACATCGGCCTCCAGTGTCTCGTATCCCACGAACTCCGACTCTGGTCCGTCGGATACCCTTACCCATTCGAGATCTTCCCCCCCGCTATGGAAAGTGGAAGCCGCCCGCGAGCGCTCCTTCTGCTTCTCCATCAGCGCCTCGAATCCCTCCTCATCGACGCTGAGGCCGCGCCCCAGGGCCATGTCCCTTACAAGCTCCAGCGGGATGCCGTAGGTGTCATAGAGCAGGAATGCTTCTTCACCGCTTAGCTGCTCGCGTCCCTCCTTCCTTGCCTTTTCCAGGAAGGACTCCATCTTGATAACCCCTTGCTCCAGAGTGGAGCCGAAGCGTTCTTCCTCGTTTCTGAGCGCGAGCTCGGCCCGCTTGCGGCCAGATTCGACCTCTGGGTAAACGTCCTTCATCATCTCGACCACAGTCTCGACCAGTTTGTACAAGAAAGGTTCTTTCACACCGAGATTGTAGCCTTGTACAGCGGCACGGCGTATGAGTCTACGGATCACATAGCCCCGCCCCTCGTTGGAAGGCACTATGCCCTCACCAAGCGCAAAGGTGAGCGCCCTTGCATGATCGGCAATTATGTGAAGAGGAACTTCATTGCCTTCATACTCTGCCGAGCAGATCTCACTTGCCCTCTGCAGGAGCGGCCAGAAGAGATCTGTGTGAAAGATGCTCTTCTTGCCCTGCAAGACCATTGCAAGTCGTTCCAGTCCTATCCCCGTATCAATGCCCCGGTTAGCCAGCGGCAGGTCCGTACCGTCGCTCTGTCGGTCGAACTGGGGAAAGACGAAGTTGCCGACCTCCACAAAACGATTGTTCTCCTCGCCCGGTCGCGCATCTGGGTGTTCCGGGTCGGCGTCCGGACCCAAGTCGTACAGCAACTCCGATGAGGGACCACATGCGCCTGTCTCCCCCGCTGGCCCCCAGAAATTGTCTTCCGCACCCATGCGCAGGATCCGGTCTTCTGGAAGCCCCACGACGTCTCGCCAGATACTCCAGGCCTCGTCGTCCTCCTCATAAACAGTCGCGATCAGGCGTTCGGGGTCGATGCCGTAGACCTTCGTGAACAACTCCCAGTTCCAGGTAATGGCTTCCTTCTTGAAATAGTCGCCAAAGGAGAAGTGGCCCAGCATCTCGAAGAAGGTGTCGTGCCTGGGCGTACGTCCGACGTCGTCGATGTCGGAGACTCTCAAGCATTTCTGAACGCTGACCGCCCGACGGAACGGCAGATGTACGGTGCCGGCGTAGTACTTCTTGAACTGAACCATTCCGGCAGAGGTGAAAAGCAAAGTGGGGTCATCCGCCGGCACCAAAGGAGCGCTAGGGACCAGTGTGTGACCCTTGGCCACGTAGAAGTCGATAAAGATTCTGCGGATCTCATTTGCTGAAAGTGCCATCGCTCGAAGACCCACCTCCCCGAAGGCCCAACGCCCCCGAACGTTCCACCCGACGGGACCTGCCCTGCGCCAGCGGCTCTCAGTCGTGGTCCATCAGCTCCGAAAGCACACGCCAGATGGTCTCCCCGTCAAACCCGCGGCGCCGGAGAAAGGCGGTGGCAAGCCGCAGTCGGCGTGACTCAGGCCACCTGTTCCACCTGCCCGAAAGCGCCACTCGGGCAAGCTCCATATCGTCCCACGGAGGCTCAAGCTGCGCAAAGGCCTCCGCGATGATCTCCTCACTAACCCCCTTTGCCCGCAACTCGGCCCGAGCCCGCCGGGATCCCACGGGCCTCAGGCGCATCCTGTCCATGAGATAAATGACCGCAAACCTGCGGTCATCCAACAGTCCAGCAGCGACCAGATCCTGGGTTAGGTCGCGGACGATGGACTCACCGTGTCCCCTTCGGCGCAGATAGGATCTCATCTCGGCCCGTGTACGTTCTCTCACACGAAGGTAGCGCCAGGCATCCTTGCGCGCCGCCTCCATGGGATCGAGCCGAGAACGACTCCCCGTACTCCGCCGGCGCATCAGCCCTTGGCCTTTGCGGAACCCTTCCGAGCCGGCGCAGCCGCCTCGGGACGATTGCCGTCACCTTCCCCGGCTTCCTCGCTGACAAGCCCCAGGAACTTCCGCACCTCAGCCTCCAGTCTGTCAGCCATCTGGGGGTTTTCCCGAAGCGCTCGCCTTGCGTTCTCCCGCCCTTGCCCGAGCCGCTCATCCCCGTAGGAAAGCCAGGTGCCAGAGCGCGTAAGAACTCCGGCTTCAAGGCCAAGATCGATGAGCTCGCCCGTCCTCGAGATGCCCTCATCGAACATGATGTCGAACTCTGCCGAGCGGAAGGGAGGAGCAAGCTTGTTCTTTACGACCCTGACCCTCGTCCTGTTACCTACAACCGTGTCGCGCTCCTTTATCGTGGCTATCTTCCTTATGTCCAGCCTGAGCGAGGCGTAGAACTTAAGCGCATTGCCACCGGTCGTCGTCTCAGGGTTGCCGAACATCACACCAATCTTCATGCGAATCTGGTTTATGAAGATCACCGTGCACCGTGACTTGCTTATCGAGCCGGTGAGTTTCCTCAGAGCCTGGGACATGAGCCGGGCCTGAAGGCCGACATGCGCGTCCCCCATCTCGCCCTCAATCTCTGCTCTTGGAACCAAAGCCGCCACAGAGTCGATGACGATGAGATCCACTGCTCCGCTGCGCACGAGTTGGTCCGCGATTTCCAGGGCCTCTTCTCCGGTATCCGGCTGTGAAACATGCAGATTCTCGATGTCTACACCGATGAGCTTCGCGTAAGAAGGCTGCAGAGCATGCTCGGCGTCTATGAAAACGGCTGTGCCCCCACGCTTCTGCACCTGCGCAATAATGCTCAGCGCAAGGGTTGTCTTGCCAGAGGACTCAGGACCGAATATCTCGACGATCCGGCCCCTCGGAATCCCCCCGATCCCAAGTGCTCTGTCCAGACCGAGTGAGCCTGTCGGAATCGCGTCGGCCTCTATCGTCGTGCGCTGGTCCCCGAGGCGGATTATGGACCCCCGGCCAAACTGCTTCTCGATCTGGGCTATCGCCATCTCCAGGGCCTTTGCCCGTTGCTTTCCAGCATCCGTTACCATTTCGAACCCCCAGACTGCCAGAGTCCCTCACCCAGAGACTACGCACCGCGCCCGGACGCCCTTGCGACCTCAAGAGGTATGTAGATGGGACCCTCAGGGGTGAGGACACTCTTGAACAAGGTGATCGCATTCATGCTAAAGGTACCGCCTGGTATTGTCAAACCAGCGCTGGCATGCTCCCAATCAATGCGTTTGCCTCGTCGCACCCTGCCAAGTGTGACATGGGCTCTGAACGGCTTATCCGCCTTGCCGAAACCCTCATGCCGGAGCGCCGACTCTAGCTTGCCTGCCAGGTCTGCAAGCGCGCGTCCCGCTGGCTCGTCCACGGCAAGCCAGATTACTTGTGCTCGCCTGGGCGACGGAAAGGCTCCGAGCGAAGTCCAAACGGCGTCCACAGGAGCAAAGCTACCGTCAAAGTCCCGCAACAGGGCGCGGAGCCGCTCCACATCAGCCTCCCCGATGTTGCCGAGGAATCGAAGGGTGAGGTGCAAGTTCCCCGGCTTGACCCACTTGACGGCCGAATCACCAAGCCGCCTTCTCAAGTCATCGCCCACCTGGCCTGCTATGCGCTTTGCATCCTCCGGCAGATCGAAGGCTATGAAGGCACGTATGGATCTACCCATCTTCCCCCCTAGCGCCTCCCCTCCGCCAGCAGATCGAGTCGGTTCATCCGATAGAGCCTTAGCATATCCAGTGCCATGCTGATCGTGCGCTTCCGGATGCCTTCGCGGTCGCCCGGGAACACGAAGCCC
>CAYMBA010000037.1:15808-17996 GCA_964388535.1 uncultured bacterium | reverse complement strand
CTCTGTGCATGGGTGCCGTCCCTAGGCGGCCCGGGGCTGGAGCTTGCGGTAGACGGTCGGCCTCATCGTTGCGAAACTGTGGGCTACCCCAGTGAGGTTCTCCGAGTGTCCCAAGAAGAGATAGCCGTCTGGTTTGAGGAGGTTCCAGAACCTTCCTACAAGCTCCTGCTGGGTCTTCTTGTCGAAGTAGATCATCACGTTTCGGCAGAAGATTACGTCGAAGGGACCTCGCATGGGCCACCTGTCCATGAGGTTGAGCCGGGCAAAGGAAATGAGACGCTTTAGTGCTGGCTTTACGGCAACGTGATTTGGGTCTGGGGCGTCGAAGTAGCGGCGGATTAGCTCTGGAGGCACGTCACGGACTCTATCACGCGAGTAGATGCCCCGTCTTGCAACTGACAGTGCTTTCGTGGAGATATCCGTGGCAAGGATCTTCGCGTCCCAGCCACGTAGGTCTCCCACGCTTTCGCAGATGGTCATTGCTATGGAGTAGGGTTCCTCACCTGTGGAGCATCCGGCACTCCAGATCCTCAGCCGCCGGCCACTGACAATCCCGGCTGTGCCAGACTTGGTTCGCGCAATGCCCGCTCGCGCGGTCTTCATGGGCTCGATCACGTGGTCCCGCAACCAATCGAAGTGGTGCTTCTCGCGGAAGAAGTTGGTCACATTTGTCGTCAAGGCATCGAGCATCGCGGTCAGCTCCTCACCGGAGCGATCGGCCTCGACGTAGCTGAGGTACTCAGCGAAACCTCCTAGACCCAATTCCCTGATCCGGCGCGATAGTCTGCCGCGGACCAAGGCCTTCTTGTTCTCTGTGAGGTTCAATCCGCAGACGCCATAGACAAGGTTCCTCAGCCTGCGGAACTGTTCGTCGTCGAGCTCGAAGCCACCAAGTGAGGCAAACTGGAAGCCGTCGCTCACTCTGCGTCCCTCCGTGTAGTTGCTGGGTACGTTCCCACCGGGCGCAGCCGCCGGCCGCCCAGGCGCCGGGCATGCGCACGGCACTGACACGAAAAGGAGTGTCCCTCTGTTGTTTTCGGACAAGGAAGGGAGCACCGTAACGGCTTACGGGCGTTTGGGTGGAATGCGCCTCGATCCGCCGGCCGGGGCTGTGCCGTTCCCGCGAGGGTGGCCCTTGGCTTGCGGAACGAAGATTCGGGGCGGGGAGCGGGGAAGCCTTGCGACAACGGAGATTACAAAGCAGGCCGGGGCTTGCCGGCATTCCCCGGCCTGCTTCCTTGAAATCTCAGGGGCTCGGGCAGTTCGAACCCCAATCTTCGATCCGCTTCTAGCGGAGAAGGGTCAGCGAGCGCGTCCTTTCCAGGCCCTCGCCCGTAAGCCTGTAGTAATACACGCCTGCCGGAACGGGCCTGCCACGCTCATCGCAGCCGTCCCAGGTAAGCCGCGTCAGCCCGCTGCTGGCTTCTCCGTGGAACAGCGTGCGAACCAGGCGGCCAGTGGCGTCGAAGATAGACACGTCCGCTTGCCCCGCCCTAGGCAGCTGGAACGAGATGACCGTGCCCGCAGCAAACGGATTGGGCGAGTTCTGCATCAGCTCCGGATGCAGAGCCACAGGCTTCCAGTCTTCATCGCCGCCCTGAGCTCCAGCGCCGTGGCCCGAGACCTCGACGTCATCGACGTACCAGCCCTCTCGGGTTTCGGCTCCGTCGCTGCCGAAGCGGAAGCGGAACTGTGCGGTTCCAGTGTGCCCCGTGATCACAAACAGAGCCTCCGTCCAATCGAAGGTTCCCGAGTACAACTCCGTCTCAGCGGGGAATGGACCAGGGGTGTCGCCTTCACGGACCTTGTAGGGGTACCCTCCCTCAGGGAAAATCTGCTCCCACCGTCCGCCGTTAACGGACATTTCGACAAGGCCCCCGTCGTACGCATAGCCCGGATAGGCCTGACTCACTTCCGCCTCCATCCAGTGCCAGAACCGGAGGTAGGTCGTCTCGGCCAGGCTGATTGGCTCTGTCACCAGACATCCGTCGCAGAGGTTGGCGTAATCACCGCTTCCTGTGTCACCCTGCTTCCAGGAGGTCGTGCCTCCCGGCGTGTGGTTCCTCTGTGCAGACAGATGCCACTGGTCCACGAACCCTTGGGTCCCAGCGTAGTGTGTCCACGTGCCAACTCCAGATTCCCTGTCGTCACCGAAACCTCCGATAGCAATCTCCTTCGGCAGGTTCTC
>CAYMBA010000037.1:4903-15798 GCA_964388535.1 uncultured bacterium | reverse complement strand
CAGAGACCGTGATTTCGTATGCTGGCTGGAGGGCCACTTCCCCACCGACCGGGATCAGGTCTGCAGAGGCATTGCTTTGCGTTACCTCCAGCATGGAGGTAGCTGCCACTAACTCACCTTCCACTGCCACGGCGTCTTCGTGTCCAGCGTTGCTCAGGTAGACCGTGTAGCTGAAGGTCTCGCCGGGATCCGGTCTACCATTGCCGTTGCCACCAGGTGCCGAGTCGTCGATCACAACGCGCGAGATCTCAAGCGCCGGAGCGTCAATAGTCACATTGAAAGAAAGGTCCCACGCGGGGCGATCGTCGGCCGTAACCGAGAGGCTGAAGTGCACGGTGTGTCCGTCCGGGCAGGTGCCAGCAATCCTGAAGTCGAAGTCATCAAAGCAGGTGCTGCTCCCGCCGGCCGGAATCGTTCCGAATTGCTCCGTGTCGTCCTGGATCGCGATGTAGGGATCGTCCGCCGTTAGGACAGCCGTCACGTTGTGGGCGTCGTCGACGCCGATGTTGCCGAGGGTGACCTTCAGCTCGACCGTCTCGCCGCTATCGGCACCGCCATCGTTGTTGCCGAAGCTTTCCCCGGCCGTGTCATCGTCAATCTCATAAGACTCCAGGGTGAGATAGGGACCGCTTGGGAGCATGACTTCCACGCTGCCGAAGTGCGGCTCGTGGTCGTGCTTGGTCACTGTTACATACATGGTGCAAGGCCCGCTCGGTCCGGGATCCACCGGAATCACTGCGTGGCCTGATGCGTCCGTGTAAGCGGTCTCGTAAACCTCGCCCGGCACGTAGAGGCAAACCAAAGCGCTGTCGAGAGGGGCACCTCCAGAGGTGACATCGATTGTGAACTCGGGCGATCCGACCAGGAACACTTCGTCATAGGTTGCTACTAGATCGTCCGGCAAGGTGCACCACAGATCCAGGGATGGATCTCCAAGGATGTTGTAGCACTCGAAGTAGTAGCGACTACGGCCGCCCCCTCCGTAGTAGGTATACACACCGAAGAGCGCATCATCACACATGGCTCCAAGTGTGTAGAGTGACTGGGTCCAGAAGGCTTCCCAGAGTTCTTTCTCGAGAATGTCATCCTCGTCCCAGTAGGTATAGGTGGATGAACCCCAGAAGGCGTGCGCTCCCTTGTTCGCCTCAATCACCCATGTCTCGCCGTAGCACTCCGTGTTCGAATACTTGCCAGTGAGGCAAGCGTTGCTCACAACAAAGGGGTACATGTCGAGGTTCGTGAGGTTGCGAACGTCGTTCTGAGAGAACGGCACGCAGCTCCAGCCAGTCGTAGACCCGTGGCCGGAGTAATTGACGAGCATGGTACCGCCGTTGACAGCATCGCGGATGTCCTGCGTTGAGCCGCCCAGGCGCTCGTAGATCTTTATGTTCTCCACGCCAGCCGGATCGAACCAGTGGTCTATGCAGTAGTTATGCGTTCCCTCCGCCATCGCACCAGCGTCTGCTGAGGCAACCCAAGTGGCGGTGTTGGTGAAGTCGACGCCATTGGAGAGATCGAGCTTCTCGTAGTCGCCGACCTTCTCGACCATGGCTTGTGCCTGGTCCAGGCTCCGGACGGGGAATCGGCCGACATGGATCTCCGGCAGATAGTCGCCACCAGTAATTGTTCCATAATAGAGGTCTGTTGCGCTCCCGGACGCGGAGCCCGTCCTGTAAGGAATCGTGTTTGTGTCACCAACGAGCAGCAGCCACGTCGGTGGAACTTCCCAGTTTAGGTACGCATTCTCGACGTATGCCTCGATCTCACCGACTGTAGAGCCGGTCTCAGAAAGCGTTGCTACCGTCACGTGGAAGCCCTTCTTCGTCTTCCAATCCACCAGCGGTGGGAGAGCTGCCTCATACTGATCTGCTGTGATGATCAGAAGCCCCATGGGAAGCGCAGGTAGCGCTTCTACATTGCCACTGAACTCTTCGTGATTGACTGCCAGGCGCGAGAGCAAGTGATCGAAGGGCGGCGAGTAGTACCGCTCGGCCTGGGCCTTTGTCGTCTGCATGTCCGATCCTTCGAGATGGAGCAAGACATCGACATGGCCGTGGCAGAGCAGCTCGCCCCGTGCGGGGTTGTAAGCAATGGGGGCTACTTCGACCAGGGCCAGTCTGTGGCCGCGCATCTCGCCCATCTCGATCACACGAACTAGCCGGGTTGGTGAGAAACTGTTCCTCTGGTAAGCCTCCTCGATTCTCACAAAAGACCCTTCAGACCGATCCGCGTCCTTGCGCGCGGACGGCTGCACTGGGAAGAGGCGTTCCCTGAGGCCCCCAGAGCCCATCCGGAAGCTTACGCTTTGGGTGGCGAATGCCTCCGGCTCGATCGAGGCACCAAAGGGTACCTCTACCACGAACCTGACAACTGGTACGGCTGGCTCGCCGAGATTGAGGGTGTGGCCCTGACCGGGTATCTCGAGCCAAGTTTCTGGCCCGTCTGGGGTGGTTCGGTCACTCGCCGTCACGCCAGCGACATTGACCTCCAGCTGGATCAGGCTCGGTGAGTCGGCAATGACCCTCACCGAGGGCGCCTCCGGTGTCCCAGTGCCGTTGAAGGGGAGCCAAGCAGCGTGGGCCGCCAACGGCATTGCAAGCGCTGCGGCCGTAGTGAGAGTGAGTACCAAGAAGCCTAATCTCATTGCGAATCTCCTCCCTGCGAAAGCCCTGGTTGCCTTTGAAAATACGAGGCCGGTTCTTGAGCTCTGCGTCGTCTGTGAGCCCATGGGGAGCCGAAGCCCAAATCGGTCTCATTATACCACGCCTCTACCAAACTGCGGAGCGTTCCCCGTGGATCGAAGATTCGGGGCCCGTGCAGCGGAACTCCGCCCCCCCGTGTGAGATCCCCGGGCCAGGGCTCTCGCCCGCCAAGCACGAGGTAACTGCCGCAGGGCTAGTGGCTCGGCCATGCTTGATCCCCAATCTTCGAACCGCAGGTCCCTTCGCGGCGTCTGCCCTGGCTAGGTCGGCTTTCGCGACTTGTTGCCTCGTGGTCTCCGCGGGCTTCGAGGCTCGCGGTGGCGAAGACCAGCGGATCGAAGATTGGGGGTTTCCGAAGGCGAGGTTGGCTCCTAACCAGTGGTTGCGCGGAGGATTCCCGCGGGTGTAGAAATCCCGCCGGAAGTGCTTGATGGCCCTACGGATAGCATTGGGCGAGCACGAATCAACGATCCGCTCACGACGGGAAGGATCGAGCCTGATGGCAGCGGGGGCATCCCCTTCTGCTTCTCTCTGAAGCCCACCTCAGAGCATGCTACTATGATCACGAGGTTCCCGATGCCTGCAAGTTCACCAGCCAGATCCCAGACTGCCAAGCGCCATGCCCCGGAGGGCTCGCCCCCACGGCACGCGCTTGCTCCGGATCGAAGAGCGCCGTTGCTTCTTCTCGGCGTGGTTTTCCTAGGGGCGTTCTTGCTCCGTGCGGCATACCTTGTGGACAGCGCTGACAATCCCTTTCGCAGAGCCCTCGGGTTGGATACTGCGCACTACCACGAATGGGCCCTTTCTATTGTTAGGGGTTTCAGGCTGGGCGCAGAGCCGTTCAGCCAGGCTCCGCTCTACCCGTTTTTCGTTGCGCTCTGCTACGGCGTCCTGGGGACAGATCCGGAGGTCGTGCTTTGGGTGCAGGCCGTTCTGGGGGCTCTTGCGGCTGCTGTGGGGGCGTGGGTGGGTTGGAGGATGGCTGGACGCCTGGGCCTTCTGGGTGCTGGTGTACTGCTTGCCCTCTACCGGCCCGCCATCTTCTACACAGGCGTTCTGCTGGCGCCGGTTCTTGTCGCCTTCCTGGTGCTTTGCTCCGTGGCTCTGGCACTAAGGTGGCCCTTTGCTGCAGGTGTGGCCACCGGGCTGGTTGCCTTGGCACACCCGACAGCTTTCCCTGGCACCGCCCTGGTCGCCTCGAGTGCGAGTGCAAGGCCCGATCTGTTCCTCCAGCTGCATTCTGGGGTTCCTGAGCGTGTGAGGCCGCGTCATGGACGCGGCGGAGTGCGGCTTCTGGGGTGGGCCCTGGGAGTCCTTGCGGCGTTTGCGCCGTCAGTGGCGAACAACTTGGTTGCCACCGGGCGCATCATTCCAATTGCAACCAATGGGGGGTTCAACTTCTACATTGGCAATGGGCCGCAGGCTGATGGCTTCTATAGGCCCCCTGTCGGATTCCGTGGCGATGAGGACATCATCGGGCTCAAGGAGGCATCACGTGTCACTGGGCGGCGGATGAGCCCCGATGAGGCCTCCAGGTTCTGGTTCCGGGCAGGATTCGAAGAGATATCGAGGCATCCGGGCAAGGCGGCGCGACTGTTCGTGCGGAAGCTCTTCCATGCACTGTGTGCCTACGAGGTGCCACAGGTGGAGTCGCTGGACTTCGAGCGTTCATACTCCGCCCTGATCAGGTTCCCCCCGCTGCCCGGATGGTTGGCGTTGCTCGTGCTGGGTGTTGCGGGCGTGCTGGCGACGCCTCGTGTGGCACCGCTGCTCTTTCTTGGTGGTGCGCTTGCGAATGCTGTTGCAATCGCCGTTTTCTTCGTTACGGGCCGCTTTAGGACCCCGAGCCACGTTTTTCTGGCGCTTGCCTTTGCTGGAGGCTTCAAAGACTTAGTCGGGATCCTCGGGACAGTCGGCTCCAGGTTCGTATCCAGGTGGGCCGGTCGCCGCGGTCATCGGACAGTCGCCGGACACGCGGTCGCGCACGGCCAGGAGGCCGGCCGGACGGCGGTGAGACGTCTGGTCCTCCTCGTTGTAAGCGCCATGGCAGTGGGATTTGTCTTTTCTCAGAACTGGTACAACCTCGATCGGAAGGCCGCCTTTGGTTCCTACTTCTACAGGCTTGGTGTTCTCTCAGAGCGCGCAGACTCCGATCTGCAGGCGCGTCGCTACTACGAGCGAGCCTTGAGGCTGGACCCGCAATTCCCCAGGGCGAACATAAACTTGGGGATTCTAGAAGCAAGGGCAGGGAACCTCGACCGTGCCCAGGCTCTCCTCGAACGCGGTCTGGCACTGGATCCACGGAGTGCCCGGGGATACCTGGCTTTGGGACAGCTTCACCAGTTGAGGGGTGATACCCTCGCTGCGTGCAGTCTCTATGCAAAGGCCTGGGCGGCGGACAGCTCTTTTCTGGAACCCCTTGAGTTCCTGTTTGCCGCCAAGTATGCCAGCGGAGACCTCAGCAATGCCCTGGACCTTGCGCGCCGCGTCGTCGAGGCGGGAGGCGTGCGGGCCGCAGTTACTGCTAGGGCCCGCTTTGTACTAGGCCGGCTCGCTGAGAGGGGGCGCGCCCGACTGCCGATCTGGGGAGGCAGGGATCGGGCAGAAGGGGACCTTGCCCTGGGTGCGGGGATGGTGGACTCGGCGCTGAAGTGCTACGAGAGGGGCTACGCTGCCCGCCTTGATCCCGTATGTGCCCTGGAAGCTGCGAGGATCTGCAAGCATCTGGGGCGGGAGGCTGAGTTCCGGAGGTGGCGGAGCCTGTTCCTTGAAGCCGGTGGGGACAGTTCGCTGGTTCCCCTAGGGCAACGGAGCTAGCGCTAGACGTCTTAAGGGCGCACATGCACATTGCGGGCCTCCTCTGCCACCCGTGGGTGGGAGAGAAACCGAGGCCTGCGCGCTTGATACGGCCGAGTGAAGTGCGAGCTGCTGTCAGACGGCGGCAGCCGACGAAAAACCAGGCCCTGCTCATTCAATGCGGGGCGCCTTGCTAAGGCAAGGATGAGGCAAAAGTCGAGGCCTGCTCGTTTGCCGAGCAGGCCTCTTCGCGGCCCCCTCACCGCCGGGGGCGCCCCGGAGCCCAAGTGTATCTGCTTCCCCACGCTCCAGCAGCGCCCGCCCCGGGAATCCAGCCCACAGAGGGCCGTCACGTGGGCGGCCCTCTGTGGTACGGCTTGGTCTATCGCACGATGACGATCGGTCTCTGCATCTTTGCGCCACCGGTCGTGAGGCGGCAGAAGTAGACGCCTCCGGGTACCGAGATGCCAGAGGCGTCACGACCATCCCAGGTGACGGTTGTGAAACCGGCCTCGACGGAGCCCTCAATCAGGGAGCGGACCAGCCGGCCGTTCAGATCGAACACAGCCAGCGAGACCGCCTGATCCGAAGGCAGGGCGAAGGAGATCCTCGTTCCCTTCGAGGCCGGATTCGGTTCTATGGCCGTCAAGGCAACGTGCGAAGGCCCAAGGTCGGTCGGGCGGACCTCAGACGGAGACATCGCTCCCAGAATCTCGATGTCGTCTATGTACCAGCCCTCGCGCGTGTCCGCGCCGTCTGAACCGAAGCGGAACCGGAAGACCACCTCGCCGCTGACGTCCGGGACCTCGAAAACTACCTGCTGCCAATCGAAAGTGCCCGAGAACACCGGGGTCCCGTCGGGGAACGGCCCGGGTATGCTTCCCGGTCTGATCGTGTACGGATAGCCGCCTACTGGCTCTATCTGCTCAAAGGGCCCACCGTTGACTGACATCTCCACTAGGCCGCCGTCATAGCAGCGTCCGGGGTAGGCCTGGCTTACCTCGGCATCAATCCACATCCAGAATCGCAGCTCCCCGCCGGCGGGAATCTGCACGGCTGGCGTCTCGAGGCCCGCGTCCAAGAGATTGGCGTAGTTTCCGCTGCCGACATCGCCGCACTTCCAGCTTCTGGTGCCGCCTGGGGTATGGTTGCGCTGCGTTGAGATGTGCCACTGATCGGTGAAGCCCTCGGTAACGTTGTAGTGGACCCAATCGGGCGAGGACTCCACGGGCTCGTAGAAGCCTCCGACCGGGAGGGTAACCTCGATCGTACGCTCGTAGCTGGGATCGCCAGTCACGTTGAGGTAGAAGACCACATTGGGCAAGGCGTAGGTGTCGCCGATCTCAACTTCGAATGGCGGCTCCAGGACACCAGTGCCCTCGGAGTCGATGTGGTCTACCGTCCCGGTGTCCTGATTGATAGTCACCTGAGGATGACCACAGGTCAGCACGCCCGTGACATTGTCGATCGCGACGCTACCACTATTCTCGAGCGTCATAGTGAGTGTGGCAGACTCTCCCGGGTCGAGTCTCAGGTTCCCATTGCCTCCCACCGTGTCATCCACCTCCACGGAGAGGACGGAGATGGCGGGAGCGTGCACCGTGAAGCTGATCGTGCCATCCCACGAGTAGGAATCCCTGAGGAGCCCGTCCTCGGCGACGATGTGGATTGGCATCTCAACTGCGTGCATGTCGGGGCAGGAGCTTGCAACGTCGAATTCATAGGTGCCGTAGCACCACGCTTCACCTCCAGCGGGGATGTCAGGGTATGTCCTCTCGTCCACGCCTATCGTCACGTACTCGTCGTCGGTGGAGATCGTAGCAGAGACGTTGATTGCATCCTCGGTGCCCACGTTCCTCAGTCGCACTCTCATCGAGACGTGCTCGCCAGCATTGATGATCCCGTCGCCGCCTTCGTCGATGAACTCTACCTCCGAAACCATTAGGTAGGGACCTGCGGCTGGGACCACGTCCACATCGCCCTGGTAAGTGACCTTGTTATACGCAGTGACGGTGAGTGTCAAAGTAGTCGGCTCGGCCGGCGGCTCATCTAAGGTTATCGTTGCACTACCGCTGGCGTCTGTCAGCGCTGAACCGTAGAGGACACCATCCCCGTACAGCGCGCAAAGGGCACCTTCCACTCCTACGACCGTAACGTCATATGAATCTTGACCGAGCACCATGACGCCCGAGTGGTTCACAGTCATCATTTCGGGGACTTTCGTCCGGACGTGAACCGAAGGATCTCCAAAGATGATCCATGTGTTGTACATGTCGACGCCCGACTGCCCGTTTATGTCAATCATCAGGCACGAGCCATTGAACCATAGGCCTCCAATCGTGCGCATTTCGTCGGCGACCAGAAGGTCCACGGCCTCGTCCTGGGCGTCCATGGGTGGGTTCCAGTATTGGCCTATGGAGGACATGTAGGCAGCGATTGCGCCCGTGGGAGCACCGTTGTGGGTAGCCCGCAACCACGCCTCGCCGAAACACGTCGTGCCAGTGAAATTGCCATTGTAGCAGGCGACACTCATTATGAACGGGAGCATGTAGTCATTCACAAGTGCGTTGACGTCACCATTGTCGAACCCAGTGGTGCCCCACGAAGTAGTGCTTCCATGCCCAGTGTAATTGACGATCCCGCGGCCTTCGTTGAGTGCAGCACTGACCTGCGCTGCAGTGGCGCCTGGATCATAGATCTGGTCTACCTCGAAATAGCCATAGTCCAGGAGGTCTTGGCGGATCAGGTCCTCGTGCTCGTTGTCGTACTCGCCGTGATGCCCTGGGCCCTGGTTGGAGGCTATTCCCGTTCCGTATTGTGGCCAAACCACCCCAGCGGCCGCGTCGCGCTCGTAGGCAATAGTACGCTCTACTTGGGTGTCGACCTGGCTAGTGTTCTCTGCCGAGAACCGCCCGACGAATATGTCCGGATAGTCGTCAGACCCAACGATCGTCGCGTAGAGGGGATCTGCGCCGCCCCCGCTGTAGCTGAACGTCGGTACTTGGGCTGCATCCCCGACCAGAAGGACATATGCCAAGCCCCAAGCAGCATATTCGTTGGAGATGTACGTCTTGATCGCGGTCGGACTGGAGCCAGCCTCGGAGACTGGGACCAGCTTGGTTCGGATTCCCTTCTGGAGTTTCCATTCCAGAAGCGGCTGCACGTTGGGAACAAAGCTATCGTAACAGATGATGAGCAAACCGCCTTCTTCTGGGACGGGGTCATAGCGCAGGCGGTCAAAGTTGATGAAACGCTCTCGGTAGATCTTCGAGAACTGCACGTCCACCTTCTCTGGGGGTGAGGTCCGGTCTATGGTGTTGATCCTCCCGGGACCGTCAGGATAGACCTCAACGACAAGCTTCTGGTACACGCGGAGAGTCCTTGTCGCAGGCGTGTACTGGAAGACGTTCGCGTCCACCACGGCCCCGCGGAAGTCGCGCAGAATGTACGGGTCGTGCAACTCGACTATCTCTGGAGGATACGTTCCTTCTCCGAAGTAGAAGTCGCTGAACTCGTACGGAACCGTCTGCGGGTCGATGGTCCTTGGAATGTCTCCCTTCCAAGGAACAACCGGCATCTCTGGCAAGTCTACATATTCGCTCTCGAGGACTCGGATGTTCATATGGGCGCGATCGGGGATGACGATGCTGCGCCGCACGTCGGGCACTGCTGGGAATCCTTTGACGCGCCCCACGCCCTCTCTTCCGAGAAAGATCTCGTAGTACGTCTCGCCATTGATCTCTACCGGCTGAGCATCGAAGCCCCCGACGCTGAACTCGATCACCGTTCTCTCGCCGTCGGACTGCAACACCGTGACTTCCAGCTCGTTGCCACCCAGGTCTACCCATTTTGCCTGTGCTGATGGCGGGATTCCCCCGACGAGCAGGACCAAAGTGAGGAGTGCAAGGAACACACTGGCCGCGAAGCGGTGCCTAGCCATAGCAGAAACCTCCCGTAGTGTGACCGGGCCAGCAGCGCAGTTTGGCGCGGCCTCGACGGGTCGGACGCTTCTCGGTCGCCTCCAAGCTGCACACCTGTGCCCGCCTACCTGCTGCCACATGGCCGCTTTGATACCAACAACTATTATACGGTATCCACGATGTCTCTTCTAGGAACCCCTTGGCCTGCCTGCAGCGCCCGTTCCGTCTGCCATAGGTCGGGTGGGAACACCTTGGCCACTTTCGCTGGATCCATGGCAGTGTGTGGGCGCGCACTTTCGCGTAGCTTCCATTGGCCATAGGCTGCTTCAGACCCTGGTGGCGGATGGGCTTTGAAGGCGGAGTATGAGTCCGTCTCTTCGTTATCTTCTCGCGGTTGCCGGCTCATCTAATCGCTGCACTTGAAGAAGCGCAGGGGCAGTTGCAGAGTCATCGGGGAGTGTTCCGGTGCGATCGGAGACTCTATTTGGGGAAAGCGGCAGGACTGGGGGTGCGGAGGGACAACGTCACGCCGCATGCACACAAGGAGGGAGCTCGGATGAGAGATCCCGATCTCCAGATTGCGAGGCAGATGGTAGCGGCATCTTCAAGGATTGTTGCTTTCACCGGCGCTGGGATATCCGCGGAGAGCGGGATACCAACCTACAGAGACAGTGAGAGTGCCCTGTGGAAGAAGTACGACCCCATGGAGGTAGCCGAAATAGAGAGTTTCCTGCGGGATCCGAGGGAGTTCTGGGCATTCTTCAAGGATGCACGCTACCACGTCATGAGCCGGGCCACGCCGAATCCCGGGCATGTGGCATTGGCGAGGATGGAGGCGGCTGGGCGTCTTGTGTGTGTGATTACCCAGAACATAGATGGCTTACATCAGGCGGCGGGCTCGAAGAAGGTGATAGAGCTCCATGGCAATACTCGGCGCATTGTGTGCCTCGATTGCGGCCACGTCATCGGAATGGAGCAAGCAGTTGGCATCATTGAGCGGCAGAATCCGCCCCCGTGTCCCTCGTGCGGGGGGCGTCTGAAGCCGGACGTGGTCTTCTTCGGGGAGCCCCTTCCTCAGGCGGCGTTGCAGGAGGCTTTCGAAGCGGCTGCGGCCTGCGATCTGATGCTATCAGTGGGCAGTTCGTTGCAGGTGTATCCGGCCGCGTCGATTCCGGAGCTAGCCAAGCGGTCTGGGGCTAGGCTGATAATCGTAAACAGAACGCCGACCCCATTCGATGGGATTGCGGATGTGGTCCTTCGGGGGCCGGCGGGGGAGGTCTTGCCGGCGCTTGCGGAGGTGGTTGCGTAGCCCCCTGCCCTCGGCCGCTTCCGACACGCCGACGGTGGACCGAAGATTAGTGGTCGGGATCGGGGAGGGTTTTCTTGGATCCGGAGTTGTAGGCCGAGGGGCCGCGGCTTTGGGGGTCTATATGGAACTCCAGCAGTGACAATGGGAAAGGACGTCTTGCCCACGAAT
>CAYMBA010000037.1:0-4803 GCA_964388535.1 uncultured bacterium | reverse complement strand
TCTTGCCCACGAATGTCCGCGCCGCTGTCGGATTCGGGAAAGTTGGACTTGGTGCTTGAGAGGCTCCCTCGAAGGCGCCGGCAAGACCCCAGCCGTCCCGGCCTACCACAGGTGGGCCCCGGGGCATGCAAGGAGGCATGATGCACCTGGTCATTCACGGACATTTCTATCAGCCGCCGCGCGAGAATCCTTGGTCGGGGGTGGTGCCGCGCCAGCCCAGCGCTCATCCGGCGCACGACTGGAATGAGAGAGTGACGAATGAATGTTACAGGCCCAACGCCCGGAGCCGGGTGCTCGGCTACGACAACATGATCGAAGACATCGTCAATAACTTCGCCTTCATCAGCTTCGACATCGGACCCACCCTGTTCAGGTGGCTCGAGCGCAACGCTCCCGACGTGTACCAACAGATACTGGAAGCCGACCGGCTCAGCGTCTCGATGCGCCAGGGACACGGAAACGCCATCGCTCACGTGTACAACCACATCATCCTGCCTTTGGCTAACTACCGGGATAAGCGGACCCAGATCGTTTGGGGCTTGCGGGACTTCGAATGGCGATTTGGCCGGAAAGCGGAATCCATCTGGCTGGCCGAGACTGCGGTCAACCTGGAGACGATCAAGTTGCTCATTGAATTCGGGATGCGCTACGTCATCCTTTCCCCGTTCCAGGCGAAGCGCGTGCGGGCGCTGCATCGAAGCACGGGATGGGCTGATGCAAGCGGCGGCCGCGTTGACCCAAGGAAACCCTACCGGTTCTTTCTCAAGGATGCTCGGCGCCGGCGGATAGAGGACAAGTACATCGATGTTTTCTTCTACGACCCCGGCCTAGCAACGGATGTCAGCTTCAATCACCTTCTGCGTTCGGCTCGTTCGTTCGCCGACAGGATCGTTGCAGCCTCGGGGGATGGCAATGGACCTTTGGTCAGTATTGCTACTGACGGCGAGGTGTATGGTCACCACGAGCCCTTCGCTGACATGTGCCTCTCCTACCTGATAAGGCGCGAGGCGCCTTCCCGCGGGATAGAGATGACAAACTACGGCCTTTTCCTCGATCAGCACCCTCCGGAGCACGAGGTCGATATCGACTTTGGCGAGAATGATGAGGGCAGTTCCTGGAGCTGCGTCCATGGGGTAGCCCGCTGGGAGCGTGACTGTGGATGCACAACAGGCGGACAGCCGGGGTGGAATCAGAAGTGGCGCAAGCCACTTCGGAAGGCCTTCGATATGCTCCGTGACAGGCTCATCGAAGTGTTCCTCCAGGAAGTCAGTCCCCTTGTTGGAGACCCGTGGGCTCTGCGAGACGACTATGTGCTGGTACTGCTGGATCCGAGCTCTCATTCGCGCCGTGCCTTTCTTGAACAGCATCAGCGGCGGGAGTTGACGCAGGCGGAACGCTCGAAGCTCTGGCGTCTGTTGGAAGCCCAGAAGTACGCAATGTTCATGTATACGAGCTGCGGTTGGTTCTTTGCTGACATCTCGGGCATCGAGACTGTACAGAATATGGCCTACGCAGCGCGTGCAATCGAACTTGCACAACCCTGGGCACCAATGGATCTGGAGGGAATGCTCCTGGAATACCTTGCGGACGCGAGTAGCAACATGCCCGAGATGGGTAATGGCGCGGACGTCTACCTCCGCTTTGTTCCGGCGCAGCGCATCGGGCCCGATAAGGTCGCCAGCAACCTCTTGGTCTCTTCAGTGGTGCTGGGGCGAGAGCCGGATAGGTCGCTTTTCGGTTTCTCTGTCGAGGCGGCTTCCTTTGCTGAGGGCTTTGACCCCGAGGCACAGGGAGTGCGCGCGCTGGCCGGCTGGGTTCGCTTACTGGATGGGGCAACCGAGCAGCACTACGACCTGAGTCTTTTCGTTTACTACTCTCGGCTCTCAGACATCCGCTGCTACGTGGTCGAGCTGAAGGATTTGCTAGATCGGAGCCTGGTCGAGGCAAGAGGGTCGAGCCGAAACTTCAACGGCACCGCCGATCGAGATGGATCTCTGGAATGGCGCTTGGGTGCGGATGACGCGCTCCATCGAGCGATGGCCGAGAGGTTCCCGGGTATCCTGCCGGAATCGGCGGTTGCATCCGTGGAAAGTGCTCGGGTGTTCGGCCTATCGGACATGGTCGAGGAGAAAAGGGAGGGGGTGATTCGCACAGCGTATGAAGGGCTGCTGAGGGAGCGCGACAGCGTCCTGATGGCTCTGTTCGAGCGTAGCCGGGAACTGATTTCCATCTTCCATGATGCCTCCGTTCCTGTTCCGGACATTTTCAGGGCGATAGCTGCTCATGCCAGTAAGCGCCTGCTTGAGGACGGTGCCCGCAGGTTGCTCGCTCTGCTGGAACTGGACGAAGCAACTGGCTCGGGATCTTTGCGGCAACCCGAGGCCGCAAGTGGTCCTGCCCATGGCCAAGCGCCCTCGACCGAGGGTCCCCAGAGGCGGGCCGGAAGGGATGTCGCCGTTGACTCGGAGCTTCAGGAGAAGGCGGGGCGAGCAGGAGATTCGAAATCCGCTCTGGGAGCCCATATCGCGCCTGAAGAGAGAGTGGTCAATGGCGTTCAGACGGCAGCTGTGCCAGCGCCTCCGACAATGGCCAAAGAGCGTGCCCCGGGCCAAGAGGCCCCTAGGGCTAGCGCTGGCTCGGGTACCGGGAACAAGACTCGCCCGCCTTTTGGTGAAGTGCGGCAGAAGGTGGATGCCGGAGACTCGGGGCATTCTGGCAGTGGAATGGCCTTGCCCCTTGGGAAAGTGAAGGAGACCTTCGGCGAGGAGATTGCAAACGTCCTGGCGGAAATGGAGGGTGTCGTGGCGTTTGCCCGCAGGAACCAGATCGAGGTGGACGTCAGCTACCCTGCCAGCGTCATGACGGAGCTCTGCCGGGAATTGCTGACCCAGCTGGCCAAGAAGCCCGATGTCGGAACTGCGGAGAAGTGCAGAGTTCTCCTGCGCGTTGCCGATGCGCTCCATTTTCCGCTGGACCGGAGGCCGCTTGAGGATCTAGGGTTCGTAGTCCTTAGAAAATACCGAGACCGATTGCTTCAGATTTGGTCCGGGAGGGGCGAAGAGAACCGGAGAAGCCGAGCTGTACTCGTGGGTCTGGCCAAGGCACTGAATCTCAACGCGGGGAAGATACTGGAAGAGCAGCGCCAGGGGTAGGGCTATCCGGTGGCAGGATGACGTCCCGGGCCGCTCGTAGTCAGGGAGGGTCTTTTCCCGCCTCCTGTGCGACGGATGGCTGCTGCAGAGGTTAGTGGCGTGCGCAGGCCGGGCCGGGCGGAAGCCCTTCCCCGTGATCGCCACGGAAGGGAAGGTACCATGCGCAAAGAAGAGTTAGAGGCCTTGACGAAGCAGGAGCTGCTAGAGATGGCCCGCAGGGTGGACTTGCGGGGGCGCAGCTCACTGTCCAAGGACGGACTCATCAGGGCTTTGTTGAAGCTAGAGGCCAGCAAGCGGAAGCCCGTTTTCAAAAAGAAGTCCACGAAGAAGGCTGCGAGGAAGGCAGTCAGCCGTTCGGCGCGGGTTAGCGCCGGGGGAAGCGCTGGAGGAGCAAGGAAGGGTGCGCGGGCTGCAAGCGGTCGCACTGGTAGCAAAGGTCTCAAGGAAACCTCCGCCGCTGGGCGGGCAGGCGGGAGACCAAAGGAACCCACGCCGAAGGCTGCTTCCAAGCTCGCCTCGAAACAGGTGCCTCCCAAGGGTGCGTCTTCGGAGGCTAGGGCCGCCCGCGGCCGCACGGCCGGCGCCGAGGCTGCCACAGAGGGGGTGGCCCCGAAGGCCTCAGCTGCGGCTAGGGCCAAGAAGACGACTTCCAAACCTGCAGCGGGGAGGAGAACCCCGAGCAAGAAGACCTCTAAGGGCAGAGATTCGGCTGCTGCACGGGCCGCAGGATCCGCTGGCTCGAAGAAGCGTGCTCCGACATGGAGGGGTAAGACTGCACGGGACCGTGATGTGGCTGCCTCGAGCGGAGATCGTGCTTCCTCCGTGCGGGCTGTTCGGCGCGAGCAGGGGAAGCGTTCGGACAGGCAAAGGGCCTCTAAGACCGAGGTCCGTGAGCGATCGGGCCCGTTTGGCCCGGAGTCGAAGAGGCTCCATGGGGCTGCCAGGGGCGAGAACGGAAGACCGGAGACTCCGGTGCAGTTCCGTGGTGCGCCGCTTGTCTTCCCGGAGCGCTATGGCTCGACCTACGTGGGACTGATGACACGGGATCCCTACTGGCTGCACGCATATTGGGAGATCACAGACGAGGTACTCTCAGCGGCACGGGAAAGGCTCGGCGCGGAAGGCGGCGTTCCGAAACGGGTCCTCCGCGTTTACTCGTATCCCCCGGACGCTGACCCTGAGGTAGCACACAGCGACGAGTTCTTCGACATAGAGCTGCCCGAGGGCGCCAGCAACTGGTACATCAACGTCGGAAAGCCTGAGAGGCTCTACAGGGTCGCCATCGGTCTTCTCGGGCCGCAGGGTTTCTTCGTGCCCATTGCCTATTCAAATCCTACTAAGACACCGCGGGATACTTTCTCCGACATCACCGACGAGGAGTGGACCTCCAAGCCCGAAGAATTCGAGCAGTTCTACGAGAGAGCATACCCTGCCGACGGCTTCGGTGGCTCTGCAGAACTCGGCATGCTGCTTCGTGAGCGCCTGAAGTCGGAATGGGCCTCTGGTGCTCTGGGAAGCATGGGAAGTGGAGCCTTTCCCAGACCAAGCGCAAAGAGGGGGTTCTGGTTCGTTCTTGACACCGAGCTCATCGTCTATGGGGCTACCGAACCGGATGCGAGGGTCACGATACAGGGCAAACCTGTTCGCCTGC
>CAYMBA010000036.1:17393-18379 GCA_964388535.1 uncultured bacterium | reverse complement strand
CTTGAGGATCGTTGTCGCCGACGGCTCGAGTGACTCAGCGAGGCCTGCTAGCTCGCACAGCCTTCGGTAGTCCGCAACCACCGTCTCGGGTGTGGTCCTCAGCACTGCGACACGTGCTTTCGCCATGGCCATTGTCCCTTCTATCGCAAGCCCGGAGAGATTATGCTCGCTCTCTCTGTTGGTTATCAAGGCTGCGGGGGAACCCGCAGCAAAACGGGAAAGGAGAGAGTCAACAATGGCTGGGAGTACGGACGTAGCCAAGGTCTACAAGCGCTTCATTTCCCTCGTGCGCGAAGTGCACTGGCTGAACAGGATCTCCGATCTTCTTTCGTGGGACCAACAGGTTATGATGCCGCCCAAAGGTGTATCCGCACGCTCTGAGCAGTATGCCGTACTCAGTGGTCTGGCCCACGACAGGCTTGCGGGCAACGAGATGGCCGACCTTCTGGCGCACCTGGAGGCGCACCGCGACGAGCTGGACGAAGATCAGAGAGTCAACGTGCGCGAAGTGAGGCGGTCCCACGACCGCGCCCGGAAGGTACCCCGGGAGCTGATCCAGGAAATCGTCACGACCGAGGGACTTTCTCAGAAGCACTGGTTGGAAGCAAAGCAGAAGGACGACTTCTCCATCTTTGCCCCTTGGCTCGAAAAGATGGTGGCCCTGAAGCGCCGGGTGGCCGATGCCATCGGCTACGAGAAAACACCCTACGATCCCCTCCTGGACGAGTTCGAACCCCACACCACGTCAGAAGAGGTAGCAGGCATCCTCGAGGGCCTGAAGCCCGCTCTCGTCGAACTCGTGCGCAGAATAGAGTCCTCCGGCATCCGCCCGCGGCGGGAGATCCTGGAAAGGTCTTTCCCAATAGCGAAGCAGGAGGAGTTTGGAGCATGGATCGTGCGCCTGATGGGCTTCGACGTTGAAGCCGGCAGAATCGACCGCTCTCCCCATCCCTTCTGCTCCGGTGCCAACGGAGACGTGAGAATCA
>CAYMBA010000036.1:0-17383 GCA_964388535.1 uncultured bacterium | reverse complement strand
AAGAAGACTACATCCCGGCCTCACTCTTCGGGCTCATGCATGAGACAGGTCACGGGCTATACGATCAAGGCTTGGACCCGAAGCACGAAGGAACCCCGAGAGGTTTCACGGTAAGCCTCGGGGTTCATGAATCGCAATCGAGACTGTGGGAGAATCTCGTCGGCAGATCCATGCACTTCTGGCGCTTCGCTTTCCCCTTCCTTCAGGCGTTCTTCCCCGAACAGACATCCGATGTGACGCTCGAGGAGTGGTACGCCGCGGTCAACGATGTCCGTCCCACACTCATACGCGTCGAAGCCGACGAGGTCACCTATAACCTCCACATCATCCTTCGCTTCCAGATCGAGAAAGACCTCATTGAGGGCAAAGTGAAGGTCGAAGACCTCCCCGAAATATGGACTGCCAAGATGGAAGAGTACCTCGGTATTCGGCCAGGCTCTGCCGCAGACGGGGTATTGCAGGACATCCACTGGAGTATGGGCCTGATAGGCTACTTCCCCACGTACACGCTCGGCAATGTGTATGCGGCGCAGATATTCGATGCTGCTGTCAGAGACATCCCAAACCTTTACGGAGAGATCGAGAAGGGAAACCTTGTGGTCCTCAAGCAGTGGCTGAACGAGAAAGTCCACGCACCGGGCCAAAAGTACAAGCCGCGCGAACTCGTGGAGAAGGTGAGCGGCAAGCCCGTCGATCCGGAGTACCTTCTGGGGCATCTCCGGCAGAAGTACTCGGAACTGTACAAACTGTAGCCTGTGGGGCCGGCACCCGGCCTGTGTCGGGTGCCGGCCATCACATGGTCGGACTACAGGTCAGACCCGCCAGTTGGGATTCTGACGGATCCGGAATCGTGCAAGAGGGTCTCGTGCGGTCAGGCGGCTCAGCGCACAAGCACGATCTTCTGATCCAGACTGCGCCCGCAGGCCTCAAGCCTTACGTAGTAGATACCACTGCCAGCAACGGCTTCGCTCCCCGCGCTTCCGTCCCACTGCACCTCGTGCCAGCCTGCATCCATGTCATCGGCGCTCCACCGCCACACAGAGCGGCCGCCCACATCGAACACCGACAGCCTCACCCTGCTCTTCACAGGCAGTCCCAGGAGCATCCTGACGCTTCCCGAGCCGGAGACGGTGTCTGTGATCCGCAGCTGTAGCCGTTGCGGGACAGCCGGTACAGGTGCGTCGCTGGCCCAGCTGCCGATCACAGCCGGCTCGCTGCGGTTGTCATGGCAATCGAAGGAGCAAACCAGGTAGTACGCATAGTCGCTCGCACTGACGTCCATCGTGGTTTCGATGGTGTAGCCAAGTAGATCGGCGTCCTCCAAGCTCTCCGTGCTCGACCCGTAGACTCCGTAATAGCCGAAGTCCTCATCGAGGCAGGCGTTCCACGCAAGGACCCCGTCCGCTGCCCACCTCAGATGCGGGGGCGTTCCGGGCACAATGTTGTCCACAGAGTATCCGCTATCCGGGTCGCTGACGTACCACGTGAGCGGATCGGTCGTGTGCGTCGTCACCAGATAGGTGGTCCAACAAGGACCTGCAGCCGTGGAATCACACAGTGTGGGCACAGCCACCGTGTAGTGTTCCTGCTGCGTCGCATAGACAGTAGCAACTATCTCCCACTCCCCGGGAGGGAAGCCATCGCGGCCGCCTTCCACAATGAACCGGCCGTCACGCTCGTGGATCCGGTTTCCTCCGACAGGCAGGACGTGGGCTTCCCCGGCCGGGGAAGCACCCGAGAGTCCCTCTTCCCCGAGCAGGCGGTAGACCTGATAGCCCACAACCAGGCCCCCGGACTCCGCCATGTCGTAGCCGGAGCGGCCGAAGCGCAGGTGGACCCAACCTCCCTGGTCCCCGGAGACATCCTCTATCGAGGAGATGAGCCCTGGTGCAGCCAGAGCTTCCACACAGAGAGAATCCACGAACCCGGGCCCCGACACCGTGAGAAGATCGCAACGCCACTTCAGGCTCGGACCAGCAGGCCAGAAGGGATACCACAGGTCGGCCCCGGCGGAGATCCACTCGTTGCCCCCGTCACAGCTGAAGAACCAGGTTGCAGCCTGACCTTCAGGAACATACCCAAATCGCACAGCAGCCAGCGGGTGGCTTCCCCCATAGACATTCGTCGAGACCCCGCGATTCCCCGCGGCGTCGACGGAGTAGTTCTTGCACTGGAAGACCTGGAACTGCCCCCACGAACATGGAACGAAGGCAAAGCCACCAGCAACACCCACATCCTCAGGGGTGTATTCCGTGGGCAGCTGCGCGCTGATCGAGGGCTCGAGAGGGTTAGTCACATCCACCACCGTGACCCCACCTCCGTCCAGACAGACATACGCATAGTCACCGTCCAGGTAGACCCTCCCGATCGAATACGATGGAAGCACGATGTTGCCCATGTCCAACGGGTTGTAGGTATCCATGATGTCCACGACGCGAAGACCGTCCTCGCCACTGGTGACGTAGGCATAGTCTCCGGCTATGTCGAAATGATACGCCCCCGCCGGAAGGGACACCCCGGCTATGTGCTGTGGGGCCGACGGATCGTCTATCTCGACCACGTGCACGCCCTCCCACTCGGAACAGACGTAGGCCACGTTGCCCTGGACCAGCACGTCCTGCAGATATCCTGGCATCCAGATTGAAGCCGCCAGCTGCGGCGCCTGCGGGTCTGAAACATCGACGACGCGGAAGCCGTCGCTTCCACAGGCCAGGTAGGCGTAGTTGCCCGCCACATCGACGGCGACCACGGACACATCGAATGAGATGCTCCCGGCGATCTGCGGGCTGTCGGGATCCGTCACGTCCACCACGACAAGACCGGACCAGCCGGCGGCGACATAAGCGAAGCCGCCTCGGACGACGAGGCCTCCGGCTTCCTCGCCTTCGCCCACCCTGCCCCTTACCACAGGCTGCCCGGGATCGCTTACATCCACGACCAGCACCAGCGCATTGTTGCTCGTCACGTAGGCGTAGTCGCCCTGGAGGGCCATCGCCCTGGGGTTACACTGCAGTGTCGTCTCACCTACCTGCTGCACCTCGGGACCTGCAAGCTCCGCAAGACTCAGACTGCGCACCATCCCTCCCCGAGATCCCTCGAAGGCAACTGCTCCGTGCACGGACACCGCAAGCGCTGCCCCCTCGAGCGCAAGAAGATCGATCACCTGGGGCGCAGACGGGTCTGTCACATCGAAAAGCACCGTGCTGCCGTCCTCGCATCCAGCCAGCACGATGTCTCCGTCCACATCCACCGACGTGACGGCCGAGCCGGGATCGACCGCACTCAGCATCTGGGGTGCAGCGGGATCCGAGAGATCGTACGCCACGAGCCCGCCCTCACCAGCGGCGATGAAGGCCAGTGCACCGTCGGTTACTATGTCCCATCCCGTACCGGGAAACGTTGCCTCCGAAAGGACTTGCATGTCTCCGCCTGTGCCGGCGTCGAGTTCGGAGACGTCGATCAGGACCAGATACCCTCCCGCACCTACAGCACTCAGGACATCGCCGGAGGGGAAAAGGGACCGCGGCTCGCCCGCCAGAGCCAGAGTGTCCAATGCAACGGCGGCATCGGGAAGCCGAACGTCGAAGGCGACCACCCCCCCCGTACTGTCCGCCACAAAAGCGACGTCGCCTTCCACGCTCACGTCCAGCGCCCAGCCGGGAGTGTCAAAGGAGGACATGAGCTCGAGGGCCCACGGATCAAAGAAGTCGACGACGGCTAGGCCGCCATCGGAGGCGGCTACATAGCCATAGTTGCCATCCACCTGGACCGCCCTCGCGGAACCTGGCACCTCCAGCGTGGGCAAGAGTTCAAGGTCGCTTGGGTCCTCGGCGCGGACCACTGACAGCCCCGCTTCCCCGGCGGCGACGCACAAATACTCACCGTGCACCCAGAACCCGTAGGCACTCCCGGGAAGAGCGAGGCTGTCCAGAACCACGTGCTCCACCGGGTAGAACCTCAGCGTCCCGCTGGTGGTGTCCCACCAGGCGGTGGTGGCCAGCGTGTCGCAGTAGGCCATTGTGTTGAAGTTCTCCGTGAAAACGAAGTTCTCGGCCCGTGCGACGCCCGTATCAGCGACGCCCCAAAGCCCAAAGGCCAGTGCGGCAAGGCAGATTCTGCGAAGTTGCACGATCGACGGCATTGCACACCTCCCATTGCTGCATCCTACGCGCTGGCCACAGAAGCCCCTGCGGCCGCGCGACGCCAAGGTGGGAAACGATCACCCTCTGGCCGGTCCGGCAGAAGCCAGCGGAAGAGAGCACGGTCAGGGGCTCCGGGCTAGACGAGTAGTCGCCAATGTCCCATTCAGATCACGACCCGGCAGCGGAGAAGACGACCGCAGAAGGCAGCAATTCGAGTGAGGGCGCCCCCGTATACCTCACCCAGAGGAGGCATCCGACTTGCCCGCGCTCCAAACTCGCTCTGTCTGCACAATCGCCTGTCCCCGGGCCAGGGAGGAAAGCACTAAGCCCCCAACAAGCAGTTACCCACCGCACTTCCATAATTAGCGTAACCTCTAGTTCCATGGAACGCCAAGGGATTGGGCGTGTACACCCTCGGGGATCTCAAGCCTGTGCAGCTGGTCTGGCGCCGCCTTTGGTCACCCACCGAAGACGAGGCCGGTGCGACCCTGCTGTTTGAAGGTGGCGAACTGGGTGCCTCCTGTCCGATACTCCAAGCTAGGAGGCGGGAGCCCCTTGGCGCTGGGGACCCACAGGAATGGGCACCGAAGGATAAGAGCAACGTACCGAGGCAGATAGATGCTGGAAATCACGCTTCTTGGGACCGGGGCCGCAGAAAGGGTCCCGAGCCCAGCCTGTTACTGTCCAACATGCGTTGAGGCCAGACTGGAACCTGCCCTGCGCCGTAGACACGCCAAGGCGCTCGTATCGTGGGGCGGCCGATCTATCCTCATAGACTGCGGCTCCGATATAGAGGACCGGGTATTGCAGACCGTCTCGGGACGGCTGGACGGAGTACTGCTGACCCACTTCCATTTCGACCATGTGCTCGGTCTTCCGCGGCTAAGCAGGCGGCGAAACGGCGCCGGACCCCTCGCGCTGCTACATCCCCGTTCACCAGCCGTGCGAACGGCTGGCCGCCTGATGCGGCTCTTCAATGGGCACTCGAAGCTCGAGCCGATCGCAGCGGAATCGTTCCAGCAGGTTCAATTCGGCGAGTTCCTCATCGAGCCACTACCACTTTCGCACACCGTGCCAACCTTTGGCTACCTGCTGTGGGGAGCACGGGGGACGGAAGACAGTGCGATTGCCTACCTCACAGACACAGGGGGACTGCCTGCCCCAACCATACGCAGGCTCCTGGAAGTGGGGCCCAAGGTGGTCGTGCTGGATGCCACATTCGCCACTGGCTCGGGAGAGCGCGGCCATCACAACGACGTGGCTATGGCTCTCGAGCTACTAGATCACCTGGACCCAGGACTGGGCGTGCTGACGCACATCGGGCACCACAACGCACCCTTCGCCTCCTTGGTGCGTGAGGTTTCTAGCGTGGCGCCGAGGTGGATCGTAGCCGTAGACGGAATGTCCGTACGGCTGGGTACACGCTCGATAGCAGTGCGGACACCCGGGCGGCCGCTCGGGCAGGGTACCACTCACCGGCTGGGATTCTCAGTGACCTACCGCAATCTTGAGACCTCACAGAGCCCATCCAGACACGGATCAGCCGCGCACTCAGAGGGCGCGGGGGATTGACGGAGGCCGCCCGTGGATCGTATAATCAAATGGAATGCAATAGCTTGAAGCTGGATTCTAGCGGGGGTGGGAACCCCTGCTGGATGGTTTGAAGGCAGCCGTGAGGTGGCTGCGGTGAGAGAGCTGGCCTACCCCGTGGGCCGGCGGCAACCGAGGTCCCGTGCAGCCTGCCCCGGCATCTCGAGGAGGGATCATGAAAAGAACAGCACTTTTCCTGGCAGCAGCGGTCTTGCTCGTCTCCGTCTCGTTGCCTGCTGGTGCCACACCGGCGCCCTTCGAGACATACGGGCACCCGACGTTGGAGGCAATCAATCAGGCCTATCTGGCCGGCGATATCAGTGAGGCTGAAGCGGTCCTCTACCGCTTCTACTTCGTAAAGGCGCCGGACAGGCTTCCCGAGCGCTTCGCGATCCGGGGCGAGCCCCTGAAGTGCGGGACCCCCATCCTCCTGGAGGTCTATGCCCGGATGGAGGGACTGCCCGCTGACATGGTCGATGAGATCAACGGCCTGAGGGCAAGGCCCGGTGGACTCCCCCTCACCCGGGAGACCGAACACTTCATTATCCACTATACGAATACCGGATATGACGGCGTTGACGAGGTATATGTAGACGTCGTGGCCGAAGCCGTCGAGGTTGCTTGGAACAAGTACCACGTCGACATGCTGTGGGACGTCCCACCGGGAGACGGCTACATCGGCGGCGGTACAGACATGATCGACTGCTACATCCATACTCTTGGTGGCGGCACGCTCGGAATGGCCGAGCCTGAAGATCCCGTTCCCGGCGATCCTCCTTACGACTTCACAGGTTTCTTCCACGTCGACGCACACATCAGCAGTGCCGGCGTCAGGCGCGTCACCTGTGCCCACGAGTACATGCACGTCGTCCAGTTCGGCTACTACGGGTACACTACGTTCGTCTGGTACATGGAAAACTGCGCGATGATGGGCGAGGAGTGGGCCTACGACAACATCAACGACTACCGCGGTTATCTGAGCGCCTTCTTCTCGGTGCCCTACAAGTCGCTCAAGACGTTCAACGGCATGCACGAGTACGGCGGCATAGTATGGCCAATGTATAAGTCCGAGCGGTTTGACATCGACATCGTAAGGCGCATTTGGGACACAGTCCAGTGGGACGGTAACATCTGGAACGCCTTCGATACGCACCTGAACCCCTATGGCTACCAGTTCATGGATGCCTATGCAGAACTCATGGACTGGTGCTTCTACACAAACTACAGGGACGACGGGAATCACTTCGAGGAAGGCGGCACCTGGAGCGCGATGCTGTATCCCGACTGGACCTTCAGCTCCTATCCGACGGGCGAGCGGCACCCTAGGGACAATATGAAGCCGGAGCCCATCGGAACGAGCGTCATGAAGTTCGTGCCTGAGAACGGCAGCGAGGACAATATGCTTGTGGTCGAGTTCGACGGCCCAAGCTGCACCTGGGCAGTGCGCCTGATCGCCAAGGAAGCCGACGCCGACGTCTATCACGAGTACATGATGGATCTCGACGAAAACGGCGACGGGACCATAGAGATCCCTGGATTCGACACAAGCGAGTATGTCTTCATGCTCACCTCGATGGACAGGTACTGCACGGGCGGGGCGCAGGATTACGCCTTCTGGGCCTCCACAACCCAGGGCGGAGCTGCCGTGGACGAACCGCCGGCACTGGTGCGCATCCTCCCGAGCCGTCCAAATCCGTTCTCCAGCTCGACTACGATCTCGATGGATCTGCCTGCGGGAGCGGAGTTCAGCGTTGCCATCTACGACGCCTCTGGGCGGCTCGTGAGGAATCTCTACTCCGGCAAGTCTGCTTTCTCCGGACCTCACGAGGTGATCTGGAACGGCGAGGATGACTCTGGCGCGAAGGTGGCCGCCGGTACCTACTTTGCCAGAATCTCCGTCGACGGTGTCGAGAGCACTAGGACTCTTACGCTCGCGCACTAGCACAGCCACTTGTTTCCCCGGCCGCTGATCCGGGAGGACGTCGGGGAAAATAGATGGCATCACCATAGCGAAGGCCGTCCCTTATGGGACGGCCTTTTCGCTTGTGGCCCGCCTGAGGTTCACCGTAGACTCCTGCGAATGAGTAGCGTTTCCTGGTCGTTGGTCAGTCGCCCCCCGGGGCGTCACACGAGGCGACGATGATGCTGCAACGGAACTTCTCTCACGGATCACCTGGAATCCTCAGGGCGGGAGTGGCCGCACTGGCAATGGCGTTTCTTGCAATGTCTTTTGTTGCCTTGTGCTGGGCCTATTCTCACAGTGCAGGCACCCTGAGCCCCGGAAGTGCTGCTCCCCCCTCGAACCTGCGTGCCGAGGACAACCCCAACGACTCCGGTCACGGGATACTGCTGAAATGGAACCCACCGGCCGGAGTCCCGCGAGTCCTGGCCTACGAGATCTACCGCCTGCCGTGGCGACCGGAAGGCCAGCCCACGGAGACCGAATGGTTCCAGGTGGCAACGGTCCCGGGAAACGAGACTCGATACGTCGACCAGAACGACGAGAAGGAAATGGGTGGCAGGCCAAACCCTGGCTACGTCCCTAGGGGCGAACCCGTCCGGTACAAGATCAGGGCCAAACTACCCGATGGGTCTCATACTCCTTTCACAGAACCGGTAACTGGAATTGCGAAGGGCAACTGGTTTCACACCAAGCGCGTCAACATCCTGCTGATCGCAATAGCCCTTGGCGCGCTGATGGTCTACTACATCCAGACCTCGGTAAAAGGCAAGAAGCTGTATATCCGACCAATCCCCGGCCTAAGCAGGATTGACGAAGCGATCGGGCGAGCGACCGAGATGGGAAGACCGATCCTGTTTGTACTCGGCACGGGAACGGCCAGCGACATTGCCACTCTAGCGGGCTATACCATTCTGGCCAGGGTCGCCAGGCGAACTGCAGAATACCAAACGCCGCTCCTCGTTCCCGTCAATGACCCCGTGATGATGGTAATGGCTCAAGAGACAGTAAAGGAGGCCTATCTGCAGGCGGGAAGGCCCGATGTCTACAGACCGGAGAACATATTCTACATCTCGGCGATGCAGTTTCCCTATGTTGCAGCAGTAAATGGCCTCATGCTCCGCGAGAAGACTGCGACGAACTTCTACATGGGAGTCTTCCATGCAGAGAGCCTCCTTCTTGCGGAGGCCGGATCGACTACGGGTGCGATCCAGATCTCGGGTACTGACCAGGTAGCACAGATACCATTCTTCGTAGCAGCGACAGACTATACTCTCATCGGAGAGGAGCTGTACGCAGCTTCAGCCTACCTGTCGCAGGATCCAAAGCTTGTCGGTCCGCTCAAAGCCCAGGACCTGATGAAGGCCGTAATCTTGATCGTGGCCGTCCTGGGCTTGCTCGAAGCTACGGTTCTTGGAAGTAGGTTTGTTAGCTCTCTAATCGCTCCGCACTAGTTGCAGAGGAAAGCCAGCGATGAAGAAGCAGATTCCCATCTTCCTGGTGTTCCTTAGCGGGATGATCATGATCCTCCAGTTTTTCGTCCCGCATGAGTACTCCGAGTTCCTGTTCCAGTATGCCAATGACTTCGTCATCGTGATTGGCATCCTCGCATTGCCCGTGGGCATCTACAGCCTGATGAGCTCTACTGTGAGGAAAGCAGAACGTGAGCCCAAGGAAAGGGTCTATTCGCTGGCAACGATATTCGGGTTCTTGATAATGATAGCTGCCGGTCTGAGGCGCGATTGGTTTGACTCGTCGACCTCCCTAAGCTCAAACCTGTTCAACTACATACTGGTGCCGGCACAGGCCACTCTCTTCTCGATGCTGGCCTTCTACATCGCAAGTGCGGCCTACCGCGCCTTCAGAGCCCGGACGGCCCTCGCAGCAGTGCTTCTGTTGACGGCCTTTGTCGTGATGCTCCGGCTGATCCCACTGCCCGAGCCGCTGGGAACATGGAACGCCGAAGCAGTCCGGTGGATTCTCGAGATTCCCAATATGGCTGCCAAGCGGGCGATCATCATCGGTGTCGCATTGGGAGCGATCACCTACAGCATGAAGATCCTACTAGGGATCGAGCGCTCGTACATGGGAGGAGACTAGAACATGCACTGGTACGACAAGCTCCTGAGCGTCGACCGCCGGTGGATATACCTTATTCTCGCTGTGGCCGTGATCCTTGCGGCAATCACGGAGCCATACATCCCGGTGAATGTCTCGAGTGAGGTGAAGCAGGTATATACCTTTGTGGATAGCATCAGAGCCGGCAAGACGCTTTTCCTTGCTATCGACTACGACCCCTCCACCCTCGCCGAGCTGCATCCCATGACAGAGGCTATTCTGTCCCAGGTGTTCGAGAACGGGGGGCACGTGATCATAAGCGCTCTTTCCCAATTCGGACCCGCCATGGCCGATGAACTGATCACCCGGGTAGCCAAGAAGTATGGCAAGAAGAATGGTGTCGACTACGTGTTCCTCGGCTACAAGCCGTATCCTGCAATCACCATCCTGGCTATGGGAACCGACTTCCGCGTGCCTTTCCCGATCGACTACTATGGCAACGAACTCGACTCACTGCCTATGATGCGTGACATCCACAACTTCGACGATGTCGAGGGCGTGATATCAATGGCGGGCGGTAACGTGGCAGACATGTGGATCCAGTATGGCAACGCCAAATACGGCGTCCCCCTCGCCCTGGGCGTAACAGGCGTAATGGCGTCGGACTACTATCCATATCTTCAATCGGGGCAGATCTTCGGTTTGATTCCTGGAATCAAAGGAGCCGCCGAATACGAACAGTTGCGAGGGGTGAGAGGCTTAGGGTCCAGAGGCATCCCCTACCAGACGGCCTCTCATTTCGTGATCCTTGCCTTCATCGTGCTTACGAATATCGCATACTTTGCGCGAAGGGTTGCAGAGCGGAAACGGGGCCTGGGAGCCGGGGTAAGATAGCAAGGCTACTGAGGAGCAGCGAGAACTAGTTGGGGGAGACGGAACAATGGAACATGGAACGGTTGCAAGCCTACTCTGGCAGGGTCTTGCAGCGCTCGTCACACTAGCCATATTCTCCTTCCTGTATAAGGACAATCCAATCTACAAGTTTACCGAGAGATTGTGGGTAGGCATCACCACGGGCTACTGGACGATGCTGCTCTACCATACCAGCTTCCACGACAAGGTTATCGTTCCCATCTTTCAGAAAGGTCAGTGGTACTATGTGATTCCGGCCCTCCTCGGCGTGCTCATGTGGTCTCGCTTCTCCGCAAAGTACGGCTACATTGCTCGCTACTCGCTCGCGTTCTACATCGGAATCTCGACAGGGATATACATCCCGCTGGCCATCAAGACTGCTCTCCTTTACCAACTCCAGGGGACCATTCGCCCTATCGACCTCTCTTGGAACGGGATCATGTTCGCCCTCGCCTTCATCGGAATCCTGTGCTCTCTCAGCTACTTCTTCTTCTCCAAGGAGCACTCTGGCTTCCTTGGGATCACGTCCAAGGTCGGCATCTACACCCTCATGATAGGCTTCGGCGCTGGCTTCGGACTTACTGTCATGGGCCGCGTGGCCCTACTCGTGCAGCGTGTGATCTTCCTGCGCGACTTTGGAATTGAGCTCTGGAAGGCGCTCACATAGCGAGTTGACGACGAGTATCCTCTCAGACCACGGCGTCTATACACGGTAGGGGCGTCGCCCTTGGGGATCGTGCAGCTCCACGGCCACCTTGCGCCTCTTCCATGCGGAGACACCGAGCAGGATCAGCGGCGCATAGGTGATCACGAGTATGGTGAGCAGAACCCAGTTCTGGCGCATCGACGCCATGACGTACTCGCGCGTCAGAAAGGCCCAGGACCCAGTGGCCGGCGAGATCCCAAACACATGAGCAAGGGCAGCTACAAGGACCAGGAGGAACAAGTAGACGTAGTTCCTCAGAAGCCTGCGGCCCATGGCCTCGCGCATCGACATTTTGAAGGTGGGATACAACAAGTCCGAAACCAGATCGGTGCGCCACGGCCCTTCTAGGCCTCTCGAAACCGGATCCAGCACTGGCGCAAGAAAGTGCACCTCGAGGATTCGCACCCGCCACCGCCAGACATCGTAGAACCTATAGCGACGCGACTCGATCGTAAGAAGAAACCAGAGAGCAACCAGGTTCACTATGAAGATGGCATCGGCACGAGGGTTGCGGAAGGAAAACGAGAGGAGCCCGATGGTCGTGATAATTGCCCAGTTCGTCGTTATGTCCATCCGTGTGCGCCACACCGTCAACCGGTTCATCTCCCCGCGATAGAAATGGGCGATAGCAGTCGCGTCCCCACCGGCGAAGCCCTTCCCCGCACTCGGCGACTGGGTCCCTCCAGCTGCCCCTCGGTCAGGGGATTCGTGACCTTTCGCCGGGGCTGCAGGCCCTGATGCCTCCGCTCCGGCACCTTTCCCTTGCCTTTCGGATCCATCCGTGCGCGCCGTCGCACTGCTCCCGCACGCGACGTAGCGATCCGAACCCCCCGAGGCAGACATCATAGGATCACCCCCTGCAAGGCATCGCGACCTAGCCGTACCACGAAGTCGACAGGATATCCCAACAATCGATGGTCCGACAGCCGGAATCCGAAGCCCGCCTAGCCAGAAGGGCGGCGAGGATCGCTCCCTCAGCCTTGAGTTGTGGTCACAGCATATGCCAGGCTTCGGAGGCGAGCAGACGCAAACACATATCCCCAGGCCCACTTGGCGTTCTTCATGTTCTGACCTGTGGAAGGGGAAGGCGCGGCGATGCACAGCACACCGTACAGCACGGAGAGGATCGTCTACTTGGACTACAACGCCACCACTCCACATGCCCCCGAGGTGGCCGCGGCCATGGAGCCTTTGCTTCGGGGCAGCTTTGGTAACCCCTCCAGTTCCCACCGCCTCGGGAGGGAGGCGCGCGATCTGGTCGAGTCGAGCCGCTCAAAGGTCGCCAGGATGCTGGGATGCAAGCCCGAAGAGGTAGTTTTCACAAGCGGCGGAACCGAAGCCAACAACATGGCCATCCTCGGAACAGCCTTCGCCATGCGAAACAGGGGCAAGCACATAGTGACATGCGCAGTCGAGCATCCGGCAGTGCTGGAAGTCTGTCGGTTTCTTGAAGGTCAGGGTTACGACACAACAGTAGTGCGCGTGGACCGCTTCGGCATGGTTGACCCTGGCGCGATAGAAGCCGCCATCCGCCCTGACACCATCCTGGTCACGGTCATGCACGCCAACAACGAAGTGGGAACGATCCAGCCTGTCGCCGAAATCGCGGACATAGCGCATCGCCACGGCGCCCTTTTCCACTGCGACGGCGCTCAATCCGTCGGCAAGATACCGACCAGAGTAAAGGAAATGGGCGTCGACCTGTTCTCGATTGCAGCGCACAAGTTCTATGGCCCTAAGGGCATCGGTGCTTTGTATGTGCGTGAGGGAATTGAGCTGGCGAAGATAACCCATGGAGCTGGTCAGGAAGGGGGCCGCAGGCCAGGCACTGAGAACGTGCTTGAGATCGTTGGCCTGGGCAAGGCCGCAGAGCTTGCGGCTGAGCGGCTTCAAGAGAGAGCCGCCCACATGCGGGCGATGCGCAACCGCCTCGAGCGACAGATCCTCTCTAAGGTCCCATGGGCCGTCGTCAACGGACACCCCGAAAGCAGGCTGCCAAACACACTCAGCATTTCCTTCCCGGGCTTGGAAGCAGGCAAGATCATCTCCGAGATGCCCGAAATCGCGTGTTCAGCCGGAGCGGCCTGTCACACTGCGGAGCCTCGCGTCTCACACGTTCTAGCGGCAATGGGCATAGAGCCGCGCAAGGCACTTGGCACACTCAGACTTTCCGTGGGAGAGCACACAACACCCGATGAGGTCGACTTTGCTGCAGAAAGGATTGCTTCTGCGGTAACTAGCCTCTCAACAGGCAGACAATCCTCACCGTAGCGACTAGGACGAGAAGCAGCCCCGGCGAACCCGGCTCAAAAGGACGCGTAGTGCGGCTCCGGGCAGAGCCGGACACCCCGCCAGAAATGCCAAATGGGGGCCACAGCCAGCTCCATTCCGGCCCATATCCGCCAGGAGCTCTTCCTTTCGTCACAAGCTTCGCAAGCCACACCCCACTAAGGTCGATCGAATGCCTGGTGCACGCTCACAGCGCCACAGCGCCCAGGGACCCTGACCGGCGCTGGCGCCGGAGGACCTACAGGAGTGGTGGCAGCGCCCCAAGAGGGGCCCACTTGCTATGGCAGTCCTCCCAACGGCAAAGGACAAGAAACACAGGGGAGGTAAGTCATGAAATCCGTCCGCGCCATTGCCATTGCGATCACATTGTGCCTGTCTGTCATCACATCGGTCGCAACAGCTCAAAGCCATGTCGTCTCACTCGCTGTCAAGGGCGGGTATGGGTTCTCCGAGATCACGCTCGAAGATGGTTACCCAACATACGGGGACTACGGCGGCAAGGGCGCGGCCGCGGGGGGAATAACCATAGGAATGACTTTCTCGCCGAACGTGTCACTCGATACGGACATCATGTACGTGCAGAGGCTCTCCCACTGGGAGTTCGAAACACAGAGATATGTAGAGAGCATAGGTCTGGAGGTCGACGGCTTCATCAGGGAAACCAGGCTTTGGTACATCACCGTCGCTCCGATGCTGCGATTCGCAGTGGGTCACTCCCGAACAAGACCGTACTTCAAGGTCGGACCAGAGGTAGGCTACCTGACCGGTGCGACTTTCTACTCCAAGTCATGGTCCAGGGAAGGATCATGGAGCTCTGAGAGCGAGGCGACCCTCGACGTAAAATACCAATACAAGGACACCAATGTCGCACTCAACGCGGGGGCAGGAATGGAGGTGCGCTCTAGAGGGGTGACGTTCTTTGCAGAGGCCATCTACTCCCATGGGCTGACATCGATAAACGCGGTCCAGAAGGGGGACTATGGCCCCACAGAAAAGACGAGGACCGCAAGCGTGCTCGCCGGCGTACGCTTCTAGCAGAAGGCCTGAGCGACTGTGCCGGCCGTGCCACGCCCCGGGCAGCGAATCCACTAGCCCGGCGCCCAGTGGATGTTCTAGGCTCTCTCTCCGTAACCGGATACACACTTGGTGCTGACTCATCGACGGGAGCACGGAGAGATGGCCTCTGCGATACACCACACGTACCGGGTGATCGGCGGTCGCGCCTATGGCGACCCTTGCAACGTACACGGGCTGGAAAGACGCCCCCGCCCAGAACCGGCGCTGCCAAGAGGGCAGCAGGAGCGACGTCGGCCTCCACAACTGATCGGGCGGAGGCGATCGGCCAACGGGCGGAACCCTGGGCAGCAGACAGCGGGAGCGTGGGGGATCCTCCCGGCGATCCTTGTACTGGCGGCAGCATTCCTGCTCCACGGCTGCCGCCCCCCTTCGCCAGGGTCCCCTACGGCTGCTCCTCCACCGAAGCAGACAGAGCCAGCGTGGTTCCAGAATCCGTCATGTGCCCGCTTCGCCTGGCATCACCTCGAGGCCACGCTGAACCCCTCCAGGGCGCACCTCTCTTGTGTCGATACCGTACTTATCGTGCACCGTGAGGGGGTCGATGCGCTGACACCGGTCCCGTTCCTGCTCAACGGCTCACTCGAGATTGGAAGAATCGAAGCGAAAACCCTGCGCGGCGCACCTCTCTCAGTCAGGTACTCTCGCAGGAAGCGGTGGAACCCCGCCGACTTCTGGTACGCCCCGGATTACGAAGGACTTGGTGCCCTGGAGCACGCGGTGCAGATCGACCTCTCTTTGGCGAGTGCGGTGCACTGGCCCGAGAGCGTTCTTGTGGTCGTGCGATATGCGGGCACCGTCTACGACAGCTTGGAACCACCAGCAGAAAGCTACCAGAGGGGCTTTGAAACAAGCAGTGGCCTGATCGATCAGCGCGGAGTATTCCTTTCATCATCCAGCCTGTGGTACCCCCTGAGGTTCGATCCCCCGGCTCCCTTCGAGCTATCTTGCACCCTACCTGCGGGATGGCTTTGCGTGTCCCAAGGCAAGCTCACCGCCTTGGATGCTTCACCATCCCGCTGGATCGACTCCGGAGGCACAGAAGACTCAACGTCGAAGATCGCGGTATACCAAGCGCCACAGGCCCCTCATCGCATGGCATGGGTGTCTGCCGAGCCAATGGACGAAATCTACCTGATCGCAGGACCGTATCTTCTCTACTCGAGCAAGCACGCTGGTACGGACATCCAAGCGTTCCTCCATGCGGCCGATGACAGCGACGATTTGGCAAGGAAGTACCTCAGCGCTACGGGAAAATACCTCGACCTTTACGGCCAGAAGATCGGCCCATACGCGTTCCCCAAGTTCGCACTAGTCGAGAACTTCTGGCAGACTGGCTACGGGATGCCGTCTTTCACCCTTCTCGGTGACCGAGTCATCCGGCTCCCGTTCATTGTTGGGACTTCGTATGGTCATGAGATCTTACACAACTGGTGGGGCAATGGTGTCTTCGTTGATGGGAGTGACGGCAACTGGTGCGAGGGCATAACCGTCTACGGTGCAGATTATCTGTACAAGGAGCAAAGAAGCTCCGCCGAAGCAAGGGACTACCGCAGAAGCCAACTGCAGGCATATACAGACTATGCGCGCTCAGGCCGCGACTTCCCTCTGACAGACTTCACCGAGCGGCATGATGCTTCGTCCCAGGCGATAGGATATGGCAAGTCGATGATGGTCTACCATATGCTGCGGCGGCGGTTTGGCGAGGAGAAGTTCTGGGATGTCCTGTCTAAGTTCTATAAGCGGTTTCTCTTTGGGCACGCGCGCTGGTGCGATATCCTCGACGCATTCTCCGAAGAGACCGGAGATGACCTTCACCAGTTCTACCACCAGTGGATCGAAAGGCCAGGCGCTCCCCTTGTTTCGATCCGAGGTCTGGACTTGGAGCGCGCTGGATCCGGGGTCAAACTAGGATGCGAGGTCTCTATAGAGCCCGGATTCTACTCGCTTGATCTGCCTCTTCGCGTTGTGTGCAGCAGTGGCCGGGAAATACGGTGGGTAGCAAGGATTTCCGGGCCCATAGGGATAGTCCAGAAGGACCTTCCCGATTGCAGGCCACTCTCATTCGCCGTCGATCCTGACTTCGACGTCATGAGGCGTCTACATCCAGAAGAGGTTCCAATAGCCATTAGTCGATTCTTGGGTGCAGACTCCGCTACAGCAGTCTTCGTCGGTCCTCAAGGGGAGGCATTACACAAGGCTTACGAGAATCTCCTCAGCGAATACGGAAAGGGGCGGGCCCTTGGGAGCATCCAGATGGCCATGCCCGCGCGCGTGCAAAAGGGAGCAGAGATAGTACTAGGTAACCCCCACGGGCGCCAGGAGCTGGAAGCGATACTACCGATAGAGCTGTCCCTCAGTTTTGACTCCTTTGACATCGGACAGGACACCTACGATCTGGCGCACCACACACTTATCGCATGTCTTCCGCACCCAGTTTCTAGGGGTGAAGCCCTATTGCTCGTCGTCTCCGGCGAACCCCAAGCGCTTGCTTCCGTCTGGAGAAAGGTGCCGCACTACGGCAAATACAGCTACCTGGTTTTCGAAGGCGAGAAGAATGTGGCGAAGGGGATGTGGAAGGTAAGAAGCTCCCCCCTGCTTGTGCGAGTGGGTGGAGATCTTCCGTTCCATTGGAGGGGTACGCAGGGCACC
>CAYMBA010000035.1:17364-18435 GCA_964388535.1 uncultured bacterium | reverse complement strand
CGGTCCGGAGGCCGAAGAAATAACGACCTACATTCTCAGCGCCTTCATCTGGTCGTCGGGGAGCCGGAAAACCTTCCATGTCTTGATGACCCAGCATATGCCCAGCCCAAGCACACCGCCCACCCCGGTGCCTCCCGCCGCAACGACCCAGCCATCGAGCGTGAAGATCCGCAAGATAGCAAGTGAAGGAGCCCCCATTGCCTTCAATACCCCGATCTCCCTCCTCTTCTCCATAACCAGCATGATCAGGGAACTAGCGATGTTGAACCCGGCAACCAGGATGATCATCGTCAGTATCACGAACATCGCCCGCCGCTCCGTGCGCATCCACTCGAAGAGGCTCCTGTTAAGGTCCATCCAATTGTTTGTGCGATAGGGAAAGCCTCCCACCATAGAGAGAACCTCGGAAGCCACGCGCGGGGCCCCGTACATGTCTCGCAGTCGCAACTCCAGGCCGGTGACAGCACCAGGCGATAGCCCGAGGAATGAAGCGGCCTCATCCAGCGAAATCAGAGCCATCACGGCATCGAAGTCGTACATCCCAGAGTCGAAGATGCCGCGGACCTCGAAACGCCTCATCCGAGGCACGAAACCCATAGGTGTCCGCCGGGCCTTGGCTGGGCTCACAAGGACGACTTCATCACCTGGGACCACACCGAGGCCCTCGGCAACATACTTGCCCAGCACAATCCCCGGGATCCCCCTCTCGTTGCGTGCAAGATCAAGTCCGTGATTCCACGAGTCGCGCACATAACGCGCGACCTCTGTCACGGTCTCCTCTCTCTCCCAATCGATGCCCTTCAGCGTCACCCCCTCGGCCTCATTGTGCGCCGTCACCATGGCCTTGCCATAGACAAAGGGGGCCGCCGCTTCCACTTCAGGGTGCCGCAACACGACAGAAAGCAGCGAGTCGGGATGCTCGATGCCACCACTGCCCCATCTCAGCAGGACCACATGAGCGTTTGTGCCGACAATCCTCTTCTTCACCTCCTCGTTGAACCCGCCCATTACTGAGGTCACCACTATCAAGGCCATAACCCCGAGAGCGATGCCGGAAGCAGCAAAGTAGGC
>CAYMBA010000035.1:0-17354 GCA_964388535.1 uncultured bacterium | reverse complement strand
GTGACAAATCGCTCCATTCCCCCGCGGCCCTTGCCTCCCACGCTCTCTATCAGCTCAGGGATCAGGATCTTCCAGAGCACCCATCTCAGAAGCCATACCAGGAGCGCAACAGGGAGCCAAAGAGGCATCAGCACAGCAACGGGGAGACCTGCAGCCACGCAGAGCCATCCCCTATGCGTCCGGAGTCCCGCCGCACCCAGACCGAAACGCCCCAGCGCACCCAGAAGGGCAAGCAGTCCCCTCAAACCCACAGCCAGCGGGTAGAGAAGGAGGCCCGGCACTCCAAGCAAGAGGCGTACGAGGACACGAGGCTCGAGTGTCTTCCCCAGTAGGCTCTCGGCGATCTGAATCAGTCCGTCGCCGCACAGCCCGATCGCCTGATAGAGAAGGAAAGGCAGCACCCAGAGCGGCGAGGTCACAGCCAGCAACACTCTGACCAGTTGCCCTTCATCAGGGTGTCTCGCTCCATTGCCTGAGTTCATCGCTCTCCGTTCGCCGGCGCTTCCTGCCCGGCCGACATGCGTAGCCCCACTTCAGCAACGAGCAGGTCACTACCTGGCATCCGCGGCCGGCTCGGCTCCCATCCTTCGTGCTGAACGCTCGAACGGTGCAGGAATCCTCGTTGGGTATAGGCCGTTGAAACAAGCGAGGCAGTAGTCGCCTGGTCTACTGACGCACGAGAGCAGGTCCTCCTGTGTCAGATACCCAAGCGAGGTAGCACCCATGAAGTCCCGGATCTCCTCTACCGACTTGTGCGAGGCAATCAGTTCGTCCCACGTCGGTGTGTCGATGCCGTAGAAGCAGGGATGCCGGATCGGCGGGCTGCTGACTCGGAAGTGCACCTCACGGGCGCCACCGCGTCTGAGTAACTCGACCAGCTTGCGGCTCGTTGTCCCTCTCACTATCGAATCATCCACGACCACAACCCGCTTGCCGTCCAGAACCTCCCTCACGGGATTGAACTTTATCTTCACCGAGTCGGTCCTCAGCCTCGACTCCGGCTGAATGAAGGTCCTGCCCACGTAGTGATTCCTGATCAAGCCATGCTCAAGCGGGATCCCGCTTTCCTCGGCGTAGCCCAGAGCAGCGGAGTTGGAGCTATCCGGCACGGAGATGACTATGTCCGCCTCCGCCGGATGCCTCCTGGCCAGCGCCCTACCAAGTGCCCGGCGAATCCTGTTTACCGATTCCCCAAAAACGTGGCTATCGGGTCTCGAGAAATATATGTGTTCGAAGATGCATTGCCTCAGGCGCCCTGGCCGGAATACCTGCTTGAATGTCACTTCCCCGTCGGCAATGACGGCCATCTCACCCGGCTGGATCTCGCGCACCGGCTCGACACCGACTATGTCGAAGGCGCAGGTCTCGGAAGCAAGCATCAGAAGCCTCTCGGAGCGCCCGAAGACCAGGGGCCTGAATCCCATCGGGTCCCTGTAGCCCACGAGCATCTGCTCGTTCATAGCGAGAATGGTTGCCGCTCCCTCAACAAGCGAGAGCGCCTCGATGAGACGGTCCACCATCGTGGGTCTTTGAGAGCGAGCAGCCAGATGAAGGATCGTCTCGCTGTCCGTTGTCGTCTGGAAGATACTGCCGGCCTGCTCCATGCTGCGCCGCAGTTCCGTCGCATTGACCAGCGTCCCATTGTGGGCGATCGCCAGTTTGCCGCCCTTGTAGTCCACTAGGATGGGTTGCACGTTACGCAGCTTGGTCGCCCTGCCTGCCGTCGCATACCGATTGTGGCCAATTGCCATGAAGCCCGCCAGGTACTCCCGGGCCTTGGCGCTGAAGACCTCTGAAACCAAGCCCAGCCCCCTGTGCACGCGGGTCTTCGTGGCGCTCCGGCTCACAATACCGGCGCCCTCTTGACCCCTGTGCTGTAGGGAATACAGGGCCAGATAGACATCGTCTACGACGTTCGAGCGGTCGACGGCGACGGCTCCGACCAGCCCGCAGTAGTGCCCCAGCTCTCCCATGCTCACGTCCCCCGGGCCTCGGCAGCCCAGCCGGTAGCAAGCACTCGTTCGAAGACGTCATCCAGGTTCCTGAGAACTCGCTGCGGATCGAAGAGGGCCTCGATTTCCTTCCTCTCTGCCACCTGAGTCACTCGCTTGTCTTCAAGCAGGACGTCCAAAAGGTGCCGGTCCTCCTTCTGGGCCTTCTTCGAAGCAGCCTGGACAACTTCGTACGCATCCTCCCTCGAGCCCATCCGCTCCGTCAGCAGGAGCAAGACACCCTGCGAATAGCAAAGACCGCGCGAGGACTCGAGGTTTCTTCGCATCGCCTCGGCGTCTACCTCAAGCCCGCTCAGGACTCTCGAGCAGATCCAAAGGGCATAGTCGAGCGCTGTGAAGGCATCGGGGATGATCACCCGCTCCACACTCGAATGGCTTATGTCCCGCTCGTGCCAGAGGGCCATATTCTCGAAGGCCGGCATCACGTAGGCCCTCAGGAGCCTTGCCAGCCCAGTCAGGCGCTCACAGAGTATTGGATTCCGCTTATGCGGCATTGCCGAGGACCCCTTCTGACGCACCCCAAAGGGCTCCGCAGCCTCGGCAACCTCCGTCCTCTGGAGGTGTCGTATCTCAACTGCTAGACGCTCCAACAGCCCGCCGATCCCCGCCAGAACGGACAACACATAGGCGTGCCTGTCTCGCTGCACAACTTGGCTCGAAACCGGTGCCGGCTTGAGGCCCAGAAGTTCACAGGCCCTAGCTTCCACAGCGGGCTCGAGGTGCGCAAATGTCCCCACCGCGCCCGAGACCTTTCCGACCGCGATCTCCTCTCTCGCCGCCTCCAGGCGCGAGGCATGCCGCTCGGCCTCAGAAAACCAGTTCAGTACCTTGAAGCCAAAGGTTATCGGTTCTGCATGGACACCATGCGTACGGCCAATCATGACCGTTGATCGGTGTTCCAGCGCCAGCCGTCTCAGGTGCCAGCCGACTTCCTCGAGGCCGCCTCGGATCTGCTCAAGCGCCTCCACCATCAGGAGCGCCAGAGACGTATCCAGCAGGTCGGAAGACGTCATGCCCTTGTGCAAGTACTTCTTCTCCGGTCCGAGGCTCCTAGCGACGTTGGTGAGGAAAGCGATGACATCGTGGTGCACTTCCCGTTCTATGCGCAGTATCTCCCCGTGATCGAACCGTGCATTTCGCTGGATCGCCTGCCACGTGCCCCCCGGCACATAACCAAGCTCTTCCATAGCCCGCACGACCGCGATCTCGACCACAAGCCACACTTCGTACCTGTGCTCTTGGGACCAGATCTTCTTCATCGCCGGCCGCGTGTAGCGCTCAATCATCCCGCCTCCCACGACGTGCTACTCTCCAGGAGCTTCCTCGAGGGTAACTTCCACGTCCCAGCGTTTTCCCTCACGCTCGATCGTCAGCGTTATCGTATCGCCAATGGAGGCGCCGAAGATCTGCCGCTGCGCCTCCTGGGCCCTGCTGACAGGCTTCCCGTTCACCTTGCGTATTATGTCGCCCACCTGGATCCCGGCTCTCTCCGCAGGGCTTCCCTCGTCCACGGCCCAAACGAGCAGGCCCCGCCTGTCCCGGATCCTGAAGTAGTTGGCGACCATCTGGCTTATCTCCTGGACACGGATGCCCACCCACACCTGACGCACGTGGCCATACTCCAGGATCTCTCGCACCACCCGAACGACAGTGTTTATGGGGATGGCAAACCCTACGCCCAGATTGCCTCCGCCGGTGGAGAAGATGAACGTGTTTATCCCGATTACTTCCCCAAGCCCATTGACTAGTGGCCCGCCGCTATTGCCCGGATTTATGGCGGCGTCGGTCTGGATCATGTTTTTGTAGATCGCCTTCGTATCTCCCTCAGGCTTTATGTCCCTATTGGTAGCGCTTATTACGCCAGCGGTCACCGTCGGCTGGTAGTCGTTTAGCAGGAAGCCGAACGGATTGCCCAGAGCTATGGCCCACTCGCCCACCAGCAGGTCGTCGGAATCGCCAACGGGCGCCTGCGGTAGATCCTCGGCATCTACCTTCAGTACGGCCAGGTCGTACATACGGTCTGCACCGACGAGCCTTGCATCGAACGTGCGGCCGTCGGGCAACGAAACCTTGATCTCCTTAGCGTCTCTGACGACGTGCTCATTGGTCACGATCACGCCTCGGCGATCCAAAATGACCCCAGAGCCGAGACTCGAGATCTCCTCACCATAGATACGCCCTGGATAGAAGTGCCGGAAAAAGAAGTCGAACGGCGAGGGGCCCAGGGCGAAAGGCGAGCTGCGAACATACCGAATCTGCGTGACGACGATCGAAACGACGGCCGGCCCCACCCTCTCGGCAGCTCTGACCACCGCGGTGCGCCGAAGGTCCAGCGGTGAGCCTGCCTCGCCCACGCCGCTTCTCACCGAGCCGCTCTCCTCAGCTTCTGCTTGCGCAACCAGCGCCAGGCTGGAGTCAGCGTCCTGACCCCCGCCGCGATGGCTAGTGCAGGCGCCATAGCCGAGAGCAGCAAGAAAACCGACCACGAACGGGAACAGCAAGCGTCCGATTCTGGAAAACATGACAACAAGCCTCCAGGAAGGCGGGCAACGGTCCCCCCGTTGGGGCAAGGCCTCCGGCCCTACTTGCGCACGTTCTTCCAGGACTCGAGGAACCTCTCGATTCCGACGTCGGTCAGGGGATGCTTGAACATGGCCTCGAGTACCCGGGTAGGCATCGTTACGATGTCAGCACCGATCATGGCGGCCTGGACGACGTGCATAGGATGGCGAACACTGGCAACTATCACTTCGGTCTCGTAGCCGTAGTTCTCGTAGATCCGCATGATCTGATCGACCAACGACATGCCGTCGCTTCCAACATCATCCAGGCGGCCTATGAAGGGACTGACGAAGCTGGCCCCGGCCTTGGCGGCAAGGATGGCTTGATTGGGGCTAAAGACGAGGGTCACGTTCGTGCTGATGCCGTCGCCTTCCAGGGCTGAAACCGCCGCCATCCCTTCTGCCGTCATCGGGATCTTGATGACAATGTTCTCGGCTATCGCGGCCAGCTCGTGGCCCTCGCGGATCATTCCCTCAGCGTCCTCAGCAACGACCTCGGCGCTCACGGGGCCGTCAACCATCTCACATATCTCCTTGAGGACCTCGACATACGGCGCATCAGCCTTCTCTAGCAGCGAGGGGTTCGTAGTAACCCCGTCTATGAGCCCGAGGGAAGACATCTTGCGAATCTCGTCGCGGATCGCAGTATCGAGGAAGATCTTCATCGCAAACCTCCAGCCCCAGCGCCGTATGCCATCCCGACGCGGCGGACTATAGCACAGCACCCCGGGGCCGAAAAGGAAGCCTCAAGCCGAGGATTCAGAGAAGCCCGGGAGGAGTCGCACGAGTGAGGGAGCCCTGGCCTTCTCGTCATAGGAGACCCCTACCAGGTAGAGGGCCCATGGCGGGGCGACTGTCCCGCTGCCTACCTCCGGATGGCCAAGGAGGTCCAGGAACCATTCCGGCTCCCGCCGGCCGAGACCCACTTCCAGGCATCTTCCCACAATCGAGCGAACCATCTTGTAGAGGAAACGCACCGCCCCAATCCGAAGCACCAGGCCCCGTCCCCAGGGGACCCATTCAGCGTAGAGAAGCCTCGTCGTCGTACTTTCTTGATCCCGGTTGCGACAGCAGAAGGCGCCGAAATCTGCTTCTCTGAGAAGGTATCGGAGAGCCCGATTCATCCTCTCTGCATCGGGGAATGACCGCGGACGCCACGCCCGTCTGTACCACAGGGCCGAGCGTTCCCGCAGCAACACGTAGGCGTAGTGCCGGGCACGTGCGGAGTGGCGCGCGTGGAAATCACCGTCTGCCTCTTCAATGGCACGCACGACGAAGTCGGTACCCACCAGAGCCTCGAGCCCCCTGGCGATGCGTTCCAGGGGCAATGGCGAGTGGGTCTTGAAGTTGGCCACTTGACCCAGGGCATGCACGCCCGCGTCTGTCCGCCCCGCTCCCGATACCACGACGCGCTCATGGAGCATAGTGCCAAGCGCGTTCTCCATTGCGCCCTGTACGGTCCTAAGGCCTGGCTGATGCTGCCAGCCGTGGAAAGAAAGCCCATCGTATTCGATCTCAAGCCTTACATTCCGCACAGTGGTCGCGCCCATCTTCTTTTCAAGCGCCGTATGTGCGCCTCACCAACAGCCCGTGGAGGTACGAGCCCTCCGGGTGATAGATGCTCACCGGATGATCTGCCCCGGGGCCAAGCACATCCAGTACTGCCAGTTCCACTCGAGCGTCCAGGGCCGCCGAGAAGATGATCTTGCGGAAGAGTTCCGGTGAGATCCTCTCGGAGCAAGTGAAAGTGAAAAGCAGCCCACCAGGGCGTAGTCGCCTGAGCGCCCACATGTTCACGTCCTTGTAGGCCCGCGCCGCTCGCGAGATCTCCGACCTCCTCCTCGCGAAAGGCGGTGGATCGATCACGATCAAGTCGAAGGATTGGCTGCAATCCCTGAGCAGCTGCGGCACGCTCGCCCTCTCCGCGTGTAGGACCCCGTCGGGCAGACCATTGAGGGCCCAGTTCTCCCGAGCTCTCTCGAGCGCCCGCGGGGAGCTTTCCACCAACACCACCTCCTTCGCCCCGCCGAGACCGGCGTTGATCGCAAAGCCGCCCGTGTAGGCGTATCCATCCAGAACGCTGAGGCCACGTGAAAGGCTGCGCACAAGGAGTCTGTTTGGCCGCTGATCCAGGAAGAAGCCTGTCTTCTGGTCGCTGAGAGGATCAACGAGGAATCGGGCGCCAGATTCCTCGACCTCAACCGGCCCCTGGAAGCCCGGGCCGTGCAGGAAACGGCTTACCATCCGCCCGGGATGCTCGAGCGGGCGTACTGGGGGCTTCTCGAGGACCCACTGGAGGTCCCATATCCGAACCAAAGACGGCAGCCAGGCGTGCCTGAGCCTCTCCATGCCCGAGGTGAGCACCTGCACCACGGCCCCATCAGCGTAGCGGTCCACAATGAGCCCAGGCAGGCCGTCACCTTCCGAGTTGATGAGCCGATAGCAGTTTGTGTGCGGGGGAAGGAAACCCTCTCGCAGCTTCCGAGCAGCAGCCATTCGCCTCTCGAACCAGCCAGCATCGATGGGCTCCTCGGAAAAGGTGAGCATCCGCACGGTGATCCCCGCCTGCGGATCTACGGTGCCGATGCCAACCACTTCCCCTCTGGCCGTGAGCACGAGCCCCAGATCCCCGGGCTGGGCCCCCGATCGTGCCTCCACCCTCTCGACCGCACCGGAGAAGACCCAGGGGTGGCGCAACCGCAATACCGGCTCCTCACGACCTGGCTTGAGCCTGACGTGGTAGCGAGTCTCAACGCGCCGGCTCATCTGCTCCCCCGAAATCTCTGGAGGCCAGAAGAGACACCCACAAGCGCAAGCCAAAGCAGCGGCAGCAGCTGGCCCACGAGGGGGTGATGACTGGCGAAAGATCCCGTCCCGGCTTGTACCTCCGCGACGAAGTGCGTCTGCTCGAAGAGCCTCGTTTCGTGCGAGACCCTGCCCCAAGGGTCGACACAGAAACTGATCCCTGTGTTGGCGCACCGAATCAGTGGGACCCGGTTCTCGATGGCCCTAAGCACGGCCATCTCGGCGTGCTGGTATGGACCGGCACTCCGCCCGAACCAGAAATCGTTTGTGATATTCACCAGCAACCCTGCCCCCTGCGAAACCTCCTGCCTAGCGAGCTCCGGAAATGCACTTTCAAAGCAGATGAGACACCCTGCATGCACTCCAGCCAGATCGAGAAGCACCACCCCCCCGCCCGGGTAGAAGTCTGACTGTCCGAAGTCGATGTTCTTCAGCCAGGGCACGATCTTCTGCAGAGGCATCCTTTCACTAAAGGGCACAAGCCGCAGCTTCCGGTACGGCCTCGATCTAGTGCTGTCCGGATATATCACAAGGGCAGAGTTGTGCGCGATCCAGACTCTCTCTTCTCCCCGGTCTTGCCAGTAGCCCTCTTGCGTGCCAAGGAGAATGGGTGCGTCGAATCTGTGGGCCAGGGAAGCCAGCGTGTTAAAGAGAAGCGGGTGCTCCAGAAGGCGCAGTGGGAAGACCGTTTCTGGCATAACGATCGCATCGAAACGCCCCGCCTCCGCATCAGCAGCTGCGGTGGCGTGCCTCAGAATCTCACTGACCACGTAGGTTCTTTTTTCGGGTTTCCATTTGATCTCACGCCTAATGTCAGGCTGCAGCACCAGAAAGCACACCGCGGAAGCACGGGGTGTCGCAGCCGAGGCAGCCGCATGCATAGTGGCCGCGCCAAAGCCCGCAAGCCCCACCACCAGTGCCATCCCGAGCAGCGCCACCCCGGGGCGCTCGGTTGTGGCCGCGAAGAGGCCGTTGGCCAGAAGGAAAAGAAAGGTCAGGCCCCAGAAGCCTATCCAGGCACCAGTCTGAAGCAGGTAGGGGTGCCGGGCAACTGCGTAAGGACCCACAGCCCACGGAAAGCCCAAGGGCCCTATGCTGCGCAGAAACTCCGCCAGAGCAAACAAGCCGGGAGCAAGCGCCCAGACGGGGATGCGCAGCTGCCTGGAGGCCCAAACGGACAGTCCAGAAGCAGCCCCCCAGAAAAGCCCAAGATAGGCACCGATGAGAAGAAGCGAAGGGATCATCAGACCAGGTATCGTGACCTCCTCGTTCGAGAGAGCAAGGATCCAGTGGAGGATCCCTACAAAGGCCACGAAACCCCCCAGCCAGCCCAGCCGGAAGGCATGGGCTGCACCTCGCGGCTTCCGGGCCACCCAGCCTAAGCTCCACAGCAAGGGAACGAGGTAGACAAAGGCCAGCGGCCAGAGTCTCCAGGGAGGGTATGCAAGCATAAATAAGAATCCCGAGGCGGCAGCCGCTGCAAGCGGCTTCACCTCGGTCCCTTTCGGGCCGATATGGGCTAGCGAGGGCATTGACCGCGCCGCCTCCGCTCTGCTATAGTGCCACGGCCGGTTTGAGCCGATGACCCACAAGCAGGGTCACTAAGAATGGCAGTAAATCACGATTGGGAGTCCAGAGAGAATGCCACATCATAAGTCTGCCTGGAAGAGGATGAGAACAAACGAGAAGCGCCGGCTGCGCAACCGCGCTGTTCGCTCAAGGGTGCGGAAGGCCATAAAGAAGTTCCGGCTAGCGCCCATCGAAGAGAAACCAGAACTGCTCAGGAAGGCTACGTCCGAGCTGGACAACGCTGTACGCAAGGGTGTGATCAAGGACCGGACGGCGAGCCGCTACAAGTCGCGCCTGACCCGGTTGCTGAACAAGCTCCAGAACGAAGCGGCCACGACCTAAGAATCTCTTGGGGCAGTCAATCGAAAGCCCGGCGGCGAGCATCCGCAGCCGGGTGTTTCTTATCCTTACTGCTCCATAGGCACTTCGACCGATCCTTCCTCACCAATCGGTCCCGAGAGCCACCAGCAGCCCCCTGCGCGTAAGCAGAGAAGTTGCGCGCCCGACTTCACCCGGAATCTCAGCCCACGCCTTGAGACGAAATCCATAGCGCCAGCCGCGGCGACGACTCCGCTGCCGCAAGCCTCGCTCTCCCTCTCTATGCCACGCTCGTAGGTCCGGACCCGGAAGGAACCAGGCACAGGACCGGTCGGCGCAACCGCCGTCACATTGGTTCCCCCGGGAGCGAATCGGGTGTGGAGACGTAGTCTTCGAGAGAGACCCTCGAAGGCTTCCTGCTCCAGTTCCAGAGCATCCTCGCAGTCGTAGACTAGAACCAGGTGAGGAACCCCAGCCTCCATCCACCTGACATCCTCCGGAAGTGGGTCGCCAGGCGCGAATAGATCCCGCCAGCCACCCTCGAAGGGAAGTTCCTTGGGCCGGGGCATGCTCACCCAGATCCTGTGCCGCTTGGCCACATAGTGGACCTCGTAGCGTCCGAGATGAAACCTTCCGGACTCACCATACCGGCTGGCCCTGAGGTGGAAAGCGACGATGCGCGCTCCGTTTCCGCAGAACTCCGCTTCACTTCCATCGGAGTTGAAGATCCTGGCCTGAGTGCCGCTCAAGTATATGAGCCCGTCGAGCCTCCGTCGGTGGCTTGCGCAAACTCGCCGCACCAACGCAGCCATCTCTGCAGGCTCCCGCGCCGAGTCAAGCAGCACGAATCGGTTTCCCGCAGCCTCGAGAACCTTAACGAGCATCCGAGACCTCGCAGGGAAATAGCAGCTCCACCCCCCCAGCTCTGTGTGCTGGGCGCACCTCCACCGCAGCGGGAAACCGCACCAGCGGGTCCGTAGGGCTCCAGACACCGTTTGCATCTACGTCTCTGTAGGCCTCAATGAAATAGACCCCCGGGTCCAGGTCCTCCAGTACGTAGGTGCCCTCAGCGGCGACCTCGAGGACCGCAGTAGTGTCGCCTCGGGGGATGGCGCGCACGATGAGATCCGACTCGCATCTTGCGCTGTCGGCAATTGCCTCTAGAAGAGCCCTGCCGATCTCGACCAGCCTGCGGGCCAGCGAGTCCCTTTCGACCTTCGTCAAGAGGATCCCTGCTGGGGCAGCACTCGTGTCGGCTTCGAAGCCCGTGGCATCGATCTCGCCCTTGATCAGGGCGCGAATGGAATCGGCTTCTGCTCTAAGGGCTGAGGGGCTCACAAAGCCGATGCATGCGCTGTCGACAACAACCCCCGCGATGTCACCCGGCTCATCCTCGTAGGCCAGGTAGATCTCCGCCATGGGCATGGAGTCTCCAGAGGCTGGGACAACAACTGGCGTCTCAGCGAAACCCCAGAGATCCTCCCCGGGGTCGTAGCCTCTGTCGCCCCGAGCGTCATAGAGGGCGGCAAGAAGAAGGGGCCGCAAGCGGGGAAGGCTTGCGAGCGTGAAAGATCCGTCCCTTTCGGTTTGTGACAGCACTAGAGCAGATTCCATCTCGGGCTCATACGCCACAGGCACCTCCAGGGGCGCCTGCAGGGATTTCGGCCAGTCGAAGGCAAACACCAGCAGGCCACCGGGTTTTATCGACTTCGTCCGCACAGCCCCCTTGGCGCCCCCCGTGGGAATGCTATCACCGGTGGAGAAGATGAGCCTGTACGCACGGTCCAGCTTGTTGCCGTGCCGGTCCCTGGCACCGGCACCGAGAAGCACGGTGTAGAGTCGGTCTGGAAGAAGCCCGATCTCGGGGCGGCACTGCAGTGTTTCGGCAATCCAGTGGCAGTGGAGCTTCCCGGCAGGAGGCACGACTAGAAGCCAATCGCGCACCGAGGAGCGGTTCATGGGCTCGCTGAAGACGAGCCTCAGGGATGAATCGAGATCAACCCGCACTGCCCCTGACTCAGGATAGGCAGCCACAAGCCTCGGAGGTTCGCTGTCGGCAGGCCCTCCGCCGGGAGGCGCTATCCTGGCACAACCACCCCCAGCACCCCATAACACCAGCGCCAAAGCGCCCGCGAAGACCCCTATCAGGAGATCGCGTCCATGCAATAGAGCAGAATCCCCTTCTGCAGGTGGAGCCGATTCTCCGCCTGGTCGTAGACGATGCTGTGAGGACCATCGATCACCTGGTCGGTTATCTCCTCGCCACGGTGCGCCGGCAGGCAATGCATGACTAGAACATCCGACGCAGCATCTTTCAGCAGCTCCTCATTCACCTGATAGGGAGGAAACACTTCCCGGCGCTTCTGCGCCTCAGCTTCCTGGCCCATGCTGGTCCAGGTATCTGTGTAGACAACCTGCGCTCCCTTGACAGCCTCCCTGGGGTCTCGCAGGAGCTTGACCGAGCCCTTACCTTCACGCTGCACACGCTCGATAGAAGAGGCATCCGGTTCATAGCCTTCCGGTGTGGCGATCCGCAGGTCGATACGGTAGTGGAGCGCTGCATGTATCCACGAGTTGGCCACATTGTTGCCGTCACCCACGTACGCAAGCCTCAGTCCGTCCGGATCGAGCCCACGCTCGATGAGCGTCATCAAATCCGAAAGAATCTGGCAAGGATGTACCCAGTCGGTAAGCCCATTTATGACGGGGACCGACGACGCTTGGGCCAGTTCCACAACATCGGATTGGGCAAACGTCCTGATCATGATGGCATCGAGGAACCTTGAGACAACAGCTCCTATGTCCTTTATCGCCTCTCTCTTGCCAAGTCCTAATTCCTTATCTGTGATGTACAAGCTTCGCCCTCCCAGCTGCGCCATGCCAACCTCGAAGGAAAGGCGTGTCCGCAGGCTGGGCTTGTGGAATATGAGCCCCAAAATGCGGCCTTCCAGTGGCTTCTTAGAGACGCCTCGCCGGAGCTCGTCCTTCAGTACGAATGCGGTTCTCAGTATCCCATCCAGATCGGACCTCTTCAGGTCGAGAAGACTCAGGAAGTCCCTCTTTCTCACAGCTGCCTCCCGTTTGGAACCCTCTTGCCACCTACACGAGAGCCTGGCGCAGTTACCCCTAGAGGATGTACCTAGAGAGATCCTTATCCTCCAGGACCCCTCGTAACTTGCTTTCCACCGCGCCCTCGTCGATTACCACTTCTTCTAATCCCGCCTCGGGCACCTCAAAGAGCACATCTTCCAGGAGCGTTGTGAGGACGGTGTGCAGCCTCCGCGCTCCGATATTCTCGGTAGCCTCGTTCACCTCCGTCGCAATACGCGCGATGGCTTTGATCGCTTCATCCGTGAATCTCAGGGTAACGCCTTCAGTCGAAAGCAAGGCGGAATACTGCTTCAGAAGAGCGTTCTTAGGCTCAGTAAGTATCCGGACGAAGTCGTCCTCACTGAGGGGCGAAAGTTCCACCCTTATGGGAAAGCGGCCCTGCAGCTCCGGGATGAGATCAGATGGTTTCGCTGTGTGAAAAGCCCCGGCTGCAATGAAGAGAATGTGATCGGTCTTCACCATGCCGTAGCGGGTGTGCACACTGGAACCCTCCACAATGGGAAGCAGGTCGCGCTGCACGCCCTGCCTCGAGACATCCGGTCCAGAACCAGGATGCTCGCCCGCTATCTTGTCGATCTCATCGATGAAGATGATTCCTGAGTTCTGCACTCTCTCCAGCGCAATTTCGATCACCTTATCCATATCGATGAGCTTATTGGTCTCTTCTTGTGTGAGGATCTCTCGCGCCTCAGCCACACTTACCCTTCGCTTGCGTTTCTTGCCGTGGAAGAGCGACTCGAAGGGCTCAGGCAGCATGAGCCCCATCTCCTCCACGCCCGCGCCGGAGAAGATTTCAACCGTCGGGATCTGAGGCCTGGAGCGGACGTCTATCTCCACCTCGCGGTCGTCAAGAAGCCCGTCGTGGAGCTGCTGGCGAAGCTTCTCGCGAGTGCGCCTCCAGCGCTGGAGCGCCTCCTCATGTTCAGCATCGGCCTCATCGTCCTTTCGGCCTGCCTCCGTCCCAGCTTGTGCGAAGAGTGGGCCCAGGAAGTCGTCTCCATTGCGCTTCCTGCGTGGGCGAGGTGGAAGCAGGAGATCCAGTATCCGCGACTCGGCGTGACGGCAGGCCTTCCCGCGGACCTCCTTCGCAAGCTCCTCGCGCACCATCGCTATGCCTATCTCAACGAGGTCCCTGATCATGGATTCCACGTCCCGCCCGACGTAGCCGACCTCGGTGAACTTCGAGGCCTCCACCTTCACGAAGGGTGCGTGAGCCAGCCTGGCGAGGCGCCGGGCTATCTCGGTCTTCCCGACGCCGGTGGGGCCGATCATGATGATGTTGTTTGGCAGGATCTCGTCGCGGATTTCCGAACTGACAAGCCGGCGGCGGTAGCGATTGCGCAGTGCTATGGCGACGCTGCGCTTAGCGGCGTCTTGGCCCACAATGTATTTGTCCAGCTCCCGGACTATCTCCCTTGGGGTCAATTCCGGGGTTACGTCGTCACCTAGCTCCATCTGGAAGCCTCAAACCAGGGCACAGCCCTGCGGAGTGTGCCCCGTTGACCGCACCGACAATCAGAGCTCGAGGACCTCGATCTCCTCGTTCGTATAGATACAGATACCCGATGCGATCCGCAAGGCTTCCCGCACGGTCTCCGAGATGGGCAGATCCGGGGCAAAGCGCCTGATGGCCCTGCAGGCTGCCAATGCATATGGTCCCCCTGAGCCCGTGGCCACAATCCCGTCGTCTGGCTGGATGATGTCGCCAGCACCAGATATCAGGAATGCCGAGGTTTGGTCGCACGCTACCAGCTGGGCATCCAGCCTCCTCAGGACACGGTCGGAACGCCAGTGTTTCGCGAGAGCCACTGCTGCCTTCTGAAGCCGGCCTCGGCTCGCCTCCAGTTCGGCCTCGAAGCGCTCGAAGAGGTGGAGCCCATCGGCAGCTGCACCGGCAAAGCCCGCAAGCACCCTTCCCCCGTGCAGCCTGCGTACCTTGTGCGCCTTGCTCTTCACCACCGTGCCCCCTAGCGTGATCTGACCGTCCGAACCTATCGCTGCCCTCCCATGTGCAACGCAGGCAAGCACTGTGGTTCCTCTCCAGGCAGCCCTATCGCGCATCCGCTACATCCCTCCTCGAAACCGAACTCGCCCTGGGGTGCGCCTTCTCGAAGGCGCGTCTCAGCGCCTGGATGGAAACGTTTGTGTAGACTTGCGTGGTATCGAGGCTCTTGTGTCCCAGGAGAGCCTGTATTGCCCTCAGATCAGCTCCTGCGTCCAGCATGTGCGTGGCGAAGCTATGCCTGAGTGCGTGTGGGTGCACAGGACCGAGCCGCGGATGAACCAGCCGTTTGCGGACTATCCTCTCGACCGATCGGGGGCTCAATCGGCCTCCCCAACGATTCAGAAAAAGAGCCGTTTCCCCAGGGGTTACACCGCGGGCGTCCCTTTGCTGCAAGTAGTCTCGCAATGCCTGCGCGCAACGGCCCCCTATGCAGACCATACGTTCGCGCGCTCCCTTACCGCGCACCCGAACCCAGCCGGAGGCTAAGTCGAGGTCGTCCAGATCCAGAGCCGAAAGTTCAGCCACCCGCAACCCACTGCCATAGAGGAACTCACAGATGGCACGGTCCCTCGAAGCAAACCAATCGCCCGAAGGCAGCGCATCGAGCGCCTCCCCGAGAGCCGCCTCCGGTAGAGCCTCCGGAAGGGGCCTGCCGATCTTGGGAGCCGGAAGACGGGCCCCAGAACCGGACCGCATGAGGCCCTTTTCGGTCAGGTACCGAAGGAACCGTCGCAGCGCCGAGCGCCTCCGGGCCACAGTTCTCGGCGCAAGGCCCGAGGCGTTCATTTCCGCCAACCAGAGCCGCCCATGGGCCGGGGTCAGGTCGCTCAGGCCCACTGGCCGCTCTAGTGTCCTCGAAACAAACCGGAAGTAAGCCTGCAGGTCGCTAGAGTATGAGTCCACAGTATGCCGGCTGCGGCCCTCCAGGTCCTGAAGATGGCGCAGGAAAGCAGACAAAGCTACCTTCAGGCCCTGCTCCAGCACCTCCATCGCACCACTCCTGGCCCGGTGGCCTTCCTTCCGGTCCGGCCTCACCGGAACCACCTCCAGCCTTAGCCCCCAGCGGCGGCCTCGCCGACCTCTATTTCGTCGGCCGCATAACGGGCGTTGCAAGAAGGACAAGCGTAGTAGGCACCCTCGGTCCGGCTGTACTTCTCGACCAACAGCGGGAAGCCACACTGCCTGCAAGCAACCGCAACCGGTTTGTTCCATAGCGCATAATCACACTTCGGATACCGGTTGCACCCGTAGAACACCTTGCCTCCCCTGCTGCGCTTCTCTACGAGCTCGCCGTCGCAACCCTCCCGGGGACACGGCACACCCGTGGGAACGGGCATCGTCGTTTTACACTCCGGATACCGACTGCAGGCAAGGAAGCGACCAAAGCGACCGCTCCGTATCACCATAGGCGCCCCGCAAGTGGGACAGCGGTGATCTGTTGTCTCCGGTTTCTCCTCCTCCCGCAGGGGCTTCGTGAACTTACACTCCGGATACCGAGAGCAAGCCAGGAAAGAGCCGCGCCGCCCGAACTTTCTCACCATCGGAGCGCCACAGAGCTCGCACTTCTCTCCCGTCTCGACCTGGACCGACTTCTTGATGTCGGCCTGACGTCCCTCTACGGCCTCCAGGTCTTTCTCGAACGACTCGTAGAACTCCCGGACGACCTCCACCCAATCGTCCGAACCTTCCTCGATACGGTCCAGCTGCTCTTCCATCTTTGCCGTGAAGCCAACGTCCATGATCCGGCCGAAGTTCTCCACAAGGAGATCCACCACAGCCTCACCAAGGTCGGTAGGTACTAGCTTTCCCTTCTGGCGCCGGACGTAGTCGCGGGTCAAGATCGTACTCACAATAGTGGCGTATGTGCTGGGCCGCCCGATCCCCTTCTCCTCCAGAGCCCTTATCAAGGTCGCCTCAGTGTATCTTCTCGGCGGCTCAGTGAAGTGCTGTCTGGTCTCGAACCTCTCAAGCCGCAGATCGTCCCCCTCGTGCAGCTCCGGTAGCCTGCCGACTACCACAAGATCTTCTGGCACTTCTTCTGGCTTCCTGCCGCCGTTGCCATTTTCATCGGTCTCCTTGTAGAGTCGGGCGAATCCATCGAATACCTCCACCCGACCGGTCGCGCGGAAAATCCCATCGCCGCACTCGGCCTCGACCGTTGTTACGTCGAACTCCTGCGGCTTCATCTGGCTTGCAACGAAGCGAGTCCAGATGAGTGTGTAGAGAGCCAGCTGATCATCACTGAGGTACGGCCGCAGCGACTCGGGAGTCCGCTCCACCGAAGTAGGGCGGATCGCTTCGTGCGCATCCTGGGCACTTGCACGGCGTTTGAAAACATTGGGTTTCTCTGGGAGATACGAGGAACCAAACTCCGAACCTATGAGCGACCGAACCGATTGAACAGCCTCGTCTGCCACACGCGTCGAGTCGGTTCTCATATACGTAATCAGACCCACTGCCGACTCTTCACCCACCGCGAGCCCCTCGTAGAGCTCCTGTGCAACCTGCATGGTCTTGCGGCTGCGGAAACGTAACCTCTTATACGCCTCCTGCTGGAGTGTACTTGTGATGAAAGGAGCCGGCGCATTCCTCCGCCGCCGCTTCTTCTGCACCGAGACAACACGAAGCGGTCCATCGCCCAACGCCTCAACAACGCTTTCGGCTTGCTCCCGGGAGCCAATACTCGGCTTCTCCCCCCGCCACTTGACCATCCCCAGCTCCAGGGGTTCGCCCTCGGGAGTTCTCACGTGCGCATGGACAGTCCAGTACTCCTCAGGCTCGAAGGCGCGTATCTCCCGCTCTCGGTCGACGATGAGCCTCAGGGCAACCGACTGCACTCTGCCTGCGCTTAGCCCGTATCGGACGGTCTTCCATAGAAACGGTGAGAGCCTATAGCCCACTAGCCGGTCGAGCACCCTGCGGGCCTGCTGGGCGTTGACCTTCGCCATATCTAGCCGCCGCGGCTGCTTCAGG
>CAYMBA010000034.1:14996-18967 GCA_964388535.1 uncultured bacterium | reverse complement strand
TCCCCAACGGAGACTATGTGCTCACTCTTCACATGATCGACGTCCTAGGCCACGGCGTTGGTCAGTATAGAATGGGATGGCGCATAAATGGCACCTGCGTCATCGACTACCTAGACATCTATGCCTTGGTCGGGAGGGACTACGCTTGTGACTATCGCTTCCCTGTACATGTGGAGGACGAGTACATTCTGCTCGATGACATACGCAGGCCCCGCTCCCAGCTGGCCGGACTCTCCGTGGTAAGTCATTCGCCTGACACCGAACCGCCGGCGCCACCTGTCTTCGACGAAGTCATAGAAGGTTTTGCCCAGGTGATCCTAGATTGGGACGAGGGACTCGAAGAGGACCTCGCCGGCTACCAGGTTTTTCGTCAGACGGTGCCTGAGGACGAGGAAACATGGCTCCGGGAAGAACCAAACTTGGTCAGCCGCCTGGTCGACAACGACGTTGAACCCGGCACGACCTACCGCTACTGGGTTCGCTCCATCGACGTCTACGGCAATGCCAGTTCTTGGGCGGGCCCCTTCGAGGCCACGCCTCTTGCCTTGGATGCTTCGCACCTGCCGCTCCTCTACATCAACATAGACCCCGACTCTCTCGCTGCGCTCAACGAAGACCCCACTCTCAACGACTACTATACCTGCACAGTGACTATCGGTGACCGGATCTTCGAAGCCGGCCTCCGCTACAGGGGACACGTCGTACGTAAGCTATCCAAGAAGTCCTACAAAGTAAGGCTGTACAGCGGCCTGTACGAAGGCCGAGAAAAACTCAACTGCAACAGCGAAATGTGCGATCCAGCCCTCATTAGGGAAAGTCTCAGCATGGAACTGTTCGCTGATGCCGGCGTGCCAGCGCCAAGGACCTGGTGGAGAGGAATCGTGCTGAACGGCGAGTACATGGGGGCTTACTGTGATGTCGAGCAGGTAGACGAGCACTTCCTTGAGGCTCACAACCTCGATCCCACAGCAAATGTCTACAAGTGCCATGACAGACTCGCGGCCTTGGAGGACTCGTCCCTCTATTATGAGTACTACGAAAAAGAGACGAATGAGGGCGGCAGCTGGGATGATTTGATCTTCTTCATCGAAACTCTGAACTCCGTGCCTGACTCGTCTTTCTACGAAACCTTCATCGACTTCTTCGATTTCAACGAGTTCCTCGATTACTACGCCGTGCTGATGCTAATCAACGATGGGGATGCGATCTTCAAGAACTTCCTTCTCTATCACGATCTCGACGATGACCTCTGGAAGATCATCCCGTGGGATAAGGATCTGTCCTGGGGCATCAGATCGTTGTTCAAGTATGTGATCTACTCCACGTCGCCGCTGACACAGGGAGACTACTCGTCGGGAAATGTACTTTACTATAGGGTCATGAATGAGCCCGTTCTGGCTAACGCCTTTGCATCGCGCTTCTATCAGTTGATCACGGAGCGCTTCCCCCTCGATGACGTGCTCGCTCGCATCGACGCGCACCACCAGACAACACTTTTTGATGGCCAGCGCGACTACAGAAAGTGGTTCTGGGAAAACAATGAGGTCCTTGAAGGAGGCGCGACGGACGCCCAGTTGTTCGCTACTGAACGGTATGAGTTTGCTCTCGAGCACCTCCCTGAGCTGGTTTCCCCGCAGACGCTGTACGTCAACGAGTTCATGGCAGCCAATGCCACCAGCTTTCCTGACGAGTTCGGTGAGTACGATGACTGGATCGAAATCTACAATCCGGGGCCCGACTCCATAAATCTCTCGGGCTACTATCTCACAGACGATCTCCGCGATCCGATCCAATGGGCCTTCCCCGACACAACGCTCCCTCCTGGTGGATTCCTCCTCGTATGGGCCGACAACGACACGTGGCAGGGGCCGTTGCACGCCAACTTCAAGCTGGACCGCAACGGAGAAACGATCGCCATCCACGTGAGGGAGCCTGGTGCGACGGAGCCGATCGGTCCTGACGACATCGATCCCGTCGATGTCGTCTTCTTTGGACCCCAAAGCGACGATATCTCAAGGGCTCGCCTCGAGGACGGCGACTTCCGGTGGGAGATGCGTAGCGAACCCTCCCCAGGCGAAAGCAACAATTCTTCCCAAGGCACAAAGCCCCCCAGCGGGGCCCCTTGGAGTTACGTCCGCCTCGTTGGGCCAAACCCCTCCGAGGGGACTTTCCGATTCGTAGCGCCCGCCGCCTCAGGAGCTTTCGACCTCGAAATCTTCGATGTCTCCGGAAGGGCGGTCACGTGCTTGAAACCGTCTGTCTGCAGCGGCTTGGTAAGGTGGAGATGGAATGGCTTGCGGGCCGATGGAACAAGAGCCCCAGCAGGTACCTACCTGGCACGCCGCCGGGGCACTCGCAGCAGAGCGCTCAGGATTGTCCTCCTCCACTAGCGCTCGAGGACCTTTGTAGCCTTCGCTTCAGCTTTTTCCGAGCCGACTCGACAAGTGCGTGGCATCGCTCGTTGAGGGGATGACCCGAGTGGCCGGAGATTCTCTCCCAGATCACCCTGCGCCCCTTGCTCACTGCCTCCAACTTCTCCCACAGGTCCCGATTCTCGACCGGAGAGCCCGAGATGGTCTTCCAGTTCCTCTCGTGCCACCTGTGGATCCACCGTGTTATCCCCTCGATCACATACCGGCTGTCCCCCAAGACGTGAATCTGTCCCTCCGTGGCTTCAAGCAGCTTTATCGCTCCGGTCAGCTCCATTCGGTTGTTCGTAGTACGCTCCTCCGTACCAGAGATTTCCGTCCCATCTGGTAGCACGGCGGCCCAGGCCCCCGGCCCTGGATTGGGATCAGCTCCCCCGTCAAACGCCCCAAGCGGTCTGCCCGCCTCATCTAGAGCCATTGGACGAGGCCCCCCCCTCATCGCCTCTAGGATTTCGTCCACGGCGGAGGCTGAGGGAGGAAAGCGATACCGGTGCGGGTTTTTCTCAGGATAGACAGTCTTGCGTTTGCTCCCGCTGTACCAGTTGACGACGGTGCCATCCTCGAATGTGAGCTTCACACCGTAGTTGATCTTGCGGGTCTCATACTTCATCCTCGGCTCCTTCTCGGAGAACTGACGACCCCGGACCGATCGACTCGTCCGCGTGCGGAACAAGCAATCATTCCACCACCTGCGTTCCGCCGCAAGGACGGCCTGTGGAAGGCCTTGCGTACGCAAGAACGATCATGACGATGCCTCCTACACGAACGCGGATAAGTGTCCTTCTTCCCGTGCACAACGCCGCCCATACGCTCTCGCGTGCGATTGATAGCCTTCGCGCTCAAACCTTCCAGGAGTGGGAGTGTATTGCTGTAGACGACGGGTCAACTGACGAATCCTGGCAAATGCTCCAGAAAACGGCATCCCGAGACGACCGCTTCCGCATACTTCGATTCCCACACCGCAGGGGCATAGCGAGCGCGCACGCAGCCGCGGCGAGGGCAGCCACGGGTAACTACTTCGCCCGGCAGGATGCCGACGACGCCTCTCTTCCTGAAAGATTCGCCGAAAGTCTTAGCCTCATCGAATCGGACCCGTCCCTTGGGGCTGTTGGAACACTGGTGCGCTCCTTCGAAGGAGACCCTGTCGGCCCCGGCCTCCGATACTACCTGGATTGGCTCAACTCCGTGGTCGTCCCGGCTGACTTCGAGCGCGAGATTTGGGTCGAGAGCCCCCTGGCTCACCCAAGTGTCCTCATGAGGGCTCGCGCATACTGGGAAGCTGGTGGTTACAGAGACGTTCCGTGGCCCGAGGACTATGATCTCTGGCTTAGGATGCACACCAGGGGATGGAGATTTGCCAAAGTGCCCAGGGTGCACCTGCTCTGGCGCCACCGGCCCGGAAGGCTTTCGTTCACGGATTCGCGGTACTCGAGGCAAGCGTTTCTGCGATGCAAAGCGGTGAATGCAGCCCCAATGCTGCGCTTAAGGCGCGTCTTCATCTGGGGAGCAGGCCCCAATGGGAAGTACCTCGCCAGGAGTCTC
>CAYMBA010000034.1:0-14986 GCA_964388535.1 uncultured bacterium | reverse complement strand
TCGAAGAGGAAGGATGCAGCATTGAGGCCTTCATAGACATAAGCCCCCGAAAGATAGGCAGAACCGCCCGTGGGCGGCCAGTTCTCTCGCCGCAGGACTTTGGAGCAGCATGGAGGAAGGTCTCACGCTACCCGTCGGGCCGCACACCGGTAGTACTCATCGCCGTGGGCGCAGCGGGGGCAAGGGATCTGATACGGGCACAGCTGGCAGCGATGGGCATACGCGAGCCCGGAGAAGCCTACGCCTTCCTGTGACCAAGCCCATCACTCGGCTTCCACGGCCCCGCATCGTGGGCTACCATGACTTCGGGGACAACCGAACCCACCCCGGTCCTCTTTGGGCCGGGGAGCCGAACCAGTCGGACCCCATGTCCTGGAGTGAAGCAATGCGCTGCCGACCGAAGCTGCTTCTTCTTCTCTCCTTGCTCATAGGCGCTGCAGCGTGTTCCGGCGGATCCTCGACCGAGGAGCCAGCCGCGCTAGGAACGCGCGTTGCGAAGGGGGACACAGCAATGGGAGCCACTAGACCCAGCGCACTCGCGGGCAGCTGGTATCCATCGGACCCAGAGGAGCTGAGAAGCTCGATTGAGTCATATCTGGAGAAGGCCCCAGACCTTGCCGAACTGGCGGAAGCGCCGCCATTGGCGTTTATCACGCCACACGCCGGCCACGCCTGGTCCGGCGAGGCGGCCGCGCATCTGTACAAGCTACTAAGAGGTGCGCATGGGATCAGCAGGGTGATCCTCATTGGTCCTTCGCACCAGATTGGGTTCCGGGGAGCCTCTGTCGCTCCCTACGCAGCATACGAGACCCCCCTCGGCACGGTGCCAGTGGATCGCGAGGCTGCGGAGAGACTCCTTGAGTGCCCCGTTGTCCGAACGATCGAAGAGGCCCACCGACATGAACACTGCCTCGAGATCCAGCTACCTTTTCTCCAGGTGGTATTGGAGGGAAGATTCTCCATCGTTCCCGTCATAGTCTCGCACCTGGACAGGAAGGACTGGGACGAATTGGCACGGGCAATGGCCGGCATTTGCGATGAGCACACACTGGTCATTGCTAGCTCAGACTTCACGCACTTCGGGCCCCGGTTCGGCTATGTGCCCTTTACCACCGATCTGGATCGGAATCTGAGGAAGCTCGACAAGGGTGCCCTGCAGCCAATTCTCAGACTGGATCCAGATGGCCTCTGGGAATACAAGAGAGAGACAGACATCACTGTCTGCGGCTTCCATGCAATCGGCGTGCTCCTCTCGCTGCTCCAGCTACCGGAGATCGAGAAACTCTACGGAGGGCACCCGGAACCAAGGGTGTTGGAGTACTACCGTTCAGGCGACAAGCTGCATGACTTCTCCGAATCGGTCAGCTACGCTGCCGTGGCCTTCTTCCCCCACGGAAAGGTCCGCGACAGCGTTCCGCTATTCCCCCCGCTCCTCGCCGAAGGCAACGACGACGGCCGACCGAGCCGGGAAGAACAGGAAACCTCCGGCAGTACGAAGACAATGCAACTCAACAAAGAGGAGAAATCTTTCCTGCTCTCACTGGCCCGAAGGACGCTCGAGCGCGTACTCTCGGGCGCGGATCCACCAGAGGTGGAATCTTTTCCCGAAGGCGTTTCCGAGGAGAAGATGCGGACCGAGTGCGGGGTCTTTGTAACTCTCAATCGGCGCGACCACAGGCTCCGAGGCTGCATCGGCAGCATAGTTGGGAAGGAAGCCCTTGTGGACGGGGTAATACGCAACGCGATCAATGCAGCCCTCAGGGACCCGAGATTCCCTCCCGTGACGCGGGAGGAGCTGGACGATCTTGTGATCGAGATCTCCGTGCTGACTCCGCTGGTAGAAGCCTCCAGTTATGAAGACATCGAGATAGGGCGACATGGGGTCGTGCTCGAGAAGGGAGCGCACTCGGCTGTTTTCCTCCCACAGGTAGCCCCTGAACAGGGCTGGGACAGAGAAACAATGCTCAGCCACCTAGCCATGAAAGCAGGACTCCCAGCGGACGCCTGGAGGCAAGGAGCCAAGTTCTACCTTTTCGAGGCGCTCGTCTTCAGCGAAGACGACAACTGAACTATTCCCATCGATGCAACCCAGGAGGCGAAGCTTGAGCGACGCCTACGGGGAAGTTGAAGCAACATGCACCGGAGGCAGTTCCTGAAAGGCTTCGGTCTCTGTGCAGCGGCGATGGCCGCGCGGGCCCGGGTAGCTAGCCCCGAGCTTCCGAATGGTCCCACGCAGATTGAACTTCCCCGACTGGCAAACCTCCCTGTCTCGGTCCGCAGCGGCCTGGTAGTCTCCGCTTCAGAGGTACTGCCAAAGGGCTTCAAGGCTTCCAGCAACAGGGAGCCCATTCCCGCCACCAGGGTAAAGGAGCGTCTCGGGGCGGCCCTTTCGAAGCTCCTCCCAGGAGGGCTGTCGGCACTTGTAGGCCCGAAAGACGTAGTCGCGATCAAGGTCAACGCTCTGGCCGCGCCACACCTCGCGCCGCGGCCAGAACTGTTGCTTGCCCTGGCCGAGCTTCTGACGACATGCGGTGTGAAGCCTGGCAACATAATCATCTGGGACAGGACAACTAGAGAAATCGTCAGTTGCGGCCTGAGGAAGCAGACTGACGCCTCGGACATAAGGGTTTACGGCACTGACGCGCTCCGGGGAGGGGGCTACGGCAACTCGATAGAGTCCTTTGGATCCGTGGGAAGCCTCGTAAGCCTGGTACTGTCGCGCTACGCCACGGTGCTCATAAGCGTTGGTGTCCTCAAAGACCACGATCTGGCCGGGGTCTCTGGGGCAATGAAGAACCTCTTCGGCGCCATACACAATCCCAACAGATACCACGACTACGGATGCGATCCCTTTGTCGCTGAGGTCTTTGGTCTCCCCAGCATTCGGCGCCGCTACAGTCTGTCCATCATAGACGCCACCCTCGGGCAGGCCGAGGGAGGACCTGCCTACGCGAGCCAGTGGGTTTGGCCCGAGGGAAGGATATTGGTCGGTGTGGACCCGGTCGCCGTGGACACCGTGTGCCGGGATCTGATCGGGAAACGCAGATCGCATCTCGGCCTGCCATCTCTAGCTGAAGCCTCCCGGGAACCGAAGTGGCTCGCAACGGGTGAGAGGCTGGGGCTAGGGCTGACCGGCAACGTGAAAATGCTCGAGGCATAGCCTGCCGGGGGATGCCGATGGATCGTCGCTGCTTCATAAGGACGGGCCTTGCATGTGCCGCGGCAGCAGCCACAGGGAGTGTTGTGTGGCCACCGGAAACGAGCGCCCAGGACGCCATTGACTTCGCCCTGCCGCAAGGAGAGAAGCGCGTCTCCCATCACCCCGCCCTTCACTATGAGAAGATCGATGGCAAGAAGGTCGTCTGCCGCCTCTGTCCCAGGGAGTGCCGCGTAGCAGATAGAGAAAGAGGCTATTGTGGTGTGAGAGAAAACGTGGGGGGCGAATACTACACACTCGTCTATGGCCGGGTGTGCGCCGCACATGTGGACCCCATAGAGAAGAAACCCTTCTTCCACTTCCTTCCTGGGACCGATGCCCTCTCAATCGCCACCGCTGGATGCAATATGGAGTGCCGGTTCTGTCAGAACTGGGAAATCTCGCAATTCCGGCCAGAGCAAGTTCCTTCGGTCGATGCCACGCCGGAGGGTCTCCTGGCCGCGGCCAAGCAGTATCGCGTACCCACGATTGCGTATACGTACAACGAACCGACGATTTTCTACGAGTTCATGCTGGACACCGCCCGCTACACATCGGCGCGTGGAATACACAACGTTGTCGTCTCTAACGGATACATAAAGGAAGAGCCGCTCCGTCGGCTAGCAGAGCACTTGTCAGCCTACAAGGTAGACCTAAAGGCATTCACGGCTTCGTTCTACAAGAGGCAGTGCAACGCCGAGCTGGACCCCGTACTACTCACGCTCAAGAACCTGCGCAGCCTAGGCCTTTGGACTGAGATTGTTGTCCTCATCATACCGACGCTAAACGACGACGACGCCTCGAACCGTGAGATGTTCAAATGGATCCACGGTGAGCTCGGACCAGCAGTCCCCGTACACCTGACCCGATTCCATCCCACATACAAGATAACGAATCTACCTCGCACCCCAATCTCCACACTGGAGCGACTTCACGAGATTGCCAAGCAAGAAGGTCTCGAGTTCGTCTACATCGGCAATGCCCCAGGTCACCGGTGGGAATCCACATACTGCCCCCAGTGCGGGAAGAAGCTCATCGAACGCTACGGCTACGTAGTCACCTCTAACCACATCAGAAATGGCCGTTGCCCGGAGTGCGGGCGGACCATACCCGGCGTCTGGAGCTAGGCACCCGGGGATCTGCCGCGCGAGGGATCGCACATCAGGACTGCCGTAGACGCCACCTCAGCCCCCACCCAACGAGATTTGCTGTCTTGATCAACGCCAGAAACGAGAGGGCCTTGGCGAAGCCAAGAAGTGGAATCGCGAACACACCGATCACTACGGCCCCAGCTATTGCTCCGGCATGGTCGGCTGCGTCCGCCACCGCACCGGCTGCCTCTCGGGGCCTCACTCTGGAAGCCAGTTCGACAGCAGCCGGAAACTGGAAGGCAGCCAGGAATCCTGCAGCAAGGGCAGAGACAGGAATGGCTAGCTTTGCCTGCGCAACCGGAAGGTGCACCAGTGGGCCAAGCCAGCCAAAGCCGGATATGAGTACCAGTACCCACAGCGCGTCCACCGAAAAGCACAGTGCAGCGGGGCGTATCAATCGCACGACCCTCTGCCCCACGGCCGACCCAGCCGCAAGGCCAAGCATGAAGAGCCCCACAAGCAGTCCAACCTCTAGGTATAGGGTGCCGGCCCGGGCCTGATAGAGAAGGAGGAGAGCAATGTCCATACCCATCCCAACGGCCCCCGTGCCTGCAATGCTTCCGATCGCCGGACCTTGGGCCAACGATGCACCAAGCAGGATTAGGACCGTCAAAGCCAATGCGATCCCGAAAGCCCAGGTCCTGTGGGCTTCGACCCAAGAGAGAGCCCCTTCCAGCCCCCCGCCGGCGAGACGTGCCCAGACGCGGAGTTGCTCGTAGTAAAGGAAGGGAAGGAGGTCCGAGTTCAACCTGCCGCCCATGGAGAGGGATTCGCGGCGAATGGCCCTATTCAGGGCGCGCGTGCGCTCCAGGGGCACCAGGCGCGCGAAGAAGGCGGGAGTCCGTGGACTTCCAGGCCACAATCTTCCATATCGTGCAGCCAAGGAATCCGGGTCGAGGAGCAACGCCTGCGATGAACCAGCGGGCGCAGGAAGCGACGCAAAGAACAGATGCCTCTGGCCCGGGAGAACCAGGACCTTATCGAAAACACTTGTTAGGGTCGCATAAACCCCTGCCCTCAGTGTTCGCTTTTCGGGGCTCGGCACGTTGGCACTGCCTGCAAGATCGAGGGCCAAGACTCCTCCAGGCGCCAGCGCTCGGGCAGCAGCTCGGAAGAACTCTTTCGTGTAGAAGCGGTTCAGCGACCCCGTCGCAGGCCCACCCAGACCGACGATGATCATATCGAAGTGTGCACCCGCGTGCTCCTCGACCCAGGCGCGCGGATCAGCCGTTGAGCTCGAGTCACAGGCTCGCACACCACCTAGGGCCTGCGCGATCGCCACGTCCAAGGCCTCGTCGGGCCGCACCAGCCTCAACGAAACCCCATTCGCAGAAGCCATGACCTCAGTGGGACCGAAGCAGCCCTCGGCGATCATCAACACCCTGCTAGGCCGCGGGTGCTGCGCCAGAAGCAGTGCTGCCTGGGTGCTGTCGACGTACGGATCCCTCAATGCACCGTGATAGCGGCCGTCCAGAAAAACGGACACTTCGCCCCCGGCGCTCCCAAGAGCCACATTGCGGTACGGCGTCTCCAGGCTGCGGAGAAGCCGTGTGCCCGTAGCCAGCCCCTCCCATCGCAGCTCTACAGAGAGATTCTCCAGGCGCGGTCCAAGAAAGACCACCAAGACCAGCGCAAGAAGGGCCAGCAGGAAGCCTCTGGCCCGTGCCCCCCCCCGCGATGGGATTCCCCACGCCCCAGCCAGCGCAAGCGAGATGCCAAGCGTCACAACGGGCCCGAGCCGGGCAATCGCAAACAGCGAAGCGAAGCACCCACCTAAGGCCGAACCCGCCGCCTCTAGAGCGTACGCGGCGCCGGCGTCGACCCGCAGGTCTCTTAGGCCCGAAGGGAAAAGCCACCCTGTCAGGAACCCCGACGGCGCCAAGCAAACAGCGAGAAAGAGGATGTACTCCTGCGGTGTAAGGTACCCGCCCTCGGCCACAGGGAGCACCAGCCTGTGCACCCTGGCCGCGATCAGCCCCACCAAGGCCGTCAAGGGCAGCACGGGCAGAAGATGCCGGAACCGCGGGCCTCGCAGCCCTCTAGCTCCTAGTGCAGCCCCGGAGGCTATCGATGCCAGCCAAACAGCGAAGAACAGCCCCAGACCTATCTCGCCGCCGGAGAAGGCGAAGATGGCCTCCCGGGCCAGCACTGCTTGCGCCGTGAGGGAGGCAAAGCCCAGCAGGAGAAAGCCGATCGAGCGCGGCATCAGTAGCACTCCAACTGCTGGCGTGGATACAGCGGGGCCCACGCAGCATACAGCCCCGATAGGTCACTGCATCAGAGAGGCGACAGTGCTACCGGCTTCGGCCCCGACGCGCAATCGGCTTCCTGGCAATGATCTCGGTTCCCCAACTGACGCTCGTAATCAAACCCGTGCGGGCCGAAGCCCGGCAGAGGTGGTCCATCAAGGCCGCCCCGGCTTCAATGCGGCCGACCCTCAACAGTTCGCTAGCCATCTCCCTGGCGGCGAGGCCCCCACCGAGAATGACTCGCACATCGGAAAACCCGGCCTTCCCTAGCAGTCGCACCGTCCGCGGTGCATCCAGGTGCCGTATCGAGCACCACCTGCAGCGCACCACTTCCACCGGCCGGATCGACTTCACCGTCGTGGCAAGTCCGCGCTCCAGTCTAGGGTCCCTGTGCGGGTAGCGGTCAGAGGCACACCTCTTAGCCCACATCGCCAGACGCCTGCGGCTGCCTTCGCCCACCGGAACAACGTCGATCACATAATGCCGCTCCTCGAGCCGCTGGGACCAGAACACGACGTAGTCAACGGCAAAGGCTTCCGCAGAGGTCGCACTCACCATCACCGCCTCGCGCACGGGCTCAGCGCTCGGCGTTTGTGCAAGGCTTATTCGGAGTACTCCCCCTGGAACGAGCACCCGGTGAATCTCATCCAGGACCCTTGCTGGCTTCCCTATTTCGGCCAGAGCGTTCACAACCAGAACACCATCAAACGAGCCCGCCGAGAATTGCAGCTCCTCAGCGGACATCAGATGCGCCTCGACCTTCCGCGTTCGAACAGTGCGAGCGTTCTGCTTCAGGCATTCCAGGCACCGTGGGCTCGCGTCGACTGCCGTTACGGACTTCACATGCTTCTGCACGAACAGAGCCGGCCAGCCCGTCCCCGAACCCAGATCCAGCACTTTCGCGCAGCCTTCAGTAGAAAGTGCGTAGTCCCAGGCCATTCCCCGGTGGTACCAGTGCTCCGGGTCTCTGTGGTCCAGCCTTATGTCGACCTCGGGGATCTCAAAGAGGCCTGGGGGTTCCAGCCGCTCATAGCGCAGATCCACGACTGAGGCGCGCGCAGGCTTACATGTCCGCCCGATCCACTCCAAGATGCGGCTGGGTGTGGTTACTGATCGCATAGTCCCTCCATGGAGTACCACTACTAGCGGGCAAATATCACAGGCCGGCGGGCCCTTCAAGGAACAGTGAGGGAAGGAAACGATGCAAATCCACCGGCTGCACCATAGAATGTGAATCGAGGCACAGGTGGGTTGAAGCCACTGGACCCGAGGGGCGTGAGAGGTCAGCATGGAGAGCAACGGAAAGCCCATAGCGAAAGGCCGCACGTGGGCAGGCCCGGGATGGCTGCTTCTGCGCGCCGACGCTTTGGAGGCAGCCCACTCCATGCCGCCTAGGCGCTTCGATGTCATATACGCCGATCCACCCTTCCCGGGCGAGAGGCCTCACAGACCGGGAGTTGCGCTGGACCCACGGGCATGGAAGAACATCGATGCCTACCTCGACTGGCTCAGAGCGAGACTGGCTGCAATGAGGGACCTACTCACCCCCAGTGGGAGCCTTTTCGTGCATCTGGACTGGAGGGCCGTCCACGAGGTCAAGATCCTCCTGGATAGCCTGTTCGGAAGGGAAGCCTTCATAAACGAGATCATCTGGTCGTACAGAACGGGTGGAGTGGGGGATCGCTGGCTCCCACGGAAGCACGACACGATACTCTTCTATGCTCGCGGTCGTGGATACAAGTTCACTCCGCTCTGGGAACGCGTCGCCCTTGCCCACGGCTACGGTTTCAAGAACGCGGCCGTGCGCGCAGACGAGCGGGGCTACTACAGGATTTCAAGGATGCGAGATGTCTGGGAAATCCCTGCACTCAGGGGCAACATGAGGGAAAGGGTGCCATACCCAAGACAAAAGCCTCTCGAGCTCGCCCGTAGGGTCATAGGCATGGCCACCGACCCGGGCGACATGGTGGGCGATTTCTTCTGCGGCTCGGGAACGACTCTCGTTGCCGCGCTGGAGATGGGCAGGCGCGCAGTCGGAGCGGACATCTCCCAGCTAGCCCTCGAGATTTCGTTTAGGAGACTCAAAGCGGTGGGAGATAGGGATAGAGAGCCCGAGGGAGACACCAGCGTGGCCCCGATGCGCCGATGAGGAGGACCTGAAATGACACGGATCTCGCGCTGCAGACTGAAGCAACCCAAAGGCGCTGCAAGAAGCTGGAACGCTCCTTTCCTTGCCCCATTGCTCCTCGCAAGCCTCTTCCTCTCCCCTGTGACTGTCGCTGAACTCGCCACTTCCCACTCAGCAGGAGCTTCGGGGACTGCGCAATGGACCCCCTCAGCCCCCAAAGATGCACTCGCAGAACTGGAGAAGCCGCTCCCACCTATGGGATTCCGGCCTCTGCCGCGCGAGGTGGCGGCTCAGCTTGTCGTTCCTCTCCCCAGGTATACCAGCTTCCCCGAAAGCCTAGATTGGAGGGACGAGGGCATCATCACGCCGGCCAAGTCACAACTTGGATGTGGGGCATGCTGGGCCTTTGCTGGCATAGGACTGCTGGAAGCCATGGCGATCAAGGCTGGTGCTGCGCCGGGGCTCAACCTTGCTGAGCAGGTACCCATCTCGTGTGACACGCTCGAGTTTTGGGGGACGAGCAATGACGGGTGCTGCGGGGGATCCGTAACCATCTTCGAATACCTTAAGCACAATCCAGGCGTACCCGAAGCGCGTTTCCCATATCAGGCGGGTGACTTCGATGGTGATGGCCCCAGAGACGGCTGCGAACCCAACTGGCCGACCGTCCCCTGCCCCGACCCCTATCCCCCACACACGGGATGGAAGGTGGCAACATGGGGACTGATCAGCGAAGGAATCCCAACGGTCGCGGAGCTGAAGAGCGCACTGCAGAATGGCCCCGTGTGGCTCGGATTCTATGTGTACCAGGACTTCGTGGACTTCTGGTACAACGCTGGCCCAGAAGACGTATACACTAGGACATCGAACGACCTTGTCGGAGGCCACGCAGTCCTTCTCATAGGCTACAGAGACAGCAAGAACGCCTGGATTATCAAGAACTCATGGGGGCCGACAAGCGGACCCTCGAACGACGGTACCTGCATGATCTCCTACACGGCCAACTGCAGCTTTGGCCTCGACGCGGCTTTCATCACAGTCGTACAGACGGCGCCGGATGCGAAGGAAAGCTCGTGGAGCTCCATAAAGTCTATGTTCAAGTCAAAGAAATAGGCCTTTCTAAGCGCGTGAAGCCGAATGGGCACCGTCTCCGCTAGAATCTTAGGTTCTGGTGCGGAATGAGATAGATCGCAAACGTAAAGACGCTGAGAGCAATCAGCAGCTTCGCCCAAGCCTCATCGCTAAGGCCCCCCGAAGCCCTGCCCCGCGAGAACACCCATCTGCCTCGGCTGAGAATCAAACCAAGCCACAGCAGCAGCATAAGCCCCGACTTCGTGTCCGTTACATCACGTCCAAACGGCCATCCCTCCCAGTATGTGCCGAATACCTGGTACTCGACTGCGATACCCAAAGGCACACTTCCGAGTAAAAGAAGAACGAAACCGACAAGGACAAACCTTCGCATCGCACCCACGAACTTCCCTGTGCGCAAGAACACAGCTGCCAGCGCCGCAGCAACAAGAAGAGGCACAATCCCGCCCATCATACAGAGGACGTGGGCAAGCAAGAGCCGCCGGTCGACATCTCCCTTGTAGGTCACAGCGAAGGTCTTCTCGTAGGAGGGCCGGATCTGAAACCCATCGTCTGAACGCTCCTTTCCCTTTCCGCACCAAGCATCCTCGCTTCTCCAGTCTGCGGAGGGCGCAGGGATTCCTTCCGTAGGCTTCAGGATGAAGAAGAAATGGGCTACCGCCGACTTCGCCAGCGCCGGCAGGATGGCAACAAGCTCCGTATCGGAGGCCGCCTCGTGGTATTCTGCGGTTCCCCAGCCCTCGGCAGTACGGTAGTGCACCATGGCCCGCCACCCACTCACCGCGCCTCCCGCCGAAAGCCTCGCGCGAAGCTCGAGCGGCCTCCCGGCGCGTGCCTCAGCCGGCACCTCGAATCGTATGCTCTGGCCAGCCGAACGCACCTCGACCCATCTGCTCCGGTGCCTGGGGCACCCCGAAGCGGCTAGAAGCACACTGAGAAGGCAAAGCAGCCAGATTCGCCTCGGCATCTACTCCCCCCTGGACGTCCCACGAAAGCCGTGCATGATACACGAGCAGGAATCCAGCAGACAATCGCAAGCATCCGGCGTAGCTACCGAGCACGATGCGGGAGTAAGGCAGAGGAAGGACCATGCTGATACTGGCAAGCACGTCACCCTACAAGCGTGCGCTCCTGGAGCGTTTGGGAGTGGAGTTCCAGGCAGAGGCCCCCGGGACGGCAGAGAGAAGGCCTTCGGGTCCGGAACACCCAAGAGATGTTGCTGTCCGCAACGCGGAAGCAAAGGCGTTGTCCGTAGCCGAAAAGCATCCAGGGGCACTGGTCATCGGGGCAGATCAGATCGGCATCTGTGGCAGAACCATTCTCTCCAAGCCCGGCTCGAGGCTCAAGGCAATCCAGCAGCTGGAGGCCCTATCAGGGCGGGAACACGTGCTTCTCACTGCGGTGGCTGTGGCCCGGCGGGAAGAGGACTCATACGATGTGCGCTCGCTTGTTGCTTCCAACCGAATACGGATGAGACAACTTACACGGGCGGAGATCGAAACGTACGTGGACATCGACCGACCCTTTGACTGCGCAGGAGCCTATAAGATCGAGTCCCTGGGGATAGCGCTGATGGAGTCAGTGGGCGGAGAGGACCCCACGGCGATAACAGGCCTGCCTTTGATTGGCGTCTGCCGCCTGCTGAGACTCATGGGTTTGGATCCTCTTGCCAACCGAAAGGGAGAAGTGCGAAAGTGAAGCTAGCACTCATTGATTGGATAGTAGTCGCGTGCTACGGACTCGTCATGCTCGCCGTCGGCGTGGCGTTCTCCCGCCGCGCCTCCCGGAGCGTCACCGACTTCTTCGTCTCGGGGCGGAGCCTGCCCTGGTGGATCGCTGGCACCTCGATGGTGGCAACGACCTTCGCTGCTGACACCCCCCTGTTTGTCACCGAGGTTGTCCGCACCACGAGCATCGCCGGCAACTGGATCTGGTTCAACTTCGCGATCAGCCATGCCTTGACGACCTTCTTCCTCGCCGCCCTCTGGAGGAGAGCCCGCGTGGTGACGGATGTGGAGCTGTGCGAGCTGCGCTATTCGGGACCAGAGGGGCGGCTGCTCCGCCTGCTGAAGGGGGCCTTCTTCGCGTTCGTCACAAATGCTGTGGTCCTGGGCTGGGTTATCCTTGCTATGGCCACGATCGCAAAGGAGGTGCTCGGGTTCCCCAAACTAGCTACCATCGGAGCCAGTATTGCCTTGGCGACCATCTATGCCACTCTCGCCGGCTTATGGGGTGTTGTAGCAACTGACCTCATCCAGTTTGTCGTGGCCATGGCGGGCTCCCTCATCCTCATGTCGAAGGCCATTTCGCATCTCGGGGGATTCCACGGCTTCGCAGCCTCGGTCTCGGGCCTCGTGGCCGCCAACGGTGCTCCCGCCACGAGAATCCTCCCCTGCCTCACAGGATCGTGCGCTGCAAAGGGGGCGCTCGGAGGCTTTCTGGTCGCCATCGGAGTCCAGTGGTGGAGCTGGAAATATGCCGACGGCGGTGGCGTCCTTATCCAGAGGATGTCGGCAGCCAAGAACGAACGACACTCGGTGTTGGCAATGCTCTGGTTCACATTCGCAAACTACGTGGTAAGGCCCTGGCCCTGGTTTGTCGTTGCCCTGGCATCGCTCGTGGTCTTCCCAGAGCTGGCCGACCACAAGGCAGCCTACCCGCGGATGATGGCGGAATTCCTTGGACCAGGGCTTCTGGGCCTCATGATGGCTGCCCTACTTGCGGCTTTCATGTCTACTGTCGATACGCACATGAATCTCGCCGCCTCTTACTTCGTGAATGACATATACCGGCGCTTTCTGGCCCCAGGGAAAAGCGAGAGACACTACATACTCGCCGCCAGGCTTTCCAGTGTAGCCTTTCTCCTTCTGGGCGGACTCATCGCCCTCTATAGCAATAGCATAATGGGTTTGTTCAACCTGCTTCTACAGCTTGTCGCTGGTGCAGGTGCGGTCTTCCTCCTGCGGTGGTTCTGGTGGAGGATAAACGCCTGGAGCGAGATTTCGGCCATGCTGGCAAGCCTTTCCTTTGCCTCTTTCCTCAACTTCTCCAACAGAACCGGGCTATTACCTTGGCATCTGACCTCTTGGCAGATCATCCTGTTCAATGTACTCGTATCGGCTGCTGTATGGCTGACCGTAACACTGCTCACACGCCCCTCCGCCCTTGATCACTTGGTACGATTCTACTCCCGAACCCGACCACCAGGTGTATGGGATCCCGTCAGCCGTGCAGCAGGATCCCAGGCAGATAGGGAACGGAGCAAAGGCACCTGGCAGCCGCGGAGAAGACTGGAAAGCACCCTGCTTACGATAGGCCTAGTCTACGCAGCCCTGATAGGAACTGGCGAGGCGCTCTACGGTAGGATGCCGCAGGCCGCGGCACTTCTTCTGGCGGCATCCCTGGCCGCGGCGCGCCTGTGGTCTAACCTCAAGGACGGAGAACGGCAGCCATGGCAGAGATAGACATCGAGGAAATCGAGAAGTTCTGGAAAGACCAGAGCCCAAGGCGGCGCCGCATGAAACAAGAGCTGGACAGACGAAGGCTTCCCTGTGGAGTAGCTATAGAGAACCTGAGCAAGCGCCCCAACCTAGGCAATGTAATCCGCGCAGCGAACGCCTTCCTGTGCGGCGAAATAGTCTTAATCGGCAGCCAGCGCTTCGAATACATGGGCAGCGGCAAGCTGTATCGATTCGAACGAATGAAACACTTTCCAGAGAAGCAAGACTTCCTAAACTACGTGCACCAGCAGGGATACACGCTGGTGGCGGTCGAGATTGACCCACGTGCGGAGATCCTGCACCGCTTCAACTTCCCGGAGAAGCCAATGTTCCTTTTTGGAGCAGAGCTGCCAGGTCTCAGTGAAGAGCTCATGGAAGCCGCCGACAGGCACCTCATGGTGCCTCAGTTCGGCCTAGTTGGTTCACTCAATGTGAGCATGACCTGTACGCTGGTTCTGTACCAGTACCTCACCACGAGATTCCCCGATCTGGAACCCGCTTCAATCGAAGGTTCTAAGTTCAAGTTCCGTTCCGACAGTGGGCGGGAGTAGTGAGTAGGTTCTAGCCACTAGTTCCTACGCTTTCCAGGACCTGGGAGAAGAAGCTCTCTAGGACCGAGACCCTGTCGCTCCAGGCGTTACCAACAGTTGCTTCTACTCTGCGGGCTCTTATCGGAGAGTCTACCGGCTCCGCGAGTGCAGCGTCCAAAAGCCGGATCATCTCGTCCTGAGTCTTGTACAAGTAGACTACGTCACCAAAGGCTTTCAAAGCACGCCTGAATGTCGCAAGCAGTGGAAGGCCTGTTGCGAGGTATTCGTACATCTTCAGCCCCCTGATCTCCTCCAGATGGGGTTCCTTGCGGAACGGGAAAAGCAGCACATCACTCGCACGTACGATCCGAGCAGCCTCGGCCTGCTCGACAGTGTCGACATGGACGACTCTGGCCGAATCCAGCCTCCGCAGGATATCTGTCCCTTCCCTTGTCGCCTCACCGACAAACACCAGGTGCAAGGAAGGTCGTGCCTCCATGAGGACTCTAAGGTCCTCGAAGCTGAGGCGGCTGTCTATACGGCCAAGATAGCATCCCAGATGTTCGCCCTCCGTGAGTCCCAGCTGCGCCTTTGTCCTCGGTTGCTCCCCTGGTAAGGGCGGATGGAAGACGCGAGGATCGAATCCGTGCTCGATGATTCGCCGCGGTGTCGCCGGCGCAAGGAATCTCTCCCATGTACCAAGTATGTAACGGTTCACCGCAACAAACCCATCGACGAGCGGGACCGCCTCCTGCATAGCTGCGTCCAGGCGATTGGCAAGAGCAGTGGTGGGTGCCAGGGAAGGCAGGTCGTCCACACAGTCGAACACGACGGGCGCCTCAAAGGCCCTCTTTGCAGCGGGTACTATCGCGGGGTGATAGGCCAGAATCACATCTGGAACGAAACCTGCTTGTATCCCAGCCTCGTCAAGTTCGGGGAGCCACCGCGCGGCCGATCGGACCTCTTGAGACCAAACCTTCCAGGTCATGACCGCAGCAATGTCCCGCGCTGTGCTGCCAGGGAGCGAGATATACCTGGAACCAGCCCATAAGCCGGCCTTCACACGTCGGACGGAGGCTCTAAGAACCCCGGGTGTCTCACGCTTTGCCCACAAGGCTCTCGCGCCGGGCGGGGGTTCGA
>CAYMBA010000033.1:0-20649 GCA_964388535.1 uncultured bacterium | reverse complement strand
AGGTGTAACGTTGAACGCTTGAACCTACCGGGAGCAGGCAGGCGCTGAACGATCGCCTCAGGCGTTGAAAGCACGACAAGCGGCCGCGCGTCGTCACAGTCTTCTGTAAGTGATGCTAGCGTCTCGATCCGCGTGGCCCGGATAGAGAGCCGGGGAATACTCAAAGAGTAGGGCTGGAGGCCCAGCGCCGGGAAAACCCGAACCAGCCGCTCGTCGAGGAGATACGCAAGGTCCTCTCTCGCATCTTCTAGCGCCGCATCGCTTGGCAGTAGAACAAGAATGGGTCCTGCCTCCCTTTCGGATGCCTTCTTCGCTAGTGAGGCCGCCAGAAGACTGCATGCGGAGCCTGTGAGACCTGAGACACCAAAGCGTTTGCAGTCGGATTCACCCGAAGTGGAGAAGAGACCCGCCACCAGGTCCGCTACCGCGGGCAGCCCGCCAAAGCCCTCCACCAAGGACCGTGCAAAGGGCACACCTTCCTGTAGCAGGCCGCTTCGCCGAGAAACTGTTGGCATAGCCAATGACGACCGAGTCCCCTAGTCGCGTCCGGGTATGCTCATTTTCGCCAGTGCTGATTCTCCAAGCAGAAGAAGGAAGGCCAGCATGAGGCACTCCCTCCACAACTCCCGACCATACCGGGACTCCGCAATGCGTCGGTCCAGCTTCTCACCAGGCCTGATTATGAGCACGGACGGACCGAACAGGGAAACAAGCTCTTCGTCGGAGGCCGGCGTCAAATCCGATTCACGCATGTCCACGTTCACCGCAACGCGGCGAGAAGACAGGGCCATCATTTCAGTCCAGTCTAGGGTTTCATCCGGAAGAGCCCCTCGCAGCAAGCCGTAGAATCCAGGCTCAGGGGCCGCATCCGAGACAAGGACTGCGCCCCTCTCGCCCCGGACGACCTGCAACTCCAGGTGGATCCCACCAGGACCGAGGCACACACCGGCTAGCGTCCCAGGCTCCGGGGACTCCCATCGGATCGGCTCACCCACAAGCAGTTGAGAAAGGAGCCCTTGCGCACTGAAAGCCAGATGAAGCACCGTTCTATGAAGAAAGGGTAAGTATGCTGCGCTCAGCGGGAAGTCACTCCAGGATGCATCCAGCGAAGAGGTGAACAGAAGCACACCGGGCTCCTCAACTAACGCTGGAAAGCCTCCCGAGAACTCCGCAAGGACCTGTGCACCTTTCCCAAGGCGCACTTCCATCAGACGCCAAAACCGCGCACTGCTTATTGCAGATCCCGGCGCAGTCGGAAAGCCTTCGAAGATGTCGCTGTTCCCGACGACAGGCCTGAGGCTGAAGAAGCTCTCCGACTCCTGATCGCCGACGACGTTCCCAAGCCTGGTGTCCATCAAAGAGGGCAAGATGCTGGTATTGTAAACCCTGGCGTCGACCCGCTTGCCCAGCGCAATCAAGACCCCACCACCTGCTCGGTGGAAACGGGCTATCTTCTCCATGCCGGTCGCGCCTATCCTGCCTACGTCCAGCAGAACTACTACGTCGGCCTCAATGTCGCCACCGATGCCAATGTCCTGGGCCGCCTCAACCTCTACCTGGAAGAACCTCGACTCAAGCTCCGCATCAGCCGATCCTCCGCCGAGGAGCCGGTTGTACGGATCGAGAGCCGCAAGCACAAACTTCATCTCTTCTCTGACACCAGGCGAGGATGGATCGGAACCCGTAACTACCAGGACTCTCAGGCGACCCGGCTCTGTAGCAAGCAGATAGCGCTGGTTGTCCCGGTCTAGGGCATCAGGTGCGCTTCGGACGCATAGGAACCCACCCTCAGGGTCCTCTGAAATCGATATTGAAAGCCCTGCCACGGCGGAAGGTTCGACAGTCGCGAATCCTTCGCCAAGCAGCTCCGTGCAGTCGGCCCCGCCAAAGACCTGAACTGGCACATCCTCCACACGGTGCGCTCCGAAGTTGGCCAGCCTCAATTCCACTCGCCCTCCCACGCCGGATGGGTCCGGTCGGAATGAGGCCCATGGTACCGAAACATTGTCTATGGCGTCATCCGTAACAGGGAGTAGATAGACCGCGATATCTGGAGGAATGCCCAGGGGGTTTCCTCGGAGGCTGTCATCCAGCGCTCCAGCCTGAATCTTTCCCCCGAGCACCCTGAGCGCATCAAGGACATCCCGCCTCTGGAAATCCGAAACGACAAAAATCTCCTTATTCAGTGTGCGAGAACGCCGGAGCAGATCCAGGGCCGACTCAAGCGATTTCACCAAAGCCATTCGCGTAGGCCTCGTCCGCGCAGCCTCTATCTGTTCAGCAATCAGGCCTGCGTTCCTCACCTCCGTCTCAAACGGAAGCCTGGGGGGATCGCCCCCGAAGACCAGAAACGCCCGATCCTGCTTCTCGATCAGAGAAGCCACTCCTAGTGCTCTCTCCCTTGCGTGGTCGAAACGACACGGAAGCGACTTGATCACTGGCCCCTCACCTATAGGCACCAAGACTCCGGGATCGAGGAGTGTTTCCATGCTGTAGCTGTCATCAACTAGCAGTGCGATTGTGGAAGCACCATGTGCTCTTCCCACGCCGGGGCCGTGCCATACGGGTCTGCTCATGGCCAGGGCGATGAAGGCGATCGCCAGGGTGCGCATCACGAGAAGAAGCACCTGTCGCAGGCGCAAACGGCGCACGCGGCGACGTGTGATCTCATCCAGGAACCTGATGTCGGAGAAAGGTCTTTCGGTGGGCCGGCGGCGGCTGAAGAGGTGGATGAGGATCGGCAACACCGACGCGGAGAGAGCAGCGAGGAAAGCTCCATTAAGGAACGTCAGTGGTCCCATGTGCTGGCCCCCACCCTAGCACTGCCTTCCTAGTGAAGTCGCCCTCGCTTCTCTAGATACCTCAGGAGTGCCACGTCGTATGGCGTGTTCGTCTGCAGCTCCACGTAGTCTATGAGGTGCTCACGGCACGTCCGCCTGTACCGTCGCCTCCAAGCGTCCAGCCGCCGCCTGTATTCCGGGGCAATCTCCCACGCCGTCGTACTCAGCCTCTCCCGCGTTTCCATGTCTACGAAAACGCTTTCATCCTGAAACGGAAACGCGACCTCTGCGGGGTCAAGTACGTGGAAAACTACAACCTCATGCTGTCTGTGCCTGAAGTGCTTCAAGCCCTGCAGCACCTCCGCCGGATCATCCATGAGATCGGAAATCAGGATCGCCAGGCCCCGCCGAGCCAGACGCTCGGCCAGACGGTGAAGGCTCTCCCCTATGCGCGTCTCTCTTGCTTCGGAGGACTCCCCGGCTCCAAGTCTTCCCGAGAGCTCTGAGAGCAGAACACGCAGGTGAACAGGCGCACTCCTCGCCGGGATGAAACGCCTCACGCGATCGTCGAAGACGAGAAGGCCCACTGCATCCTGCTGCTGGATCATCAAATATGAGAGAGCAGCGGCCAGATAGACCCCATACTCCAGCTTGCTCAGGTTCCCGCTGTGTGAGCGGTAAGCCATCGAGGGACTGGCATCGAGGAGCAGGTAGGCCCTCAGATTCGTCTCCTCCTCGAACTCTTTTATGAAGAAGCGGTCTGTCTTCGCAAACACCTTCCAGTCTACGCTTCTTATTGGATCCCCAGGCATGTAGGCCCTATGCTCGGCGAACTCTACGCTGAATCCGTGGTATGGACTTCTGTGCAGTCCGGTGACGAAACCCTCAACAACCAGCCTTGCCACCAAGTCGAGACGGCGCAGCTTGCTCACCAAATAGGGATCCAGCAGCTTCTTTGTGTCATCCCTGGTTCTCACCATCCACCCTTGTTCACCGAAGAAACGCCTAGTCGGCGGCCTCTGGCACCTCTTGAATCAGTTTTTCGATGATTTGGTCGGGCTTGACCCCTTCGGCCTCCGCGTTGAAGTTGGTGACGATCCTGTGCCGAAGCACTGCAGGAGCCACCGCTCTTACATCCTCGATCGCCGGCGTCACCCTGCCATGCAGAGCTGCGCGCGACTTGGCACCCAGGATGAGATACTGGGATGCCCTCGGCCCAGCACCCCAGGAAACCCACTCCCGGACAAACGCGGGTGCTCCTTCGGCGGGCCTAGAGGCTCGAACCAGCCTGACGGCGTAACGCACGACATGCTCAGATACCGGGACGCGCCTGATCAACTTCTGCAGATCAACGATCCGCTCAGCACTCAGAATGGCCTCTACCTCCGGGATCTCGGCTCCGGTGGTAGAGCGCACGATCTCGACCTCGTGCTCCTCCTCGGGATAGTCAACGAAGATGTTGAACATAAAGCGGTCCAGCTGCGCCTCGGGCAGCGGATACGTTCCCTCGAGTTCAATGGGGTTCTGGGTTGCAAGCACGAGGAACGGCAAATCCAGACGGTGAGTTTGCCCCCCCGCTGTTACTTCCCGCTCCTGCATGGCCTGAAGCAATGCTGCTTGAGTCTTGGGAGGTGTCCTGTTGATCTCGTCGGCAAGGACTAGATTCGCGAAAACGGGACCTTTCACAAAGCGAAACACCCGTTCTCCGGTCGCCTTGTTCTCCTGCAGGATTTCCGTGCCCATAATGTCGGCTGGCATGAGATCCGGTGTGAACTGGATCCTGTTGAATCTCAGATCCAACACCTTGGCCAACGTCGAGATCAGAAGGGTCTTGGCAAGGCCTGGAACACCAACTAGCAGGCAGTGGCCGTCGGCGAAGAGGGCAAGAAGCAACTCGTCGATGACCTCGTCCTGTCCCACGATTACACGGTGGATCTGCTCCAGAATCCGATCCCTAGCTTCCCCAAGGGCCTCAATGGCATCTACGGCCTCGTTCTCAGCAATAGAGTTCGAGCTCATCCCTCCTCCAAGTCACAAAGCCAAGTGCCGACCGGCGCTCGCCGGCCATAAGGCAACGCACAACAGAACACCACGTGCTGCGGCAGGAACCAACCCATGGAATCCGAGTCAGCAATCCTATCCTGGGTGCGCCGCCTTTTCCACTGCTGGCTGCACGGAGGCCTTCACCCAAGCGCAGAAGGTTCTCCTTGGCCTGGGAACCCCGGGCCCAAAGTGTGGTTCCTGACGCAGCGCCTGGGGCCACGTCCTAGGACAGTTGGGAGGCGAACCAAAGGCTCGACTGTCCCGAGGGAAAGAAGCCCCCGTGCAAAGCGGGTGTGCGACCTACCGCGGGCCACCTTGGCTGCGCTAGGGGGTGGTCAGCGCTGGGCGCGGTTGGTAGTCTCCTTGGACTATCATTGTGCCCGCACTGGCACAGACGGCCACCAGTCCAAGCTGGCACTGGGAAAACCAAGCGCGGGCCATACGGCCTACGCCCGGCAGAGGGCCCAGCCGCACCCTGGACCCCTCTATCTGGTGTGTGGAACCCGTGAGGGGCAACGATAGTCAAAGTGGGCACCGAATCAGGAAGCGAAGCCGGGCTGAGTCACCAGACAACAGTCCCAGCCTAGTTGGGGCTGCCCGATGCCGGCTGTGCCGGCAATCATGCACCGGTACATGGGGAGAGACGTGCCATGAAGAAGCGCAGAATGACGGTCGCCTTAGGGTTGGCGATAGCGGTTCCAGTGCTGTCGGTACTGTGGGGTATGCTGGCTGCGGCCGGCGCGCAGATCGGCATGGGGGGTGGATTCGGCGAAGAAGAAATCCTCAAGGCAGAGGTAAGCGCATATTGCTCTTGCGCTGCAGCCGCGGCCGGGGACACTGTGGACGTGCTACTCGTCCTTGGAATGCCTCCCAACTTCCATGTGCAGATAAACGAGTTCCTTGATGCATACCTGCCCGAGCCCGGGGCTTTCCACCTTCAAGACACACGCATCTTGAGGACCGCCACATGGAAAGAAGACACAGTCCTTAAGGATGGTTCGGCCCTTCTTGTGAGGCTTGGCATCCGTGAGGATGCCCCACCAGGACCTGTATCAGTAGAGATTGCGCTGGGGTATCAGGGCTGCATGGAGACCCCCACTTTCGCCTGCTTCGCCCCTTCAGAGGCGAAGACGTCGTTCGACCTCGAGATTCTGCCGGCTGGGTCGGAACCTCGCCGGGCGAACGAGGATATCTTCGCAAGCTACACGGCCTCGGCGGGAAGCGGCTCGTCCCAGACCCAACCTGCCACTCTCGCAGAGCAGAACGAGCCCAGCACGGGTGGCCTTTCGGGCAAACTCGAGGGCGCGCTGGCCAAAGGATCCTTGCTGGCATTTCTGCTGGTCTTCCTTGGGGGCATCCTGTCGAGCCTCACGCCCTGCGTCTATCCTATGATCCCTATCACCATTAGCTACGTGGGGGGCCGAGCCCGCAACAAGGCCGAGGGATTCTTCCTCTCCCTGTTCTTTGTACTTGGCCTGGCCGTCATGTACTCAGCGCTTGGTCTCCTTGCAGCAGCCACGGGCACCGTGTTTGGCAGTGCGATGCAAAGCCCCATCGCAATGGCTGTTGTCGCCATCGTTTTTACCACTATGGGTGCCAGCATGCTCGGGGCGTTCGACATCGCTCTTCCTTCCGAAGTAGAAACCAAACTGAGCTCATCGGCCATGCGCGGCGGTATAGTGGGAGCCGTGCTGATGGGTATGGTGACGGGGCTCGTGGCCGCCCCCTGCGTAGGTCCGGTTCTCATAGTCCTGCTGACGTACGTTGGACAGACGGGCAACCTGTTCTTCGGATTCACGTTGCTGTTCACATACGCCATCGGCCTTGGGCTTCTCTTCCTCGTCCTTGGAACCTTCGCAGGGGCCCTAAATGCCCTTCCCGGAGCAGGTTCCTGGATGGAGTCGGTCAAGAAGGGGTTTGGTGTCGTCCTCATGGCCATGGCGATCTACTACCTGCGCACCATCGTAGGGACACAGTTCGCGCGGCTCCTCTACGCCATCCTGCTCGTTGCCACGGGCATTGGTGCCGGTGCCCTACGCCCCATGGGTGAGGCTCGTGGGACAAGAGTTGCCTTAGGTCGAACCTTTGCGATCCTGGCCCTCACAGCAGGGCTTGTCGTCTTTGTCCAATGGCTCGCGATCGCATTGGAGGTACCGAAAAGCCTAGGCCTTGCAGCCACCGGGATTGCTGCCAAACCACGCACAGAGGCTGGAATCCCATGGAAGATCAACGACGAGGCGGCCCTGCAGCAAGCAAAGGTGGAGAAGCGTCCGGTCGTGCAAGATTTCTATGCGGACTGGTGCGCAGCCTGTATAGAGCTCGACGAGAAGACTTGGATAGACCCGGCGGTGGTCGAAGAGGCAAAGCGCTTCGTCCCAGTCAAGATGGACTTTACGAAGAACGACGAGTTCTCGAAACAAGCTAGGAAACGATACCGCGTAGTCGGAATGCCTACGGTCATCTTCTACGACAGCAACGGGCAGGAAGCGGCTCGATTCTCAGGCTTTAAGCCGCCGGGAGAGGTGCTCGAGATCATGCGCTCGATCCACTGAGAGCCCCAGCAGCACTTGCCTGTACGAGCACTAGGCAAGCCGCCCGCAGCAACTCCGCTTCCGCCTCTCAGGCCGCCGTCCGTCCCGCCGGATGGCGCATTACAGCCACCCGTGGTCTTCTCTGGCCTGCACTACCGGTAGCAGTGCATGCATTCCCCCCCGCATGGGCTGATCACCAGATACGGCGGAAGTTCAACCGCAAGCAGCCGATCGTAAACCCGGGGAAGACATCGATAGGGAGGCCTCAATGCCAGCGCTTCCTTCGAAGCCCGACCCCAAGCCCTCGCGGGGGAGAAGCGGCGGGGAAAGCAACCACTATGTCAGCACTGCCAGGGCAAGCGGCGAGCGCCGGACAATGCGAGATCGCCGGAGGAAGCCAACGCCGATGTTTTCTCGCTACACCTTCTTCGGGCGCCGCCGCCGAAACCGGCGCGCGACAGATCCCAGGCAGCGTTACTACGTGGACTGGGTCAGCGGCCCATACCTATACGCGTTGATAGGAATCCTCACTCTGATTCTGATCGATGCGTTCTCGACGCTTCACATAATCCACTCCGGCGGAGGAGAGGCGAATCCCCTCATGCGCTGGGTTCTAGGACACGGAGCCGGCTGGTTTGTGGCTACGAAGGCACTTACGGCCCTACTCGGCTTTGTGTTCCTAGCGGTGCACAGGTTCTTCCCGGTCGCCCGCACCATGGTAACCCTGCTGCTGGGTGCATACGGTGGCGTCGTCTTCTATCACGTAGTTCTCCTCCTCCGGATTCATCTCTGATATGCGCAATAGCACCCTCATGCGCCTCCCTCCCAGAAGCCCCTACCTCTGCCGCGCGCGGACTTTGTTCCTGTACACCCAACCCGGGAACGCCGGATCCCCGACCTGGCAGGGACCACGCTTTGGCTAGGCATAGCCACCTGGACTGCCGAATGACTAACGGGGAGCCAGGCGAACCCCATTCGCATGCTCACGCCTGGCCACGAAGGAGGATGTCGCACGCCTGGGATTTCGGAACTGGGGCGAAAACGTCTTCTCGCGCAGCGCGCTGCCGGCGAGTCGCAAGCAGCTAGCGCTGTGCGCCTGGGGGTCGCAGTCATGCGAGACGCTCAAACTGCATGCACCAACAAGGGGAGCGAATCCGCACCGATCGCGGGCACGTTTCCCAGATCCATGACACAGCTTGCCACCTTGCTCTTCCTGGCCTCCACGTGCACCACGCCCTTGGTGCGCGCGGCTGTGTGGGAGAATAGCACTTCAGGGACGGATCTCTGGTACTCTGGTTTCCTTCACGCCGAAGCCAGCTACACCAACGTAACCGGTTCCGTCGCCGGCTACGAGGAAGGGTATTTCCACGGCCAGGATGGAATCTCCATAGATGTAAAAGGCGCCCTCCATGCCAAGGGCAGCCTGCGCTCCGGCCTCTTGCTGAACAGCACTCTCCTCTTTGACACACGCTACAAGCGATATCCCCAAAGATACTGGGACCGGAGATTCTGGGACACCTTCAGGATGAAGGTTGTGATGGACACCCCTCATCGCATCAATGACAGATGGAAGTTTCACGCCAGGGCTGTGTACGACCGGGATGACACCTGGCGTGATGAGTATCCAGACGCCCGCCTCCTCATGGAGCCAATCGACGACGCCCGCCTCGAGGTCTTCGCCCATCTGGAATCAAGGTCCGTCACCGTCGAAGCAGGCGACCTGAAGCCAGACTATGGAGGACTCGGGTTCGTATTGTACCAGCGCGATATCCTGGGTCTGCACAGTGACATTCACAACGAGGCAGCCTCGGCAGGAATCACCACAGGGCGTGTGAAAGGCACTACCTTCCTCCAGACACCCGATGACTCGCTGGGTATTCGAGCCGACGGAACAGCGGGGCCTTACCACCTCGCTCACGCTCCAATCGTACGAGGCAGCGAGATAGTGTACATCGAAGTCAGGGACAGGTTCGACCCCTCGATATTGATCAGGCGGACTCAGCAGAGGCGCAACATAGACTACACCATCGACTATCTCCGTGGTGTTGTCACGTTCACGGAGCCCGTTCAGAGCGAGACTTTCGAAGGTAACCCCGTGTACATCTCAGTCCAGTACTCATTCGATGACAGGGATGCGGGCTACCGGCGGTACCTCGCGGCAACACGGGCGGACGTCAAGCTCGGAGAGCGGGTCTCCTTTGGCGGCCGCTACGCGGGAGTATTTGACGACGCAGGCTCATGGCGGGGCGATGAAACCAACAAGCCGCCCGCCCAACGGCTGAGCGCGTATGGCGCTGTCCTTCAAGCAGATCTCATGGACCACACGCGGATAGAGGCCGCCGCCGCATTGAGCGATTCCGGGCACCTCGGGGGTGAAGCCAGCAACGCAGCCCTAGGCGTCCGTCTAGAGTGCAGGGACGTACCCCGCCTGCGCCTCAAAGGAGAGTTCCAGCGCATAGAGTATGGCTTCGAGCCCTTGGACAATCGCTCCTTCGTTGGCCAAAGAAATCGACAAATCATTAGCAGCGAGGGCACCTATGCAGCGTCTAGTGCCGTGGACCTTATCGCCGGCCAGCGCCACGTGACAGCAGCGAACCCGCAATTCGACGCCAACTCGTATACCGACGAGACGGTTTTTGCTGGGCTTGCAGTTAGACCTGCAAAGGGTATGACCCTCAAGTACAAGCACGAATGGAGAAGCGCAATAGACGACAAGTCCTCACATGAGAAGGAGGAGTATCGCGAAACCTCGCTGATGGAACTTGAGCTGGCGGGAAGTAAAGGAAAGACGAGGATCGCTGCTGAGAGAGAACTCTTCCTCGACCAGGTACACAAAGGGACCGAAGGTGCAAGTACCGCGACCTGGCGCTTAAGGTCCGCCTCCGACCTGAGATTCGGAACTCTGCTCCGGCCATCGCTGGTGCTCAAGACTGAGCTACGAAAAGATCGCGACTCCGACATGTCTCTCAACCGCAGAGACATGGCCGAAGCCGAAGTGAACATAAGAAAGGCTGAGATTCTTCAAGCGCAGGTAAGGGGTGAATGGGCTGCCGACTATGACATCCACGAGGCCGGTTGGCACTTCACAGGCGGCGAAAGGGTGCGGCGTGAGTATGCATATGTGCTCTCTGGAGATCTGCGTCCTACAGACTCCGTCCAGCTTATCGCCACGCTGGAACGGCAGGAGACGTACGACGATGCTAGTGACGCTGTGGAGAGAAAGGCCAAGGTCGCAAGATGTGAGGGCTACTGGTTCATAAACCCGGATCTTGAGCTCCACGCCGCGTTCTCCAACGAAGATCTGGAGGACACTAGGAAAATCGGGGTTAGCGACGGGCTGCTCCACCGCTACGAGACCAGGTTCGAAAGCGATCTCACGTACAACGCTGATACCAAGCTGTCTTTGTTTGCAGGCTATCAGCTGAAAATAAGGCGCCTGTTCTACCCCGACTTGAGTGACACCAGGGTCAATAGAATCAGGCTGGGGATCAATGCCCATTTGACCCGGAGATTAGAGATAACCGCACGCGTGCGCTACACCTCCTTGACCGGCGAGTCGGTCGCGTACTCCCAGTCTGATGGCATCGACGTCCACGAGGATCTCGAGAACCACCGTTGGATCGCAACCGGTGAGCTGGCCTACGACCTGAAGAGCATGTGGAGAGTCGCCGCTGGGTACGAGTCCCTCGAATATGCCGTCGACTCTGTAGAGGACTCCCAGGACGACTACTCTGCAGGGCGGATCTATCTGAAGGTCATGCAGAAGTTCTAGGAGGGCCCGCACCATGCGTCGCCTCTTTTCAATGGATCACAGGGCGGTCTGTTCCGCAGTGGATAGAAGAACGCTTGGCTCACACGCAGCCAGGTCCTGCAAGCAGATCACAAGGACCTCAGAGGTTCATCCGAAAGGGGCATCAGCGATGAACGCAAGGAAGCGCTTCGTCGTATTGTTCGCAGTCGTCGTGGGATCTTTGCTGGCAGGGGTAAGCGCGCCGTATGGCGTGCCCATAGTACGGGCCCCTCGCAGCCCACTGCAGCGGGACCCTTTGGTGACGCTCGATCCATCCGAGGGTGATCTAGGAGAAACCGTCGCCTTCACCCTGCATGTCAGCCATGGCGAAGCCGACACCGACTCCGTATGTATCGTAACACTCACCACAGCCGCCGGGTTCTCCAATGTAGTCCCTGGCGCTGTGCCATACGGGTGGTCGGTGACGTCGAGCGGCAACACGCTCGTTTGGGAAGCGGACTCCGCCCAGTGTCTGGCGCCTGGCGAAAGCATCGACTTTGCCTGGTCTGCGACGGCACCCGGAGGTGTAGGCGATGGCGGAGACTATCTCCATGCATGGGAGTTGACCGCCTCTGACAGCGTCGTGTGGTCTGGGACCCTGCCATTCCATGTCAGGGAGCCGGAGCTCTCCGTGCCCCTGATAAGCCACCAGGACGAAAACGGAGACCCCGTGCAGAGAGGCGACTACCTTACGTTCCGCTTCAGTGTTACCAACACCGGCGATATGCCCACAGAGTCTGCACGCTTCCGGTCCTACTGGATACCGTCCCATACTGACTATGTGGCTGGCTCTACCACACTCAACGGGGCGCCTGTCCCAGACATAGGCGGCCAGTGTCCACTCGTGCCAGGTTTCCTCGTCAACTCCGACGGTGAAGATCCAGGTGTCATCGCTCCCGGTGACTCTGCCGTAGTTACCGCTAGACTGCGGGTACACAACACCGCACCATACGGATCCAAGATAAACTGGCAGCTTCGAGTGAACACAGCAACGGGGCACACCTCCTACAAATGGTATAGCGGCCCCAGGGTACGCCCCGCCCCCTGCAACTTGTTCTTCACTGGCCCCGCAACAGGAACAGCATGCCAGAACCTTGCATACCAGCTGGTGATCTCGTGCTCTGGGCCTGGTACTGCATTCGATACATATGCTGGTGTCCTTCTCCCGGAAGGATTCGAGTATGTCTCCGGAAGCACAATCGCCACCGCATCGAAGGATGGCTCCACGAGCACGGACGATCCAGCCATCTCAGGGCGGTGGATCTACTTCAATCATGACGGGACGAATCCAAATCCCGGGAACGACCAGATGTGGGACATCCCCGAGGGTGAGAACATCACAATCGTGTTCTCCCTAAGGCCCGAGACATGTCTTGCGGGAACGTTTACTGCGAGTGCAAAGGCCTGGAGGCGCGACGGAGAGAACGCTGACTACCACGAGGTCGTCCCTGGATCGTCAGTATCCACGACACTCCCCGAGGCCGTTCTTTCAATCGTCCAGGACCCCGCCCAGCCCTCAGCCCATATTGGAGATCTTGTCAGTTGGACCATTGAGGTTAAGGCGACTGGATTTGGTCACGTACCGGAGATCACTGTTACCGACAGCCTGCGCCCGGGACTCTCCTACGATGCCTCGGGAACATCCCCCGCTCCAACCGATGTCGTAGTCAATCCGGACGGAAGCACCAAACTCGTCTGGGACAGCAGCGTTGGCTCTCTTGGCCTACTCCCTGCGGGCAGCAGCCAGCTTATCACTGTCTCTGCTCTCCTCGAAGAATGCGAGGACTACAACACGGTCGCAACCGCGACGTGGGGCTGCGACCCTGACGGACCTTGCGCGACAGTCTCTGCGCCGGCCAGCGTGACGCTTCTCTTGGACGAACCTGCGATCAGTATATCCATGCCAGGATCAATAACTGTGCCCGCCTGCTCCGGTGCTGGAACGGACGTGGAAATCAACATACAGAATACCGGCGGTCCGGCCCGAGGTTTCAAACTCGCTCTCTCTAGACCCGGGTTCCCATTGCAGATCGCCAATGTCGTAGGTGCTACGTACATCCCAGGTTCGCCCGACAGCTTCATCGTCGGTGACGTTCTTGGCTCGCATACGATCAGCCTCACACTGCTCCACAACGACAACTGTGATACCCGTAGTGGCTCCTACGTGTTGGAACCCGTCTATACGAACGACTGCGGCGTGCTCTACACCACGCCGCCCCTCACAGGCAGAATCGACGTATCACCGATCCCAAGGTTGAGCGTATCCCTAAGTGGACCAATCGAAGTCCCAGAAGGAACCAGTGAGTCCTATACCGTTGCGCTCGACTTCCCCGGAGGCCCGCCGCCCAGCAACGTGTATCTCCAGGCCGAGTACCCGGACCCCTTCAGCTACGATGGCAACGCGAGCATACCACCTGACACTGGCTCCAGTCCCGGATCCCCCACCAGCACCTGGGATCTCCCACCCTCGGCCTTCGATGCGAGCGGACATCTCGAGATAACCTTCAGCATGACGGCAATCGATGGCATGTGTGGCACCGACGGCACCTTGTCGGCCGCTGCCGATCTCACCGTTCCCTGCGGCAGCGAATCATGCCCTGTGTCAGCGTCTGCGTCACTTCCGATCGCCAACGACTGCCCCTGGGATGGCTCCGTCGTATGCGACATCACACTCGAGCGAACCGTCAACGGTGGCCCGGCGGCCACTGTAGAGCCCTGCTCATGGATCGAGTACGAGAACAGAATAGACATCAACCACATACCTATTCTCTATCGGTGGGAGTACCTGACCTTCGTGGCCGACGCCGCAGAGGACCAGGAGTTCCTTGGCTATACCAATGAGGAGGGCAACCTCATCCCCGGACGCGTGGAGCTAACGCTGGAGAAGGCCGGCAACAGGTGTGTCCTCACCCTGATCCCAGAGCGCGACGCGTCGAACCGTGTCTCACTGAACTTCGGCCTGCTCGAGATGATTTCCAACTTCGAGAACTGCGACCCAGCGTTCTGGCTCTTGCCCAACGGGTGCAGCATCACCTTGCGATACACGATGAGTGCCCCCCACGACGCCGGGATGTACTTCGATTTCGGACGATTGCTGATCGACAACAGCGCACCAGGACCGGACTGTGACGAAATAGTCGCTGAGCCTGTCGAGATCGCCGTAAGGACCTCGCGCATGCACGTCTCTGCGGATATCCCGGACATGGTGGACGCCTGCGGCTCGGGTGGTATCGCAACGATCCATCTAACAAAGTCCGGTAGCTTTGGGTCCTATGACAACGTCGTCTACTTCAGCACGGCCGACTTCGAATACATAGACGATCCAGATGATCCGGACTACTTCGAGCCTCGCTTCAACAACCTTCCGGAGGTCGGCACGCCCGAGCGAGTTTCGGACGTTGGGGACGGAACCCCGGGGGTAATGTGGAAGATAGGCGATCTGCCACCGTCTTTTACGGAAGGAACAATCGAATTCCCGGTACGAAAGCGATGCAACGAGGCATCCACGTCTGTCTTTCTCCGCTATGACAACCGGTGCGGAGATGATGACACTGACAATGTTGACGAGAACTCCTTCACGGCCTCAGCGACCGGCCTGACACCTCTTCTTCTGCGGCGCGGCGACGTGACACTCACGCTCACGCCCGAAAACGTCATAGGCGGCGAGGACACAGTAGAGTGGACGCTGTATATCACTAACGGTGGCTCCGGGTCGGCATACGACCTGACCGTCAATTCGAGCCAGCGAGGGAGCGGATTGTCCTTTACTGCAGCCACGGCGTACGACGGTTCAGGGAACCCAGTGAGCAACGGTTTTTCCTTCGAACCCGAACCCGGAGGGGGGCGGACAGCCACGATGCACTTCGACGAGATTCCGGCAGGCGAAACCTGGTCGGTCACCATAGAAGCGGGTGCCCAGGACTGTCAGGACCTAGTTCACATCGTGGACGGATGGTGGGGGTGCCTCGGTGATACGTGCCAGAGTGGTAGTCAGCTTCACTCCGAGAGCACAGTATCCTTCCCGAGCGGAGAAGTTGTAGCAACGCTGGCGTCGGCAGACACAGTATCAGCATGCGAGCAAACTACCATTCGGGCCAGGATTAAGAACGCGAGCCTGTCAAAAGTCTACCGCCCAGTCCTCCGGTTTGGACTCCCTCCTGGCCTTACATACGTCAGAGAATCCACAGTTCTGGAGATCTCCCACGAGCCCGGCACTACCACGCCTGAGATCGTCGATGGCTCCGGGCGGCGGGCGGACCCTGCCAGAGACGGAAACGATCTAGTCTGGGAGATGGAGGACCACCTGACCGAACCATTCCTTTCCCCCGGCGACACGCTATGGGTGAGCTTCAACGTCACCACCGAATCGGAATTCAGCTCCGGCACTCTGAGCCTAGGGGGAACATACGAGGACCCGTGTGGAGAGGAAGAGTTCATCATCCCCGACAACCCAAGGATTGTCGCAATGAGGCCGAGCGCAGACAATGTCGGAGCTGCGTTTGACCTCGACGACATAATCGTCTGCACCCGATGGAACGACCCCCGGACCTTCCAGATCGTGTGGACCAATTCTGGAGAACCCGTTTACGGACCCGCACAAATACTGGTCCAGCTACCCTCAGGGCTCGTCTACTCAAACACCTCGACTTTGATCGAGTACCCCACGGAGTCCGGAACCCAGACGACGAATGAGAACCCATCTACCTCAGGCAATGGACACATCGACAATCCAATGAGACTCTCCTGGGAGATCCCCTCGGAGATGCAGCTGGCTCCTGGTGACGAGCTACTCCTGAAGTTCAAGGTGAGGAATCCAGGGAGCCTCAACTGCGAGCATTTCAAGGACGGGCAAGATCTCACAGCAACGTTGACGGTCAAGACGTGCGAAGAGAACGGGGAAGACCTCACCGTAGGGCCGCACACCAGTTCCGTCACACGGCTGAACGGAATACCTGAGGTGACTGTCGATGTGGTTGACTCTACGCCCAATGGGCCGCTTGCGACCGGCGATATGGTTGAAGTTTTGATGCAGATTGCGAACAGCGGCAATGCCAAGATTAGGAACCCGCGCCTTACGCTCTCATTCCCCGAAGATCTCGTGGACTTCGACCATGCCGACCCTAGCCAGAACGAAACCGGATCAGACTACGTGCGGTGGACTGGCTCCGAAGTAAGCCTAGATCCCGGCGAGACAGCGCTGGTCAAAGCCTACTTCGAGGTGAAACAGGATGCCCAACCGGGGACCACAATCCAGTTCGATGTGACCTATGAGGAAACCTGTTGCGGTCTCTCTTCCAGCGAGAGCGGCTTCATTGGAATTGGGGGCTCGGCGGCGCTCGAAATCCAACTCACTGCCACTCAGGCGCGCTTGATCCCCGGCGAGGCAATAACATACGTAATAACGGTAAACAACACTGGGAGCCAGGCTCTCCGGAATATCGCCCTCGACATAACACCGTCGTTGCCTGGCATGACATATGTCGGTTCCGACTTCGACGCAACGCGGGTCGAGTTCACTGGTACCCCCGATGCGCCCGCGTGGAGCATTGCCTCGGTGGCTGGCTCGGCAGACTTCGCGCCCGGGGAAAGCGAAGAGATACGCGTTTACTACGATACTACCGCCGATGAATCTGCCCTGGGAACGCCCCCTGGAAGCTCATCCGAGACAGCGACAGCAAGGATTGTGTCAGCCACCGATGTTTATGGAAGCCCCATTGCAGATCCTGACCTGCTCGATACAGATAGCGAGACTCTCCCCATAGGACCACTGCATCCATCCATCGACGTTCAGATAGTGGGAACACAGGCGACCATCTCCCCTGGCGCAACGGCAACATATCTGATCACACTCACCAACACGGGTGACGCAGACATCGATAGCGTCTCGGTGACTCTCGACCTCCCATCCGGACTCAGCTTCTCCGGCTGGAACGCCGACGAGGAGGTCGACCTTGAGAGCACGGATCCACCCGAATTCCTTGTGAGCCTCCTGCCCGTAGAGAAAGACAAGATCATACAGGTAGACCTCGAGACCGCCACAGACCCAGGGGCGCTTTCCGACCCGGTGGTCATCACGGCAATGGCCGAGGGGACCGACCCCTCGCACGAGCCCGTCATGGCTACTCCGGCCATAGTCAGCTCTCCCATCTCTGTGCCAGGGGCGTCGCTCGATGTATACAAGACCTCAAACAGGGGCGTCGTGGTGCCTGGGGAGGAAATCATATTTGAGATCACAGTGACGAACACAGGCGACCAGACCCTCTACAACGTGGACATCACCGACGAGCTGCCAGATGGACTCGAGCTCGTAGACGCCCAGCTGTCACCAGGCGTTGAGCCCCAGATAACATGGCTCTCTTCGCCCCCACCGACGTACAGAATCGCAGAGATGCGGCCGGGAGCATTCCGGACGTTCCAACTCATATGCAGGGCAACCCAGGACACAACCGCCCTCTCAGATCCAGTCGAGAACACGGTAACGGCAGAAGGTCTAGACGAGGGTGGGAATCCGGTGCTTGCTGAGCCATTCACCCTTACGCTTCCACTGGCAGTCCCCGGCTCTGGCCTCGACGTACAGAAGGTACCTGTGGATCCAGTGCTAACACCCGGGGAACCCATGGCATACCTTATCACAGTTACGAACACCGGGGCGGTAGAGCTCAGCGACATCCAGGTAGTCGACACTCCGCCGGCTCAGCTCTCCTTCATCTCTGCTTCACACGACAACGATATCGTTCTTGTCGGCACATCGCCGCCCACATTCTCCATCGATGCCCTGGCGCCGTATGAAAGTAAGGAGATAGGGATCTACTTCGATTCTGATCTCGATTACTCCGCCTACGGCTCAACGATATCCAACACCGTTTCCGCCCAGGGCTTCGATCCCTCGGGAACTCAGGTAGACGCCGAGGACGCCGTCGCCATTTCAGAGGTCCGGGTGAAAGGAGCTGCCATCTCGCTCAGCAAAGTGAACACAAAGCCGATCATCTATGCCGGCAGAACGACAGAGTATATACTCACCGTCCGCAACGCAGGTGACCAGGATCTCTCAAACGTCACGGTCGTAGATTCCCTCTCTCCGAAGCTCCACTTCCTTACGGCCCAGTTTGGCACGAACGTTTCGCTGGTCGCCACGAACCCCGTCACCTTCGCAATCAGCAGCCTCCCGGTTCATGCCGAAGAGACCATTCTGGTGACAGCCCGCGGGCTCTACCCCCCGCCATCGGGTGGTGACCCGGCCTGGTCGATCCCTGTGGTGAACAACCGTGCGTGGGCCCACGCTACCGATGAGGGCGGCGAGACGGTGGACTACGGACCGGTGGTAGTAACCCTTCCGTACTACATCCCGAGCTCCAAGCTCACGGTGCAGAAGCTGCCCACAGAGGGTGAGATTGTACCAGGCGGAACCATGACATACCTGATTACGGTTACGAACGCCGGTAAGCAGAGGCTGCGCGACGTAGAAGTCGTCGACCTCCTCCCCAGTGGGCTCACCTTCGCCATGGCGCACGTCCCGCGGGGAGCCACGCAGACCTCCACGGATCCTCCCACCTTCATGGTGGCCGACCTTCGGAGCGGAGCCTCGGCGACGATATCCCTGACATGCGATGCATCATTCGATGTCGAGGACTTCGAACAGCCTGTCCGCAACATCGTGACAGCAGAGGCGACCAATGAAGCGCTGCAAACCATAGAGGCCACGCCAGACACACTGGATCTGCCACTGGCATCCGAGCTGGGGGACAGGGTGTTGGATATCCAGAAGGTGGCAACTACGGACCGGGTAGTGCCAGGTGGCCAGGTTACCTATCTGCTCACCCTGATAAACGCAGGTGCACAGGGCTTAGTGGACCTCACTGTCCGGGACCTCCCGCCCCAGGGCCTGACACTCGCCAATGCGGAGTTCGACAACGCGGTTACTCAAATCTCCGATGATCCGCCAACCTTCGTCCTGGATACACTAGGTGTGGGCGTGTCGACCCTGCTTGCCCTCACGTTTTCCGTCGATCCGGATCCGGACGCGATCGACGATCCAGCCATCAACGTAGCCCAGGCGTGGGGCTTCTCTGTCACAGGAGATAGCATCTGGGCCGATCCAGACAGCTCTGTACTGCCCGTAGTCCCAGAGCCCGGAGCGATTGACATCGAGAAGGTGGCAGCAGAGTCGCCCTTCGTCGCAGGAGGCCTGGGCCACTACCTGATAACGGTAACGAACACGGGTAGCGTCCCGCTCACTGAAATCACAGTGACCGATGTGCTGGAGGCCGGGCTCAGCTACGTCGACGCTGAGCCCGCCCCAACAGAGGACCCGCCAGGACACCTGACATGGTCACTGGATGACCTGGAACCCGGCTATTCGCACACGATCATCCTTACTGTTGGCGTAGATTACTCCCTGCATGGCCGGATCGTTTCCAATACTGCTGCCGTCTCAGCGGTCACTCCCGACGCAAGCACAGTCACCGATGCCGATGCTGTCACCACCCCATGCGAGGCAGGAGAAAGCTCGGTCCATATAGAGAAGCTGGCCAACGAGACCAGGCTGGTCATGGGGGGTCAGATCAGCTACCACATTCTGGTGTCGAACGATGGCGCGCTGCCTCTCTTCCCTGTGACGATAACGGATTCAATCCCCGACGGGCTGAGCTTCGTCAACGCCGACTATGACGATTACTGGGTGGATCTTGTCAGCACCGATCCCGTGATCACCTTCGAGTTCCTGCGGCCTCTCGAACCTGCGTCATCCGAGGGGATCACTCTCTTCTTCAACGCCTCGAGGGACTACGATGACTACAATCTCGCGCCCGGTGACTCCATCGTGATCAACAAAGTGCGCGTAAAGGCGCGGGATCCCAAGATGGAATTCGTACGTGACATAGACACGGCTGAGCTCCTCTTGATGTCACCTCGCGCCGCAATCCAGGTACACTACGCACACACAACGGGTGAAGTAATACCCGGTGAGCGCAGCACCTACCTTGTGACACTCGAGAACATAGGCAATCAGACCCTGTACGAAGTGGAACTTGAAATCCCAGATCTTGGGTCGCAGGGTCTGACCTACGAAGCCTCGAACTACGACACGGCTAAGGTAGAAGAGGCCCATGGAGGTGGCTTCCACAGATGGCGCCTGCGTGAGCCACTGCCCAAAGAGGCAGCAGAGCAAATAAGGATAACCTATCTCGTCGAGAACGACATCAGTCTCGTCCCAGACGTAGTGACCAGTACGGCAACTGCAACGGCGCTCGATGAGGAAGGATACCCTGTCGGTGATTCCGCCGACGAGGCAGTCCCAGTGAGCCCGAAGCGAGGGACCGTGCAGATCCAGAACAAGGCTGCTCAGGGCGAGATAATGCCTGAAGAGACTGTCACATATATCCTCACTGTAACAGCCGGACCTGAACTCGATCTTGTCGATATGGTTGTCACCGCGGAGGATCTGGAACCCCAGGGCCTGCACCTCTTCGAGGTCTCTTATGACCAGACCGTCTTCGAGCGGACCGCC
>CAYMBA010000032.1:0-21009 GCA_964388535.1 uncultured bacterium | reverse complement strand
CCTGGGGCTTGCACGACATGCACGGGAATGTGTGGGAGTGGTGCCAGGACTGGTACGGGGAGGACTACTACAGGCACTCGCCCAGGACTGACCCCAAGGGTCCTGCCTCCGGCTCCAACCGCGTCGAACGCGGCGGTGGGCCTGAGCGGGAGCGAGCGGCCCCCGCCGGGCGGAGCGAGGGGCCGGCCGCCATGCACCGCCGGGCAGGCGGTTCACTCGGGGAGGGATGGCCATTGGAGGCGAGAGGGGGATGAGTTTCCTGTGGGGCTCCGAGCCGGCGCGAACGCTGGTGGGGGTTCTGGTCTTCGGGACAATGGTGCTGGCAGCGGCGCTGTGTGCCGGCGGCGCGTTTGCAGCAGAAGCTCAGCCTGGCAGCCCGGCCGGCTTCGAGATCTGGCCCGGGCTGAGGATGGAGTTCGTCTGGATCCCTGCAGGCTCCTTCGTGATGGGCTCGAGGGAGCCCGAGCGGAAGCAGCGCCCCGATGAGGTGCCCCTCCACGAGGTGCGGATCACCCGCGGGTTCTGGCTGGGCCGCTATGAAGTGACCCAGCGGCAGTGGGAGGCGGTCATGGGGGAGAACCCGAGCCGCTTCAGCGACTGCGAGCCCGAGTGTCCCGTCGAGCGGGTCTCCTGGGAGGACTGCCGGGCCTTCATCGACAAACTGAACGCCAGGGCCGGTAGCATGCTCTATCGGCTCCCGACGGAGGCGGAGTGGGAATACGCCTGCCGCGCCGGCACGACAACCCGCTTCAGCAACGGCGACTCCTGCCTCTCTGCGGATGAGGCGAACTACGACGGCCACTACCCGATCGCCGGCTGCCCGCGGGGGCCGTACCGCAAGCGGCCGCTCCCGGTGGGCAGTTTCGCTCCCAACCCCTGGGGTCTCTTCGACATGCACGGCAACGTGGCCGAGTGGTGCCTCGATTGGTACGCGGAGGACTACTACTCGCGCTCGCCCCGCGAGGATCCCGAGGGCCCCGAGGCCGGCCGCTTCCGCTGCGTGCGCGGCGGTGCCTGGTACAGCTATGCGAACATGTGCCGCTCGGCCGCACGCGACTGGTGTGCCCCTGAGCGCAGGCACGAGAACCTAGGTTTCCGGCTCCTAAGAATCGAGCCCTGAGCGCTGCCCCGCCTCCAAAGCCTCAAGAACCCTCTCTGCGACCGCATCGACTGCATCCTTGCCCAGCACCTCGAGCCGCGGCCGCTTCTGGCAGAGCCGGTTGGTGAAGGCCGCATCATCGCCGGCTCCTGGATCCAGCGGCGGCGCGTGCGGACCTGCCGATTCCCGCTCGACCCAGAGCCTGCTTCCTTCACCTGCTACGAGCGCCAGGTGCTCCTCGCCGAGCGGCGCATAGCGCAGGGGGTTCGATGAAGTGAAGATCGATACGGTGGGAACGCCCATTGCGGCAGCCAGGTGCAGGGGCCCTGCGTCGCAGCCGAGATACGCCCCTGCTTCCTCGAGCAGGTCCTCCAGTTCCCCGAGCGTGCGAAGCGCCCTGCTCTCTATCCCATCCGTCAGCCGGCTCGAGAGTGCCGCAAGATCCGCGCGCCTGTCGGGGCCGGCAATCACGATCACCCGCCCCGGCGCGGCGGAAGCAAGCCTGCAGGCGACCCCGGCAAAGAGTTCCGGCTGCCATTGCTTAGCGCCCCTCGCCCAGGGGTTGACGACGATCCTCTTTGCATCGGGCCGCCTGCGCCTGCCTGCAGGATGAGAGGGCGGTTCGGGCTCTGGCTCGAGCCCCAGGCCAGAGAGAAGGAGCAGGTGGACGAGTGAGTAGTGGCAGCTGCCTCGGGGGCGTCTCACCATCGCGCTCAGTGCGGGTGCCGAGCGCTCCCGCGCGAAGCCGATGCGGTGCGGCGCGCGGGAGGCCAGGACCGCCAGTGAGTTGTTGAACGAGTGGGCCTCTGGGCCGCTCAGGTCGAATGTGATCTCCCAGCCGCTGCGGCCCAGGCGGGTAAGATCCGCGGGATAACTCCAGGGCTGCCTTATCTGGCGGAGTGAATCGAAGAGAATGAGCTCGTCCACCCACGGGCATCCTTGATAGATGCTCCCGTAGGCGCTGCTTGCAAGAAACCCTATGTGCGCCTGCGGGCAGAGACGGCGCAGCGCCCTGAGGAACGGGGTTACAAGAAGCGCATTGCCGAGCCTGCGGTCCTGGCGTACGACGAGGATCCTGCGGGCACTTCCTGGATCCGGCGCCCCGCCCGCACCGGGTGCTTTGGGGCGCAGCAAGGCCGCTGCAGCACGGAGGAGAATGTCCTTTGCTTTTCTCTCTGCCGCCTTCATGCCCTCTCAGTGTCCTTCTCGCCGTCGGCCGCGGTAGCCGGTGCTTCCTTTCCGGCGCCAGGTGCTTTCTCCTCCCCCGCGTGCGGACCCTCGGCTGCGCTCGTGGCCAGTAGAGCCGCTGCTATGAACAACGTCCCTGCTGCCTCTTCGTCGGTCAGATAACACTGGCCGAGCCCTGCAACGGCGAACCCAGCAAGCAGCGCTAGCAGGGCCCAGGGGAGGAACCCGCGGCCTCGCCTGAAGGTGCTGCGCAGCAGCGTCCAGGCCATCGCAGCGAGCGCAAGGAATCCGGCCGCGCCGCTGTGGACGAGCGTGTTGAGGATGTCGTTGTGCGGGTGGCTTGCGCGCAGGTACCAGCCAGGGACCTTGTAGGCCGGCAGGAGCTTCTTGAACGCACCGAGGCCTGCTCCAAGGATCGGATGGTTCGCGAAGACCCTCAGTGCCGTCGCCCAGAGCCGCACGCGCGGCAGGTCCCCTGCAGCCGGTGCCTCGGAGAGCCTGTGGCGCAGGGCAGGGGATGAGGCGAAGAGCACGAGTATCCCCGCAACCGCTGCCCCTGCCAGGGCCGTGATGCCCCAGGCGGCCCTGCGGCGTCCCGAGCGCGCGGCGAACGCGACGGCGAAGCCGATAAGCAGCGCAAGCCCTGCAGCCCCGCCGGCCCAGGCCGAGCGGGCAAGGCTTACGACCAGCGCCGCTCCCGACGCCACTGAAGCTGCCAGCGGCAACAGCAGCCCGAGGCTCCTTCCCCGGGCGTCGATCGGAGCACCGGCCGGCTGTGCGGCGGATCCCGGCACGCTCGGGCGGGTCCGTGGTGTGCCTGCTGTGAGCAGCCGGTCGAGCAGGAGGCCCGTGCTGGCGAGGAAGCCCACAAGCACCACCCCGCCGTATGTCAGGTGGTGGCGGAAGGCGCCGGTTGCTACGTGGATGCCACCGGGTGCTGCAGGCGGCGTCGTCCGGCCAAGGGGATCGATGCCGGTTGCCGCCTGGAAGAGACCCAGAAGGGATGCAAGGAGGATGCCCGAGAGAAAAGCCGCCCTCGCGATGCGCCTCGAGCGATCGCTCGATAGAAGGCAGAGGAAAACGGGCAGGTAGATGATGCTCCAGTCGCCGCGGAGGCAGAGCAGCGAGCGCAGCGGATGGACGGAGAATACGATCGATGAGATCTGCACCAGATAGTAGAAGAAGACAGCGAGCATGAAGGCTGGCCATTGGCGGATCCGGGCTGCTAGGAGTCTGGGGCTGAGCAGGCATGCCAGAAGCCCCGCGGCGGCTGCGGCCGTTGCAGCGGAGATCGAGAAAGGAGCGACCAGGGCGAACGCCGCAGGAAGGATCTCGGCGGCGCCTAGAGGGAAGCGACTTGAATCTCTGCTCTGGCCCAAAGCGTATCCTCCGCCGCTAGGTTGCAGGAGCTGGCCATCGGCCGGGGAATCGTGCATGGTAACGGCCCGCGGGGAAGACGTGTCAAGAATCGTGCGCCGCTTCGCGCGCGGGTGTTGGCGGGAAATGACTCGCAAGTCGGTCGTCGCATCGGCCCGCTGGGCGGGCATCGAAGGGCTGCTCGAGCGCGGCTTGCCGCCGGCGGGAGCCGCAGAAGTGCTGCGCGACGACTCCCGGGGCTATGTGTGCGTCTTCGAGCACCAGGGCGTGCGCCTGGTCGCCAAGCAACCCAGGGACAAGGACCGCAGGACCTGGATACGGTTCCTGAGCCCCTTCCGGCCCAGCCACGCGGTGAGGATGTTCCGCTTCATGGAGCGCCTCTTCGAGGCTGGGCTTCCCGTGCCGGAGCCGGTTGCCGCAATGGAGAGGAGGCGCTTCGGCGTAGTCGTCGAGTCGTGGCTGATCTACCGGTACGTCGAGGGCCACCCGCTCTCTGAGGAGACATCAGCCCTCGGCGTAGAGGCCCTTCGTGCAATCCACGCCCTGGGCTTCGTCCACGGCGACGCGCACGCAGGCAACTTCCTCGTCTGCGAAGGCCGTGCCGTGGTCCTCGACCCCGCCCCGGCCCTGCGCCTCCTGCCCGCCTTCGGCATGGCATATGACCTCATCCGCTTGAGGAACAGCTGCCCCCCGGCAGGGAGGTTCCTCGAGGCTGAGCGCAGGCGCCCCGCCTTCCGGCTGGCCGAGGCCTATGACAAGGTCCTCCATGCCTGGCGCAGGCTGAAGCGCACCCTGAGGGCCGTAATCGGCGCCGCTCGCTGAGTGGCGGCCCGCATGGCGGCCTCTGGCCCGGCTAGCCTGCCACGACGACGGCCTTGCTCAAGCGCTCGCCACAGGTCTCAACGACCACGAAATAGACACCGGCCTCGAGCGGCAGGCCGGAGCGCGTCCGGAGAGGCACATCGAGTGTGCTCCTTCCGGCCGGAAGATCGGCCGGTTGGCGCTCGGAGAGCAGCCGCCCCGAACAGTCGAGCAGGCGGATCCGCGCTTCGGCCCCGCGGGGCAGGCTGAGTTCTATCCTCGCCGCTGCGGCCGAAGTGCGCAGAACGGGTGATAGAACGCGCAGCGCCGGGCCTCCGGTTGCGGAGGCGGCAGCCTCCTGCGCATCCGATGCGCCTCCAGGGACGCCGCGGAGTTCGATGTCGTCCACTAGGGCTTCGACCAGTGAGCCTCCGTCTTCGTCGGAGGCTACGAAGCGGAACTGGACCTCGGGCCCGAGCTCGATGAAGTCGTTGAGCACGTGCACCTGGTGGCTCCAGTTCTCGCGGCAGGAGCTCGTGTACTCGATCGGCACCCATTCGGAGTCGCCCGATCGGACGCTCACTTCCCAGATGTCCTGGTAGGGGTTCGAGCCGCGGCGGTTCGTGTACCAGCGCCAGTAGTCGATAACGACCATCCTGTAGTCCGAGAGGTCGTAGACGGGCGAGAGTAGCGTCGTCCGGCCACCGTCTACGTCGTACGTCCCTGCGTCACTGCCTGCGCGGCCGTCGGTCACGAAGCAGTAGCGCCCTGGAGCAGGCGTGTGGTCGTCTTCGGATTGCACGTACCAGCCGTCTTGGGTGGTGCCTTCCGGGTCTGCCCTCTCCCAGATGCCGGTCGTGGCATCGTCGCCGGGTGCACCAACCGTCCAGCCAGACTCGGTCTCGAAGTCCTCGAAGAGGATCGTCTCGAACGACCCAACCAGGAAGACGAACGCTTCATCCGGAGCCCACATGGGGACGGTTTTCGCCTTCCCGGCTGTGTCTTCTGCGTGAATGTAGTATTCGACCTTCGTCCCTGCCCCCTGAGCTGGGATGGACGCTGTATAAGTATCTCCTCCGGTCGGGGTAATCTCGAGGTACTCCCAGGGGCCGTTGTCTATGCGGTAGGCGACGTAGCTGGCATCGAGATCCACCTGGCCGCCCGTGCTGATTATCTGCATCTCGATAACGTAGGGGTCTGTCGTATTCTCGGTGTCTTCGAGTGGGGTGTGTACGATGCCCAGAAGGTCGGCTACGTGTATGTAGTCGACGTAGGTGGCATAGTTACCTATACAGGCCGCGTCGTACTGGATGTAGGCGTATCCTGCCACACCCCAGTCGGTGCCCCAGCTGTTCTTCATTATCCAGGCCCCATTGCCGTTGCAGTAGGTGTCGTCCCAGCCCACAAGCACAATGGCGTGGTTGAGTTCTCCGGGGCAGGGGTGGTCGTAACAGCCGCCGGCATAGGGGACAAGGTCGGGGTAGACCATCATCGTCGCCGATACGGGTCCGTGATAGTAGATGGCGTTCTTTATCTGGCTGACCGAGTAGCCGACATCGTGCACCGTGCCCGCCTTGGCAACCGGCGGGTATGTATCACCCGGACACGGGATGTCGTCGTCGGCCTCATAGGGCATGTTTTCCTCGGCTATGGCGCCGTATGTCTGCCAGACCTCGTAGGCATCTTCCATCCAGCCGCCATTGCAACTGCTCCCGCCCGTGTTGCACGAGAGGGCGTGCTGCTCGCTTATGTCCACCTCGAAGCCTTCTGCGATCATGATCGCGCTCTCGAGCGCACCGGCCGCGGAGAAGTCCCAGCAACTGCCGCATGCACCCTGGTGCCGCACGCCGGGTACGGCCCCGTGCTCCCTCCAGTCCCAGCGCGCCGGGAGATCCCGGTCGCCTATTCCGTGGTCGTCCACGATGCAATGCACCTCGGCTCCTTCGGGGAGCCTGAGGCCGAGATAGCGCTCCTCGAACTGCTCCCAGGGGATGTTGGTCAGGGAGTTGGGTGCGACATCGAACGACCAGCCGTTGTGCTCTATTAGAGCGCGGATCGAGTCGATCCGCGACGACTCTGCCTGGGGCTCCAGGCGAGCCGCCGCCGGCGTAAGGGTAATAGTGGCGCCCATAAGGGCGGCACAGAGGGCCGCGGCAAGAGCGATGGGGTGGAGGGTCCTGGAGTGTTTCATGGCCGTATCCTCCCCGGGCGCTGGAGCGCCGGAAGTTGAACAGGCCGCCCCATGCGGGACGGCCTGTCCGACTGTCTATCCTGCTGCAGCAGGGCGACCCAGCTGGGCCTTCCGCGCAGGTTCGCTTCCAGAGGCTACTTCAGGACGACCACCTTCGTGCCCGAGGTTCCCTCGGTCGTTGTGAGCCTGAAGTAGTACACACCGGCACCAACTGGCTTGCCGCCGGCGTCGGTGCCGTCCCACGTGAGTCTCAGTGTACCCCGGCCGGCGGGGCCGTCGAAGAGATTGGCGATCCTGCGGCCGTTTATGTCCATGACATCGAGGCTGATGCCGCTCGCGCCGGCATCGGTGATCCTCAGCGTCAGCGTGGCCACGTCGCCGCCGTGGATCGGGTTGGGCTCGACGCTGCGGATCATGGAAGCCACCGAGGGGGCGAACGGATCGTCCACCGCCTGGGTGCCCGAAGGCTGCACCCACGCCACGGCGCGCGCAAGCAGTGTCTTCGGGTTGTTCGGGTCGGGCTCGGTCTCGCTCATCGCATTGAGGTAGTAAGCGAAGAAGACCGAACGGGCCGTTCCGTTGTCCGCGCGCACGGCGATGTTCTCGTTCTCTTCGGAGTGGAGGATTACGGTCCCGATCTCGTTCGGGGTCACGTCATCAGGCCGCTCCACACTCCAGTGCGGGTAAGTGAGGTCGAAGGCCATTCCGTCTGTGATCGGATCGCCGTCGACTCCCGTTGCCGCATCGGCATCGCACTGCTCGACCCAGCTTTCAACACCCAGGTAGTCCTGTGTGAAGGTTCCAGGATCCACACCACTCAGGAAGTCCTGGCTCGAGAGAATGAACCCGCGGCCGTCGTCCATGAAGGCCATCACGGTCTCCATGTCCTCTTCGGTCAGCAGGTCGTAGCTCTCGCGGCCGGTGTGCCACAGGAGCACGTCGTAGCCGCCCAGGTCCTCGTAGCCTGGTGTGCGGCCGCCGCGGCCGTAGACGTCCCAGTGCGTGTAGAGCAGGTTGGCAGCGTCGAGTGCGTTGAGGATCAGCACCTCGTCGTCGTTGACATCGTCATCGTCGACGACCATGATCGCCGGGCTTCCATTGAAGACCCTTGCCACAAATGGCTGCTCGCGGTCGCTGTTCTCGCTGTAGACCAGGATGCCGCCTGTACCGATTCTCACATCCGAGTCGGTCGTCACCCGGATCCAGACCTTGATCGTATCACCTGGGGCGAGAGTAGCTAGGGATGGATCGGTGTGAAAGTCACTGTCACCCTCCACTTTGAACACCTCATCCCAGCCGAAGGTATTGTACAGGCTTATGGTGAGGTTGTCGGTAGCCTCACTGATGTTGGTAACGAAACCCTCAAGCGTAGCGGTGCCATTGCCCTCCGGCACCGATGCGACCGGCGGTACGAAGGCGCCGCTGAAGTCGGCCACGAGGGGCAGTCTGCCGCCCTGGTAGATTTCCTTGTCGCCCGAGTACTTCTGCAGGAATGCGAAGCAGTGGACATTGTCCATGTTCCAGAGCGGGTCGATTGTGAATTCATGGGTGACGACTACTTGGTCACCTACATTCTCCAGAGTGATGCTCTCGCTGTATCCAGCACGCACGACATAGTTGTACGTGTCGCCGCTGTAGAGGATGCCGTCTTCAAGAACGAGAAGCTGTGCCTTCGGCGAAACCAACGTCACGGGGTCTTCCAGCTCGAAGGTCGCCGTCATTGTGAGCGTGGCTTCGTTGTATGCAAAGAAGCCGTCGATGGAAACAGGGCTTACCCCTCCGGTCTCATTCAAGCGCTGATTGATGTAGTTTCTAAAGGCAGCGGCTGCGCCAGGGCAGCTACTTGCACCAATGACGGAGTACTTGCCGTCGATGCGCGTGTGGGGTATGCCGCTTACACCGTAGAAGTTCCCTTTCTGGGCTGTCCAGGGAACTTCAAAGACATCTGAGACGTGGCAGTCGGCAACGATGAGCTGATCACCGAACTCTTCCTGAACCATTTCCAGCCCGCACCGGGCGTAGCCGCAGTATGTTCACCACGTGGCCCCAAAACCCTCGGCAACGACAACTTTGGGGACCGAGGCCATGACCGATGATGTGGCCAGAGCGAGAACCGCTAGTGTAAGGGCGCCGATGCGAAATACTCGATGCAGCATGTGTGTCCTCCTTGAGGATAAACCCAATCCCGCTGCCCACGGGGCGAAGGCCTGTTCACCCAGGACGTTGGCGCCAGAGGGACCGCCTGAATGGCGAACGCGCGCTGACGCAGAGAGGTACCTGGGTATTATAGATGAAACCATGGCTGGTCCGGAACACGGTGTTGACGACATTGGCAACGAAGTGCAAGAGTCGTGCAACCGTGTTGCACAGAGTATTTGATTGCGGTGTTGCGGAGGCCGGTGGTCGATGACAGCCATCCTGGGAGTCCTTACCGCTTTCGGGCTCATTCTTGCAGTTGGCCGGACGCGGCTGCCGCTATGGGTAGGAGTGCTCCTCGGAGCGGTCCTCGTGGCCCTCTGGTTCGGTATGCCGGTGCCCGATGCCGTGCGAAGTGCCGTTGCGGCGATGACGGGCGCGCGCACACTCACCGTCGTGGCCATAGTCGCTCTCATTCTCACGCTCTCGCGGATCATGGACAGGACAGGCCAGATGGGGCGCATGGTCGATGGGTTCGGTTCAATGTTCCGAGCTGGGCGGCTGCGGGCGGCGTCGCTGCCGGCACTCATAGGGCTTCTCCCCATGCCGGGTGGGGCCATCATGTCGGCCCCCTTGGTCGAGGCCTCCGTCGGCAAAGGAAACGAATCCCCAGAGCGACTCACTGCGCTCAACTACTGGTTCAGGCACGTCTGGGAGTTCTGGTGGCCTCTGTATCCCGGGGTGATTCTGGCAATAGCCCTTTCCGGTGAGCCGGAATGGCGCTTCATGCTTCGCGGCGCGGCGCTGACGCCTGTGGCTGTCGCAGCCGGGTGGTGGCTCATCCTGCGGGGCATGAGGCCGTCTGCCTGGAGGACCTCGGCGCCTCCCCGTGTTCCGGCCAGCCAGGTGCTGCGGGACTTTGCTCCGATCCTGCTTGTGATCGTCGTTGTGATGGTGGGCAAGGCCGTCTCCATTGTAGCTGGCAGTGGCGGAAGTGCGATAAGGCAGCGGGTGTTCGCCAACGCCCCCCTGTTTGTAGCGCTGCTGGGTGCCCTTGCCATGGCCGTTCGCATGAACCGCCTCAAGCTTTCTGAGGCCCGGCGACTGGCCTCGCATCCACTCCTTCTGCCCCTCATTCTGCTTGTCGTAGCGATCATGGTCTTCCGAGGCATTCTCATAGACTCAGGTGCGATGGGACGCATAAGCGAGGAACTCGTGCACTACAACGTGCCCGTGGTTCTCGTCGTGGCCTTTCTGCCACTTCTCGCCGGTGTGGTCACTGGAATAGCCATAGGCTTTGTGGGGTCGTCGTTTCCTTTGATCGTGGCGCTAGTGGGAGAAGCGCTGGGCGGTACCCACTCCCTCGGCTCCTACGTATTCCTTGCTTACGCCTTCGGCTTCTGCGGCATGATGCTCTCGCCGCTGCATGTCTGTTTCATGCTCACCCGGCGCTATTTCGGGGCCCGCCTGCTGGGGGTCTACCCCTTTCTCCTCGGCACGACGGCACTGGTGGCGGCTGCGGCGCTTCTTATGTTCGCGGCGGGAATATAGGTGCGCCTGCACATGCGGGGCGGTGCTAGATGGGCGGCGGCTTGGCTTTCTTTCTGAACTCGCGGAAGCGGCGCTCCAGGTCTTCGAGCTCTTTTTTCTTCTTCTTGTCCTTCTCGCCTGTTGAGAACATCCGTTCCAACGCTTCCTTCTTCGCGCGTGACTTCTTCTTGAACGCCTCGACAGCCTTCTCGAGCGCCTTTTCGTCTTCGCTCTCGGGCAGGTCTTCGAGCCTCGAGTAATCAGCTACCTCGGAGCGCAGCTCGAAGGGCGTCTCAATGAGTTTGAGGATTCCCAGGTCGGCCAAGGCACGTAGGGTTACGCGCGTGTCTTCCTCGCTCCACTCCAACAATTCCGCTATCTGCTGCGGCTCTGGTGGGGCACCGTTGCGATGTGCAAGTACTCGGATGGCGGCAACAATGAGGTGACCGCGGTCTTTTGTGGGTATGACGTCCAAGGCAGCTCCTCCCTTTTGGCTTCACACTCCTCTGAGTGGCGCCTCCGGCAACGGCCTGCCGGCGTGGGCTGCAACCAGCGGTTGCCTGCAGCAGCCCTGTTGCCCATACAAAGGGCATGATACGATCATAGCACTACGTAGCAGGCGGGCAAACGAGCGTGAACGGGCCGGGAGGGGCCATGGGGCCAGCCATGGAGCGGCTGAGCGTATGCATAGCCACCGAGAGCATAGCGCTCGATGGTTTGCTGAAGCTCTCCGGAGTGGTCGGCTCAGGAGGAAGGGCGAAGCTTCTGATCCAAAGCGGTGCCGTGAAGGTCAATGGTGTAACGGAGACGAGGCGGAAGAGACGGGTGAGTCCCGGCGACGTCGTTCGCGTAGAGGTAGACGAGAATATGACTGTGGAGATCGAGATTACTGGCTGAGCCCAATGGGCGGCTGTCGTGCGGCCGAGTTGATCGGGCCCGGGAGCAGGTCTAGGATGCGTCCCGATGCTTGATTTGCTCATCGAGGAGCGGATTCTGAGGCTGCCTGAGGACTCGAGCAGGCGGGGCCCCTCGCCCGCGCTCGAGGTTCTGGAGCGTGTGTATCGTTCGAGGCCTCACCGCTGCTTGCATGTTCCGCTGTGTAAGGTCCGCGGACGTCTCGAGCGCTCCCACTTCATGTTCGCCACCGATGGCTCCCGCGTGCGCGCCCTGGTGGCCTACACGTCTCGTTCGATCGAGGCCGGGTGGTCTGCACCCGGGTGCGACGACTCCTTGGATCTGCTTCTCTCTCAGGCGAGTCGCAGGATGGAGCGAGTCGATTTCCTGGCTTTGGAGCGTGAGCATGCGCGACGCTGGCAGCAGGAGCTCGGGCTGCGGGTCGTCTGTCGTTGCTACCGTGCCGTGCTTGCCGGCCGGGAGAGTCTTGAAGGCGCGCCCCAGGGCTATGTGTTCGTGCCTGTCACTTCTACAGGCGACGAAGAAGAGGTTGCCCGGATGGTGCGCGCGGCCTACCCGAGCCTACGAGGAAGAGTGGGTGGTGGATCACCGAATCGCATCCTTTCGGCGCCGTACTATAGGCAAGGGGCAAGCCTCTTCCTGCGGGAGGCAGAGTCGGGCCGGAACGTGGGGCTGGTCGTTGCGGGATACGATCCTGCAAGCGGTGAAGGGTTCATAGACTGGGTGCAGGTTGATGAGCGCCTGCGGGGCAGGGGGCTTGGGAGGGCGCTTGTCTCGGAGGCTGTGCGGCGGCTCGAAGACGCTGCCTTCTTCACGGTCGGAGGCAGCCTGGATGCGCCGTTTGCCTTCGGGCGGTTGTACAAGTCGCTCGGCTTCCGTGAGACAGTGGAGTGGGTCGTTCTGGGCAGAGGAGAGGGCGCGTGAAGGTTGCAGTGAGCTACTTCGGATGCCGAGTCCCCCGCGTGGTTGCCTCGCACATGGAAGGCCTTGCACGTAGGGGCGTATCGAGGGTGGTTCATACCTTCTCGGAGAACGATCTTCGCTTCTATGCCGGTACGATGAAGGACATCGTCTCTGCTTCTCACGATGCCGGCCTCGAGGTGATGATCGACCCCTGGGGTGTTGCGCGTATCTTCGGCGGTGAGGCCTTCTCGCAATGGATAGTGGAAGACTCCTCGATCAGGCAGGTGGGTGCCTCGGGGCGTCTGCTGGCGGGGGCCTGCCCGAACAACCCACGCACGCGGCAGCTGCTTCACGAGTGGATCGACGCCGCCTCGGCGACCGGTGCGGACTGGGTCTTCTGGGATGAGCCTCATTGGGTTCCCCGGGGGCCCGGCAATCCGCTTGGTGAGATTTGCGTGTGCAAGTATTGCATGGAGGCAAGTGGTGGGGCTGTTGGCGTAGGGGGGAGGGAGGCTGAGGCGTTCCGGGCGCACTCCATGGAGAGCCTTCTCGAGGATCTGGTGGGGTATGCGCAAAGCAGGGGCTTGCGTTCCTCCGTCTGCGTCCTGCCCGAAGGGGTGAACGACCAGCCACATCTCGACTGGGAGAAGATAGGTTCGCTCAAGGGGCTCGAAGGCTTTGGCACGGACCCATACTGGGAGGCCTTCGGCTTCACCGATCGAGAAGGGCGGCGACTGTTTCTGGAGCGAAATGCCGGGCGTGCGGTGGCCGTCGCAACGGCCCGCGGGCTTGAGAGCATGCTCTGGGTACAGGCTTTCAAGATCCCCGCCTCCCGCGAGCAATCGCTGCTCGAGGGGGTGAGCGAATTGCTGGCCTACTCCCCCGATGTGATTGCTCTTTGGGGATTCGAGTGCTGCGCGCATATGAGCTACATCGCGTGCGAGAGGCCAGAGGATCTGTGGGAGCGACTGCTTGAGTGCCTTCTGGGCGGCAGCTGATTTCGGGGGCCGTACGTGAATCTTGAGCGCCAAAGATCCAAGGACTCGGACGGGGATGCCTGGTTGCTCGAGGTGGTCCCCGTGGCGCGGCGGGTTCGCGGGGGCGTGGAGCTCCTGACACTGGTCTTCCCGCCGCATCGCTTCACCGGACGGGCTCGAGTGAGCATCATAAGCGGCGGCCGGCGGACGGAGGCGCTAGCGCGGTGGCGTGAGGGCAGGCGCGAGGTCGTGGCGGCTGCCTCGGGGGCCGGGGTTCTCGAGAAGTTGCTGGGGGCGGCTGTCCATCCCGTTGCGGCGGGGATCGCAGTGGCCAGTTCCAAACGGCTTCCCCGCAGGTTGCAGGTCTCGGTTCTCATAGAAGAGATCGATTCGGGACGCAGCCTTACGCTCGATTGGACTGCCGGGACGTCTGGGCTGCATCCGAGGATACTTCTTGTCCCTGTGCTTGCAGACCCCGTGGCCGAGGGTGTGTTGGGGAAGATGCTCAAAGGTGCCCGCAGGGACGAGCATATGCGCTTTGGTATCGCTGAATGGATCTTGCCTGAAAAGGGCGGAAGAAAGCAGGGGCGGATCCGCCGAGAAATCGCGGAGCTTGCCCTCAGGGGCAGGGTCGATCTCCTGGCTACGGGGGATTCCCAGGAGCGGCCGTGGTACGTTCAGACGCGCCTGCGAGGCGCAGGCAGTTCCCCGCAGGGGGACACCAGCTCCGACCGCTGGGAGATCTTCCTGCCTTGGGAGCGGCCACCCCTGCTGGGAAGGCTTACGGCAGAGAACGGTTGTGGTCTGCGGTACGAGCTGGGTGAAGCCTTCGGCCTCGATCCTTCCCTGGAGGGAGAGGCCCTCGGTGTTGCGGCGTTCGTTCGCGCCGCCCTTGCTGCCCGTGAGGGCTCCGGCATCCGGAGGTTGGGCGCTGAGCTGCATGTTCCGTGGTTCGTGCACGTATCGCATATCAAGCGGCCGGAGCGGCTGGGCAGGATGGTCCGTAAGTGGAACAAACGCCATCTCTTTCCTCTGATAGAGCTGCTTACTCCGTCGGACTACTTTGCGCTCATCGAAGAGGTCTGGCGCATGGCGGGAACCCCGCCTCTTCCCCGGAGGGGGGCTTCCGGGTGATGGAGGCAGTCGCCGCCCAGCACCAACGCCGGGGCATCCCAGCGTGGTTGGTTCTGTTGCTTCTTGCAGTTGGATCGGGACTGGTTGCCGTTTGGGCACCACTGCGGGATCCCTCCTGCAGTCTTCATCCCGACAGTGCGCGATATCTGGCTTTGGGACTCCGCCTCCGAGGCGGTGCCTACTGTAACGAGGACGGCTCGCCGCATACCTTCACACCTCCGGTCTACCCACTGGTCGTTTGCATTGCATCGGAGCTGGCAGGTGAGGCGGACTGCTGGACTGAAGAAGGCAGCCAGCCTGCGTGCCCGCGCACGATCCGTATGGTGTTGCTACTTCAATGCGCGATCTTCGCCGCATCTGTGCTACTCCTTCGCTCACTCCTGCTCGCTCTGCGAGTGACCAAGCCGACAGCGAACGTAGCAGCTGCGTTGCTTGCCATCTCACCGAATCTGCTCGTCTACGTGGGCTCTGTTCTCTCCGAGGTTGTCTTTACGTTTCTCCTTCTGGCGGCACTCCTGGTTCTGGTGCGCGGCAGATCGGCTGCGGCAAGCCTTGCTGGGGGCCTGCTTCTTGGTCTCGCCGCGCTCACACGATGGATTCTGGTACCTTGGCTGATCCCGCTGGGGCTTTGTGCGTGCTTCGCCGGTCGCTGGAGGCTTCGGCTAGCGCTTGCGGCACTCGCCTTCACCGTGGTGCTTGGTGCGTGGTGCTCGTACAACCGCGTGCGGACTGGAAGATGGGCCCTCACGACGTCGGCGGCTACGACAATCTTCGAGTATGCGGCGCCAATGGTCGAGCCCCCCGCCGAGCTGGAGAGAAGACTCGAGGCGGCCCGGGAAGAGGATCCGCCACGCGGGGCGTTCGATGAAGCGCACCTGCGCATGAGGGTAGGCCTTAGTGCACTGCTGCGGCATCCGCTCAAAGCGGCACGAGCAGCCGCGACGGGCTACGTGAGGGTTGTACTGCCGGATTTGCCTGCTCTGGCGCGGGGGTGGCTTGGATGTTCGCATCCAGGAGCGAGGCCACATGGGCCAGGCGGCGTGGCAGATGAACTCCGCCCCAAGCACCGATACCGGGTCTTCGAGCTCCCGGGTCGCGCTTTCACCCTGGCGAGAAGTGTGCTTCGCGGTTCCTGGGGAGTTGTGCGATTGGGGCTCCTCCTTGCCCTGGCGCTGCTGGATCTTTGCCTCACCGGCTGTGCTGCAGCGGGGATCTGGAGAATCGCAGGCCGCGCGCCCCGCGTTGTGGGGTGGCTCGTGGGGACCTTGCTGCTGGTTCTAGCTGCCGGGGCGTTTGGTGTGTTTCATCCCCGGTTCCGAGCCCCCATGGCTCCAGCAATTGCGGCGCTTGCGGCTGCGTGGGTCATCGATCTTGCGCCGCGCGCCAAGGGGGTCCTTCCCAGCCGAGGCGCACGAGCAGGTCTGCCATGATCATGGCTGATGCTCCCCACAGGCGTAGCCCATCCAGGTCGAAATACGGCACGTCGATCCAGACTCCCTCGTGAGGCTCGGTGCTTCTCTTGCAGGCGCTCGGTGAGGCAAGCCGGTCCAGGCTTGCAAGGAGGACCTTGGCAACCTCACGGGCGGACGGGAGAAGATCGGGCTTTGTGTCGACCGCCGCTACGACCGGTGTTACGCGGAAGCCAGTTGCGGGAATCCAAAGGTCACCGAGTCGGCCAAGTACTTGGGGCAAACTAGGGGGCACACCGAGCTCCTCCTGAGTTTCCCTCAGCGCTGCATCCTCGGGGGTTTCTCCGCTTTCGATGGCTCCTCCTGGGAAAGAGATCTGCCCGCGGTGGTGTTCCACCCCCGATGTCCTACGGGTGAGGATAGTGGCTAGGCCCGGCGGGGTGAGGAGCGCCGGGGATACTCGTGCATCGTGCGGCTCCTTGTTGGCCCCCGCCGGCGTGAGGTTCCTGGCCGTGAGCGATCCAGAAGATGCTTTTGGCTCGGGCCAGGGAAAGACCAGAATGAGGACCGCGGCAGCTATGGCGTCCTCTTCGCGCCTTCCAGCATTCCAGCCCGGTCGCGGACGGGGCGCCATTAGGTTCTGCGCTTCCGCTCCCCCCACACCGGCAGAGAGGCGGGTCCTGAGCGCGGCTCTCCAATCCATCCGTTCCACTGTCGCATTCCCTCTTCGGGTTTTCAAACCATGGAGAACTCCCGTATGGCCGAGAAGTTGCGCGGGCCAGGGAGCCTTTGTGAACACTGCGGCTCAAACGTCTCCAAAGCAAGGCTGTGTAGGTCTGTAAGCCATGCCGTGGGTACGTGGTGTGCGCTCATCTGTCCCTTTAGGCGAGTTGCGCGCCTTTTGAAGCCGTGAATGGGGAGCAGATTTCGGCAAGAAGGGCAGCTGGGACGATCATTCCCGATGTGATCGGAATGACCCCGGCAGTCACAAACAACGCACCTCGAGCGGCTATGTCCCGCCCGTCGCGCATTTGAAGAGGAGGGAAAGGAGCATGCGCGCAACCAGCAACGTGATGGCCGGATTGATCGCGGTCATGCTCACCACTGTACTTGGTCTCGGTACAATTGCGGCCTGGGCCGGAACCTACGAGGCCGACGAGGGGGCTCTTTGGTGGCAGGCCTGAAGGCTGGCGGCGTGGAGATGAGTTTTGGCGTCACCCAGATACTGCAGAAGGCGGTAGATGGTGGTTCCAATCCCGACGCCACCGGGGGCACCTACACGGGGAGCTACGATCTCGAGGTCGGCTTTGACCTGGGCTCTCACACCAGATTCGGTGGAACCATCTTCATGCTTGCTGAAGGCAGTTGGCCGGATGAGGAGGGCATAAATGATGCAGCCGTTGGCAGCATCTTCAATGTCAACGGTGACGCTGGCGGAAGCAGGGTGATCGACATAACCGAACTGTGGTACGGGCAGCCCCTAGGCGACTGGTTGCGTGTCCGGTTCGGTAAGATGGATCCTACCCGCGGTTTCGGGAGTGACGTAGCCGTTTTCGGTTTTGACAACAACGACTACGCCAACGATGAGGTGGAACAGTTCCTCAACGATGCCCTCATAAACAACCCCTCCATTCCGTTCCCCGACAATGGCATTGGCCTTGTCGTAGTCTTTGCGCACGACTCCGGTTTTTTCATCGCGGGAGGGATTTCGGATGCGAATACAGACGCAACGCGCACAGGGTTTGACACTGCTTTCTCGGATGACCCGCTCTACTTCAGAGCGGTGGAGATTGGCGTAGGTGGCTCGTTCCTTGCTCCTGGCTATCATGGCACATACAGAATGGGAGCGTGGAATCTTCCGGCAGAGGAATCGAGGAGCCTTGCACAGGAGTCCGGCTTCTACGCGTCCGTAGATCAATCGCTCACCGAAGGTGAAGGCTCAGGTGTCGGTGTCTTCTTCCGCTATGGGGCCTCGGGTGTGGTGTATGAGTACGAGTACTTACTGAGCGCGGGCTTTCGTGCTTCAGGTGTGTTCAAGCGCTCAGGGAGCGACGTACTAGCTGTAGGGTTTGCCAGAGGGTCGCTTCGCAGGGAGGCGCCGGATGCCCTCTCGGAGTCTGTTGTTGAGGCTCACTACGCCGCCCCTCTTCTTGGATGGTTTACCGCTACAGCCGACGTCCAGTACCTCATGGATCCGGCTGGAGACGAGAGTGTTCCCGATGCGCTGGTCTTCGGTCTGCGGCTCCAGCCGGACTTCTAGCCGCTTGCTTCGCTTGAGGCTGGAGCAGAGGAGTCGGCAAGCTCTCATTTGCTTTGGAGCACTGACCTGCCTGCCGAAGCTTCTTTGGGGACTGCTCATCGCATGCCGCCCCTGTAGTTGGGGGTGCGGGGCGGTAGTCGTGCGGCCCCATAGATGCGTTTCCTGGGATCAAACCTCGGGGGGAGAGGCACATGAGACTAAGAAACGGATTCCTGGAGGCAGTTGTGGCGCTGTGCGCCGTGGCTATTGCTCTTGTCGGCTGCAGCAGCGATGGGGGAGGTGGAGGATCGGATTCCGGCGGCGGCAAGACCACGTGGACGATAGTTGCCTATATGGCTGGCAACAACAACCTCGACTACTCGCAGAACTACAACTCCTTCGTTATCGAAGACGTCCAACAGATGGAGGTAGTAGGGTCGACCGACGAGGTGAACATCGTGGCTGTGGTGTCGTCGCTGAAGAACGGCGGCGACGCCAACGTTTATCATGTCGAGTATCACCCCGAGGAGGTTGGGGACAACATAAGCTCGACCCTTCTGGAGGCGTGGGGCCAGAAGGACATGTCCGACCCGACGACGCTCAAGAACTTCCTTGAGTTGGCCTTATCGCGCTATCCGGCGGACCGCTACATGCTGATAATCGACGACCATGGCGGCGGTTGGCGGGGCGCGTGCACCGACGACAACGCCGGTGGCCAGCCAATGAAGATCGCGGAGATGCGCGACGCGATAAAGAACGCCTCCGTCCCGGGTTGGGACAACAAGTTCGACCTGATCGTCTTCCACGCTTGCTTGATGGCTGCCGTCGAGGTCGCCTATGGCCTCAGGGAGGTCGCCGACTACATGGTGGCCTGCCAGTTTGTGATGCCAATGGAGAGCATCCTCGCAGCCGAGGTGTGGCTCGACATGCTCACGAAGGACACGTCGATAGAGCCAGTGGATCTGGCCAAGTCCATTGCGCAGGCCGTCAAGAACAGGGCGAACGAGCGTGGTAATATCTCCCACATGGCCGTCCTCGATCTCTCTAAGGCGACAGCGATAACCTCAAGGATTGGCGACCTGGGAGATGTGCTTCCTAGCGACCCTAACTATGGCTATTGGAACGAGCTGCTTGATGCGTGGCTGAACACGCACGTTACCGACTACGACGACCCGTCATGTGTCGATCTGCGCGAGTTCGTGAACAACATCCTTGATGAGCCCCACATCGGTGCGGAAGGGGGGATCATCCGCACGAAAGCTCAGTCGGTGCTTGATGCAATAAACGAGATGGTGCTCTTCACTACGACCAATGCAATCGCCATCCCTAGGGGTGGAATGAACATATATCTGCCCTATCTGGCGCAGCTCTGGGACAGCAAGTACTCCGATACCGCCTTCGCGGATAACAACTGGGATAGCTTCATCATGTGTTTCATAAACGGTATCGAGTCGCTCCTGACCGGGACGCTTGATGTCGATTCTACACCTCAGGGCGCCGCAATCGCGATAGATGGGCAGGCCACAGGCGAAACAACACCAGCAGCCTTCGAGCTTTCTGAGGGCACTTATACAGTAGAGCTGACCCTCGATGGATATGAGACGTGGACCCAGACGGTCAGCGTGACCAGTGGTGAGACGACGACCATAAGCGCCACACTGACGCCCGAAGGCAACGAGGATACCTTTACCATCCAGGGTACCATCGCATGGTACGACGGCCGACCGCTCACAGAACCCGTCCTGCTGCTGGCCGAGGAGGACGACGGGTATCTCTATTATGTTATTGGCATCATAGCCGACCCTCAAACTGGTGCCTACTCTGCCCAGATCGAGGGACCAAGAACGGTGTGGGTAGAAGCCTGGGACGACGTCAACGGCAACGATTCGATAGACGCGGGTGATGGATGGAACGCGGTGGACAACGACCAGAGTGGCACCTACCCGACCTGGGGCGACGCCATAGAGATGGTCAATGGTCACACTTATACGATCAACATCACCATCTACCCGGTCGAAGGTGCCAAGCTCACGGTCACAAACCGCCTGAGGCACCCGATAGGAGGCGAGATTCCCGAGATGATCCAGTAGGTGGAAAACGCCCCCCCGGGAACTAGCGCGGCTCCACGTGACACTCCTCGCAACCCGTGGGGCCGCTTGTTCTTTCGTGGCAGCCTATGCAGCTCGCATGGGCCGCGTCCTCCAATGATGCGATCTCGACGCCCCGCTCGAGTGCTGCATGGCAACTCGCACAGGGGTCCAGGTGGTGGCATGCGGCACAATCGAGGCCGACATCCTCGATGTGCATCCTGTGTGGGAAGTGCACAAGCGTCGCACCCATGCCTTCCACCTCGGTGACGAAGGTGCGCGCCTCTGGTATCTCCAGGTCAGCAGTTTCGGATAGCGGCGCACGCCATGCCCCCGGGATGTTCATCTCCTCGGTGGCTTCTATCATCTTGCTGAAGAGTCCGTCGATAGTTGCCTTGCCGAGGGCCGGGCTTTCCTTGACCCCTGCAGGCATCCCTTCCGCGTGGGCCGGCCTGTGACATTCAGCACAGCTTGGCTCCTCGGCAAAGTGGATGCCCTCGACTCCTGGTGCCCATGTGGGCGGCTCCGATTCGCGCATCACGACCCAATCACCGTACTTCCTCTGCTGCTCGGATCCCGCCGGGCGCAACGCAGAACCGGGTTCGGGCTCGTGACATCCTTCTGCCAAGCAGGCCCCATGCACAGCCACCCTGCGGCTCGAGACTAGCGCTGTGGACTCGTGATCCTTGTGGCATGACCGGCATGCCTCGGTGTGATGGCAGGAGCCACATGAAAGCTCCATCTCCTCTGCATGGAATGCGTGGCTGAAGGCTACAGTACTGCCCGAGGGGAACCACGTGGGGTACTCGAGATCCTGCGGCTGCTCTGCTTCCGCCGAAGCCTCTGGATCGATGGACGGCTGGCCAAGCTGTTCTGCCTCTTCGCTGCCGCGGGCTTGTCCTCCAATGAGCGCCAGCGCGATGGCTACGGCGAAGACCAGAAGGGCAAGCGCCGGTCGTGCGCCTCCTCCAGCGGTTGCCGGCGCCGGGCCGTGGCCCGAGGGCCCTTCTTCATGAGAGAAGA
>CAYMBA010000031.1:0-21219 GCA_964388535.1 uncultured bacterium | reverse complement strand
ACGGTGACACCCTCCCAAGGCATAGGCACACCTCCTCTCTCAGCAAAGTGTCACCCATGTCTTTAGAATTTGTGTCACCTATTTCCCGGAACGGTTCACCACCCCATCAAGCACCCAGCGCCGGCTTTCGGCAGCCGCAGGAGTTTGTCCTCGTGAGCGATCCTTCGACCAAGCAGGCGCTGGCAGAGGCCGCGCTCAACCAGACGTTCATCGCGGAGGCGCCGGTTGTCATTGTGGTGTGCGCCGACACCGAGCGCTCGGCCAGCCGTTATGGCGAGAGAGGCATCCATTTCTACAGCATCATCGACGGCGCCTTTGCAGCGATGTTGATCCTGCTTGGGGTCGTAGATGAGGGGCTCGGATGCTGCTTTGTGGGCGCGTTCGATGACGAACAGGTCTCCCTAATCCTCGGACTTCCCGAGAGGGTCCGGCCGATCGGGATACTCCCCATCGGCTACCCGGCTGAGCCCGCGAAGAAATACCGCCGAATACCCCTCGAGCACATCATTCACTATGACCGCTGGTAAGGAGCGACGGCCGGCATTCGTCGTGAGAATGCTTGCGGAGCACGAGCCCCATGGATCCCTGGGATCCCTCATGGCCTGATCGGGCAAGCCGTTCTATAAGGAGATGCCCTGAACTGAAACAGGGACATCCTGCGGTTATCGTTTCTTCAGGAAGGTCGAGGCCGACTTGCTCGCTTCGGGAACTCACCTTTCCATTGGACCAGGATCACGCCGATGATGGTTGTGATCAGCCCTGCGATCTGAATGATGCTCAGCCTCTCATCCAGGATCAACCAGGCGAGGAGCGCTGTGCCCAGCGGCGAAAGATTAAGCATCACGTTCATCTCAAGGGCCGTAAGGACCTGAAGCGAGTGATTGTAGAGCAGATATGCGAACGCGGTGTTGATGACAGCCAGCCAGAGGATGATGCCCCAGCCGATTGCGGAGGACACCGGCAGCCCTTCTAAGGGAAGCGCGACCACAAGCAGAAGACCGCCCCCAAACGCGAGAGGAATCGCGGTCAAGGCGAGGGTGTCAACTTTCTGGTCCCGGGCGATTTCACGCCCCAGAATCCCGAAGAAGAGGAAGCCCATCAGCCCGATAGCGACAGTCGCCATCCCGAGCGGCTCTCCTGAACGCAGGCCGGATGAGAAAAAAAGACCACTTCCCCCTAATGCAACCACGACGCCAACAATCTGCCACTGTGTTGGTATTTCCTTGAGCCACACGGCACCGGCGAGCAGCACCAGAAGGGGCGAAAGACTCATCATGAACGAGCCGGTTGTCGCCGGCAGATACTTCAAGCCCCAGAACATCGCGCCATTTCCAACCGCATAGGCACTAAAACCTATGATGAACAGACGCAGCCACAGTCGCGGCTCCCGGGGTGGGCCGGCGCTTCCGCGGCGAGCGACGAAGGGGAGCAGAACCACAGCGGCGATGAAGTAGCGCAGCCCCGCCACCATCAAGGGGCCCATGTAATCAAGCCCTATCTTGACTAAAACGAAAGAAGAGCCCCAGATCAATGTCGCCAGAACACTCTCCATGATCGCAACAAGGCGAGTGGGCTTCTGGACCGTCAAGAAGTGGTTCATAAGGGGCTAGCTGCTCCTTGCTGATGCGAGCAAGACCAGTGAGGTGTACGGAGTATCGAAAGAATTCTACCCTGCCGCTGTAATCGGCCCAATCGCTGGAGAGGAGGAGCACTGTTTAGGGGACATCGGATTTTCGAAAGTTCAAGGATCATATTATGAGCTCTCCCCGATTTAGGCTGAATCTGATCAGGGCGTTGCGATGTGCATGATACTTTTTTCTCCCGGGATTGGATACTTCAGAAACCTACACACAGTGACGGGCATTTCCCGGAAGGGAGGAGCCCGCCGTACAATTTGAAGATCTTGGGCCGTTCGCCATCGCCAAGTACTCTCGCAGGGTTCCCCCGATTGTCACTGCAAGACGGCTCCTCTGTGAAGCATTCTTGCAGCATCTTCCAAAGATGGCTTGGATCCTGGCCTCGCTACCTTGGCACCATTTTGGAACATCAGGCCTCTAGGAATAGGCCATATAAGCTTGTAGAGATCCTTTGATCCCCGCAAAGATGGGGGTTACGCGTTGGATCGTCAGCCTTTTCCCTCAGCGTGGGAATCCTGGCCGAACAAGCTGCCAGAGGCCCTTTCCCGGCTGACGCGAGGATGGACCGATGCGGCCTTGAGCCCTGAGGGCAATTCTGGGGAATATGAAACTTTTAGGCCTCTACTTTCGTGCTCTAAGTGAACACTATCGAAAGATCAGCATCTTCGTTGACCGTTTCCCGGCAACAGACTTGCTTGCGGAGAGAACATGCTGAAGGCTATGTGGAAGAGCTTTTGGTCTCTGGCCATGGCGGACCTATTGCATCAGGCGAAAGCCCGGTTTGTCGATAGGCGATTAGTCTTCGCCGTGTGAATCCGCTGTTGCCGGGGGAAATGGCAGATTCTACAGATTGCACATATGCCTGCGGCCTAATGAAAGCTTATTAGGTAAACATTCTATGAGCATACGACGGTTCTATGGGCCCTTCTTGCAATCCCCACATCACATCGCGCTTATGAAAGGCGCGCAGCTGGTTGGTCCTTGCCGATGGGATTTCGATATGCACGGCGTTTTTGGCATGGGCCCGGCAATCGGCTTCTTCGCAGAGGCCTTTGCCGCCCAAGTTGATTTAGGGATTGATGTGTCCTACGAGAAGATCGAGCCTTCCAGGGGGTTGGTTCCAGAGGTCGGATTCCTGAAAGTTGGAATTTCGCCGTACGCGCCGAGGACGGAAAAGCGAATGGTCCTCTTTCTTAATCCGCTCCACCAACCGTGGACAATAATCTACAATATCGTTTGCGGCGTTCATAGTCGCTCTGCAAAGTACGGCAGGATCTACATCCAACGGGTGTAGAACATTCGATTATCTCTGCCACGTGTTAGGCCGACGATTCGGATGTTAGGCAACACGGAGCGAATAATTGCCCAATACTTCATGGTCCTAAGCGGGGGATTGTCGATGTTGATGACCAGTACGTTGGGGACGGATGGTTTTGAAACCGCGGCCTTGAGAACCCCAACAAAGTCATTCCCTTCTCCAACAATTCTTATTCCGGGACATCGAACTATTGAGGCGATTATTCCCCGGCGCCGAAGGGAATCGGGTTCTACAACCACCACATTTATTATGCCCATCTCCACGTAGCCTCACCCCGTCATAAAGGCCGTCATCCTGAAAGCAAAACCCGACCTCTGGGGAAGTCGGGTTCAGAAAGTAGAGCGCGTTGCTCGCTCCCCCTTTGCTGTGATTGTCAAGCGGCGCTGTTATTGGCAGCTTCTTGCCATCAGATTGTACGGCTCTTTAGGCTAGATGCCAATTGAGAACTACTTCCCATTGTCTCGGCGAAGCCCAAGCTCACAGCCGTAAAGAAACACCTTGGCGGGATCGTTGTGCGCGTGAATGGAACTACGAGTACGCTATCTTAGATTTGCCCGGTCGTCGCTATTAGTAGGATCAGCGCAACCGCAGAGTCTGGAATAGGAGAGATCATCAGGCTCAACATTGAGGGGCGGGTTCATGGGGCGGGAACTATGCACGTGCTGAGGGTCACTGTAGATGCCGATTATGGGGCGGATTATTCCAATGATCCGCGGAGATTTAACCTCGATCTGGACAGAACGAAGCGCAAGTTCCCGGAAAAGGGTCAGGACCCTCATTAGGGACAAGGCTCTGCGGATGGCACAAAACTGGGACAATTCCGGAGAGGCCTTTCCAGTATGCTCCTTGTCAGAGCAGTCCCTCGAGAGTGTAGCGGATGAAGACCCTAGCCATCGTGCAATCGAAGGGTGGAACCGGTAAGACGACCATCGCCATCAACCTGCTGGCCGCGGCTGCAGAGGCGGGCAGGCAAGTCGTGCTCATCGACGCCGACCACCACGCGGCGGGGAGCGCAGTGCTCGTCGGCTTTGTGTCCCCGGAACGATCCCTCTACGCCGTGCTGCAGGACAACGTTCACCCTCTGGCGGTGGCACAACATCTTCCCGCCCTCAACTGTCTCATCCTGCCCGGATCCTATGCTCTCTCCGAGCTGACCTCCGACCTACCCCTGAACGCGCTGGCCGACTGCATCCATGCCCTCACCAGCGAGACCTTCGATGTCGATGGGGAGCCCTTTTCTTCGGATCTTGTGATCATCGACTGTCCCGGCGGCGATGTGGCCATGACGCGTATGGCCCTCTACGCCGCTGACAGAGTCGCCATCCCGATTAGCTTCTCCGCCCTGGACTTGACGGCCAACGAGACGACCGTCAATCTGATCGCTGGAATTCGCGACCTGCGGGATGGCAGACCCGCGCTGGCCGGCTTGATCCCCAACCGCATCCAGCGCTGCGACACGGTCGCGCGTGACCTTGCGTTCCTGGTCGCTTCTCGAGTCCCTCTGCTGCCAACCATCCCGGAGAGCAATCTGATCCGCCGTACTGGGTCCGCTGCTGTCCTCGATCGACGCGTCGTGGTCAAGAGTCATCCCAACAGTCGGCCGGCGGCGCAGTTCCGGCTTCTATACCAGGTTCTTGCGGGGGAGCGTCCATGGACCCGCGAAGACGGACTGGAGGACCTCGCCCAGCGACTCCGAACGGATGTGGACTGGCTCGTCCCTGGCGCCGACGAGTATGAGACCGAGACGGCTCTCCAGGGAGAGGCGGCATGACCCCTCGCCGGCGAAAGACATCCCCCGTTCTGACCGAACACGTGACAAACAATGTCCTAAGCCAGATCATGACCGCCCACGGCGCACGCCCGCTTCCAGGCCTGCGTCCCAGCCTGCGGGAGGTAGCACTGGAGCGCATCGTCGACGTGAGCGAATTCCAGGCCCGTAGGCCCTTCAATCCTGAGCAGGATCCCGAGGACGCCGAGCTACTTGAAAGCGTGCGTGCCGTGGGCGTCAGGGTTCCGGTGCATCTCCAGGACCAGGGAGACGGCACCTACCGCATACGCGCCGGCCACCGCCGCGTGAGCGCCGCCCGTCTGGCGGGCTTACCCAAGGTTCGCTCCGTCGTCTGGCCGCCCGGAGCCGATGCCTTTGACGCGGCGATGGACACCTGGCTTGAGAACCTCCATCGCAAGGACCTCGCCCCGCTCGAACGCGGGCGCATGCTAGCTCTTCTCCTCGAGCGCTTCAGGTTGCCTCGCTCCGTGGAGACCGCCCACAAGCTGGGCCTGTCCAAGACCTCCTTCTACCGTTATCTGGGGCTGCTCGATGCGCCCGAGGATGTGAAGGAGGCGCTGGGCACAGGAGCCCTGGGGGTTGTGCAGGCGGAGAGGCTCGCGACGATCGAGGATCCGGATGTGCGCGCCCGATTGATCAAGTCGATCGAGCAGGGCCTTTCCGGGAAACGCCTGGAAGAGGCGCTCGCTCGTCACCGGGCGGGGGAGCCCCTACCGGAGCATCTTCTGAACGCCGAGCCAGGCTCAGAAAAAAGCGGCCGCCTCGCCGTCGCCCGCCAGGAGGAACGCGCATGGGCGCGCCGAAAGACGCGGGAACTTGCCCGAGCGCTGGGTCTGGGGGCTAGCGAGCTCAATCCGCTCGCAAAAGCGCTCCAGGCGCGCCGCATCAGTGGTGCGCATGCCACTGCCGCTGCGCTGCTGGTTGCCGACGGCGATTCACCGAGCGACGCACTGGCTGCTGCAGCCGCCCTGGGGCGTCCTGCGCTTCGGGCCGTGGAAACGCTCCTCAAAGCCATCCACGATCCAGGGCCCGACATTCCTTCCCCGGGCGGGCACAGCACTCTAGGGCGTATGCTTCAGCGTCTCCTCGATCAACTGGAGGAGCGATGAGCCCCAGACAGGAAAGAAAAGGGTTTACTCGGTTTCTGCACGGACAGAGAGCACACGCGATCCGGTGTGTGTTTCCATCAGCCCACGGAGACATCCATGACCCCAGGTGATGGAGGGGGAGGGAGGAGGAACGACCAATGCCAGAGGCGACAACCAGTCCTTCCGGGGGCATTCAGACGCCCGTCTTGGAGTTGCTCCCCGAGGAGAAGCGGGCAAGGTTCGAGCGCTACTGGGGCGAGTACCTGACCCTGCCGAGCGAGCAGTCGGGGGAGGAACTAAGGCTACAGGCGGACATCGCCGCTGGTGTGATGCTCCCGATACAGAGCAAACTTCACCCCTCAACCGCTTTGGCTGTAGCCACAGGTCTGCTACAATATCACCCGATTGTGGGTGCGGGCCTTGCGGCCGCGTTCAGCGCCCTGACCAAGCTGCCCTCCGCCGAACCCCTTCGTCCGCCGCTCGATACGTACGTCGCCTTCGCCCTCAATGAACTGAGCTATCGCTTCCAGTCCCTCGCCAGACAATACGCGGGGGGCTCCCCGATCCGCAAAGGGGGTGAGCATGCGCATCCGTCCTGAGCTTCTCATTGGCGTCATCCTGATCGTCGTTGCCTTCGCGGCTCTCTTTTTGGTGGCCAACATCCTCAACCCGCCCGCGCAGTTAGTCCTCGTGGCCAGGCGTGACATTCAGCCTGGAGAGCGCCTCTCGCCTGAGGTGGCCAGAGCCGTCGAAGTCGAGCTCCCTTTTGTGGACTCATTCATCTTGGAGCAGGAGGCTGACCGCTTTGAAGGGGCCGTCTTCGTCGAGCCGGTGCATCAGAACGAGCCGATTCACAAGGCCAGCCTCGTCGACGCGGACAACCCGGCTGCCGTCTCGCGCTCCTCGCTCGCGCTCGACGATCCCAACCTGGTGGCCTTCGTCGTTCCCGTCTCCCCGGAGACGGCGCCCCCGGACGTCAGCGAGGGCGATCGCGTCGACCTCACCCTTGGGGTTGGAAGCGCGACATTCTTGGCTGGCTCGCTCTCCGTGGTCCCCACGCCGAACCCCTTCGAGCCGCGCGAGGTGTTTGTCGGCGGATTGGCGGAGTCGGGCGGCCAGCTTTTCCTCACACCGGTTCAGCCATCCGGCGAGTTCCTGCCCACGCCCGCCAGGACGCCCACGCCGAATCCCACACAGCCGCCGCGGGTGACGCTGCCCATCGCCAAGAGCCTGGTGCGCAACGCGCTGGTCCTGAAGGTCATCTATGAGCAGCGCCCTAACCCCGGCTTTACGTCGGAGGGAGAGTCGGCCTTTATCCGTGGTGACATCCAGGCCCTTGTCCTGGCCATCCCGATGGAGGCTCAGGAGATTGTCACTTTCGCCCTGGCCAACGGCGATGTGCGCGTTGCCGTGCGCTCTCCGCTCGCTTCGGAGGACGACGGCTCGCCCACGCTGGGCATGAGTTGGGACGATCTGGTCGCCTTCTTCTACGCCGAGCGTGAACGCAGCCTGCAGAACATCGACCCGGAAGCCTCCCTGCTCGGACCTGGCGCCAGCGCCCTGTGGCCGACGCAGCAGGCGCTTCATGCTCCTACAGCTACCGCGACGCCGTCGCTGCCCCCGCCATCGCCCACACCTACCGCCACTGTCACGGCTACGCCGATGCCGTGAGCTGGATCAGGAGGGATTCTTATGTTGCCGGATGACGACGCTCCCCAGCGTGGAGCCCGGACCATAATCGTCGCGCCGCCTCCTGAGGCTGGCCTGATCACTGGGTATCTCCAAGCGCAGAAGAAGGACGACGGCACTCCTGTATTCTCCGTGATCGCGCGCGAACAGGAGATCGGCCCCGGTCTTATCGAAAGCCTCAAGAGCTCGTTGGCTGAGATCCTCATCCTGCACGGCGCGACGCCAGGCTTCAAAGCGGAGACCGTGCGGACGATCGTGCGACAGCACGGGCAGGTGGCTCGGGTCGTCGTCGCGCTTGTCCCCGCCGTCGGGGACTGGTTCGATGCTGTAGCGGAGACAGGCGCGCTGGTGTACCGGCTCCCACTGCGGGCCGGGCCCTTCGAGGAGCTCGCGCAATCGCTCTCGCAGCTTTTGTACGAGGCTCGCCAGAAGCATGCCCAGCGCGCGCTGGCCGAGGCGGTCGAGGCCGAGGAGGAAGCGGCGAAGATCCAGGCCCCGCCCGCCGTTGGGGTCACAACCCCGCCCGCAGGCGTACGGCACCCCACGCAGGTCATCGTGGTCTGGTCGAGCAAGGGGGGCGACGGGAAGTCCGTCATCGCTGCCGAAACCGCGTGGCAGCTGGCGCAGATCGCCGCGCACAAGACTCTGCTCGTCGATGCGGACATGAGTCGGGGGTATCTGGCCTGGGCGCTGAGCCGGGACGCCTACCGCTTCGCCCAGCGCCGCAACATCACCACGCTGGCTCAAGAGTACCTGGTCAGGACCGAAATCGCGCCGGAGATGCTGCAAGAGCACATCTACAGCCTGCCGGATCTGACGGAGCAGGGGGCGAGCAACCTGGATGTCCTCTTTGGCATCGCCTCGCCGGAGGCGGCCACGCTGCCAGCCTTCTCCGCGGAGGACGGCGCCCAGAGTGTGCGCTTCATCAACGCGCTGGTGCAGCAGGCCTACGGCATCTATGAGTTCATCGTCTTCGATATCGGAACGGCCATCACGATCCCTCTCCACTACGCCGTCCTCAAGGCCGCCGGGCATGTTCTCATCGTCGCCAACCCGTCCCGTCCCTCGGTTGCTCCGACGCGGGAGGGCATTCGCCAGCTCGAGGCCCACCAGGCCACAACTCAGGACCAATTGCGCCTCGTAATCAACCGCTGGTCCCCCAAAGCGCTGATCAAGCGCGATGAGCTGCCCGACTACTTCGGCATCCCGGTCTTCGCTACCATCCCACTCGTCGAGCCGGACACCATGATGGGACTGATCAATCAGGGTAAATTCGTATCCCGCGCGGTCTGGGAGGACCCTGAGCAGTACGCGGCGCTGAAGCCCTTTGTGGCCGGCATCGCTGCGCTGGCGGAGAATTTCGCCCTGGGCATCGTGGACATCCTGAAGAGGCGCCTGCAGCCTGCGAAGAAGCGGCGCTCGTTCTTTCGACGGTAGGGACAGGGAAGGGGGCTTTCGTGAGCGACAGGCCCGATCTACCCTTTGGCAACGTGCTCGCTAAGCACGAACAGGCCGAAGACCCGGCGTTGGAGGGGGTCACGCCCCTGCGTGCGCTCTCCGACGCGGCGCTGGCGCGCATCCGTAATACCCTCAGCGCCTCCGAGATGATGAAGGTGCGCACCAGCCCCGAGCTCCAGGCGCGCGTGGCCGGGATCATCCGCCAGGCCGTCGACGAGACGAACATCGACCTTGTGAGCCGGGGGCGCTTGCCGGTGGTGGACGAGCAGAACCCGGCTGAGGCCTGGGTTGAACGCATCTTCGCCACGCTCTACGGTCTCGGGCCCATCGAGGACCTGCTAGAAGACGAGAACATCGAGGACATCGCCATCAACGGCCCGGGCGAGGTCTACGTGCGCACCTACGAAGGCTGGCAGTACATGCCCGTGGACCTTGCGGCCGACGCCGAGCAGCTCCAGTGGCGCGTCAATCAGGTGATCGCCTTCTCCGGCAAGCAGGCCGGGCCCCTGCAACCCATCGTCGACGTGCAGCTCCCCAGCGGACACCGCCTGAACGTGGTCACTGCGCCGATCACCGACCCCTGGCCGGTGGTCGTCATCCGCCGCCACCGGCCGGTCGCCTGGACTCTGGAGGAGTTCGTGGGAGAGCCCGTGCAAACGCGCGGGCGACTCATCCATCCCGAGATCCCTGACTACACCAGCCGCGAAGTGGAGGGCGCGCTGCTCAGTGGTGCGGCGGCGACCTACCTGTACGCCGCCGTCCTGGCGGGTCTCAACATCCTGGTCATCGGACGCACGGGGGTGGGGAAGACCAGCCTCCTCTCGGCGCTCGGCCAGAAGATCCCCCATGATCGACGGGTGCTCGTCCTGGAAGACACGCGCGAGCTCAAGCTGCGCCCCGACGCCGACCGTCCCACGAATTGCATCTATTTCGTCACCCGGCGAAAGCTCCTGGAGGGCGGCATCGACGTGGACATGCGGCAGCTGATCATCGCTGCTCTGCGCCAGCGTCCTGATCACCTGGTGCTGGGCGAAGCGCGCGGCCCGGAGGTCTATGACCTGCTCAACGCCATGCAAACGGGCCACGGCGGCAACCTGACCTCGATCCACGCCAATTCCCTGGCTGAACTCTCGCAGCGCGTCGGCGCGATGCTCTTCCAGGCCGGGGTGGACATGGACGCGGCGCGCGTCGCCCGGCTGATCGGGACATCCTTTGATGTGGGCGTGACCGAAATGCAGGGCTTCGACGGCCGCCGCTACATTCTGGAGATCGGGGAATTCACCGGCGAAGTGAAGGACGGCCAGCCGGTCCTACACACCCTCTTCGAGGGCGGGGAGGGGAGAGGATATCGGCCGACCCTGGTGGCCAGCCGCTCCGCGCACGAAGACCTGTTCCGACGATCGGGGGTTTCCTTTGACCTGGTGCTCCAGGCGGAGAAAGGGGGCAGGGGATGACCTTCAACCTCCTGGTCGGTCTGGTCGGCGCGCTGGGCCTGTACATGATCTTCCTGGGTCTGTACTCCTACGTCACGGTGTCGCTGAAGCGCCCTCCCGGCGGGTTGCTCTATGGACCCGAAGACGAGAAGCCGCTCGCGCCCGAGCGCCTGACGGGGTCGCTTTTCGAGCGGCTGGATCAGGCACTCTACCAGGCGCGCCTCCCGGTCGGCGCTGGCGAGTTCCTGACCGTGTCGCTTGTCCTGGGGGTGGCGGTCGGCGGCCTGATGTTCTTCGCCACCGGCGCCCTGGCCGCGGTGGTGATCGGCTTCATCTCCGGCCTGTTCCTGTACGCCATCTTCCTGGACAACCGTCGCTCGAAGCGCCTCGACGAATATGAGGCCGCCATGCCTCACGCGCTGCGCGACATGCGGGCCGCCTTCCTCGCCAGGGGCTTGTCCCCCGCCGAGGCCCTGCGCTATGTCTCAGAGCAAGGACCGCGGGTCTGCCGGCCCGACTTCGAAGAACTGGCGGCCACTTTCTCCGAGTCCCGTATTGACTACGCGCGACTGCAGGGCTTGCTCGGCATGCGCGGCAGCTACGCCCTCGACCGCGTGGCCGAAGCATTGCTGCAATTCCACAACATGCCGCAGCGGATCCCCGAAATCCTTGACCTGCTCATCCCCAGGCTGCGCAAGGAAGTGCGCATCCGCCGCGAGATGCGGGCCAACATCTCCAACCCAAGGCGGCAGCTGGTCATCGTCGCGGTGATGCCTTTCCTGATCGTGCTCTTCTTCCGTGTGGTGGCGCCCGCGTACGCAAGCTTCTACGCAGAGCCCCTGGGACAGCTCATCCTTATCCTGGCTTTTCTCATCGACGTCGCCGTTTATCTCGGCGCCAGCGCGGTCGTGCGCTGCATGGTCAACCCGATCCCGTACCGGCGCAGGGTCCCCGAGCGGCGGCGGGCGGCGCCGGGGCCGCAGGAGATCACGCCTTCCGGCGCATCAGGGCAGGGGGCGGATGCGGCGCAGGAGGCCGCCTCGTGAACGCGCAGGCGTTGAATTTCCTCTTCGCCGCGCTGGCGACAGCCGGGCTCTTCTTTCTCGTCGGAGGGATCACAGGGCGGGTGCGGCTGTCTCTTGCCGAGCGATCACGCGCCCTGGAGGGGTTTGAGGAGCAGGAGGGGCAAAGGCCGCTCCCGCTGGCGACGCGCCTTGCGCTGCAGATCACGGAGGCGCTACCCTTCGGCCGATTCGGGTTGGGCGACGAACCCCTCGAAGTACACTTGGCCCGGGCCGGCAATCCATACGACTCGCCGGCCCAGTTCTATCAGCGCAAATTGGCCTACATGGGCCTCTACGCACTGGGTGCGGTTGTCTTGGGGGTCCTGGCCGGGTTGCCCGTTCCCCTCACGCTGGTCGCGGCGCTGGTCGGGGGCGTGTTCGGGCTGGTCTCCCCCGAGTCAGTGATCGCGGATCGCATCGAGAAACGTCGCGACGCGCTGCGTCGCGAGATGGCCTTCATGCTCGACCGGGTGGCTTTCGCCGTCATGGCCTACGGCAGCTTCCAGGAGACTCTGTCACGCATGAGCACGCTCATGGGGCCAGGGCCTGAGGGCTCCCTCAAGCTGCCCTTTGAAGAACGCGCCAGGCTGACGCGTCAGATGAGGCAGGAGTCCCGCAAGTTCCAGGCCGCGCTGGGGACGGGCTTGATCGGGATGGGCGGGGGCCTCTTCGCGGAATTCCTCAACCACATGGCCATGCTGCTCTCCGCCGGGACAGGCGATGGGTTCGAGGCGGTGCGGGAGAAACTCGTCAGGACGTATCCAATCGCCTCCGAAGTCGCGTCCTTTCTGGACATCGTCGAGGCGGGCCTGCGCGGCGCGCCCATGGCCCAGCGGCTGTTCGAGCTGGCGGATGATATGGTCGAGGAGCTGGCCCAGGAGCAGCGCGAGGCCGGCATGCGGGCGACGCTGGTCGTGACTGCTACAGCGGGAGCGATCCTGGTCCCGCTGCTGATGGTCGTGGGCGGGCCGGCGTTCTCTCTGGTTTTGGATGTGTTCGGGGGCTGAGAAGGGGAAGCTTACGCGGTTCATGTCCGCAAGAAAGGAGGGTGATCTCATGGAAGAACTGAAACGCTTCATTCTGGACGAGGAGGGCGGCCCGCTGACCGAATACGCGGCCATCATCGCCGCGGGCGTCATCGCGGCGCTGGCGATCATCGCCCTCTTCCGGCTGGTGGCCAGCAAGATCAACGAGGGGTCGAGGTGGTTCGGGAATTGAGGCGGGCATTCCATTCGGAAATGCGGCACCTCTCTCGGAATACTTGCCGGACAAGTGGTTTGCCATGGCGGGTGCAGGCGGGCATGTCTGACGTGCGATCGGACAGACCCGGCGGAGGAGGCGAGAGGGGGCAGGCGTTGCTCGAGATCGCCGTGACATTTCCAGTGTTTGTGCTGGTGATTCTGGCCATCGGCGCCGTCGCCTGGACTTTCTGGGTGCAGGCCGCCAGCGCCATCGCCTCACAAGAGGCGGCGCGGTATTCTGCCTATCGCGCCGGCGACACCTTCAATCCCAGCGCCGGCTACGGCCCGTTCTCCGAAGCTATGGCGGGCATCACCGGCTCGACCTCTGCAAGTTACATCGGCAATCCGGAGATCGTCGTTAATCCCGTGACGCGGTCGGTCCAGGTGTCAGTGTCGCGCGGCGTAACGTTCAGGACGCCGGCCGTCTCCACAGGGTACACCTTCAAGTCGGGGACCTTCACGCGGATCATGCGATTCTTCGGTGGACCGCCCGACCCATGGGAGTAAGGGGTTGTGGGCGGGCTCGTGTGTAGCGGTCGGCGGGGTGCTCCTCAAAGGGGCCAGGCGGTTCTGGAGCTGGCGATCGTGCTGCCGATCCTGGCGCTTCTCCTGGGGGCGGTCACCGCGTTGGGCCCGCTGGTCTACATGCACATCGCCACCCAGCAGGCCAGCTACGACTGCGCCATCGCGGCGGCGCAGTCTCTGGACGAGGCGCAAGGTTATTTCCAGGGGTTATACGCCGCCCAGGCGAGCTTCGGCACCTTCAATCTCAATCCCGGCCGCGCCGACATCTCCGTGCGGGGGAATTGGGACCGCAATGGCATGGTTGTGTGTGAAGTCATCTACAGCGTCCCGACGGAAGCATTTCCCTTTCATGCCGTGCTGAGTCCGCCGTCCGTCGTGCGCTATTCGGTATCCGTCCCGCCGCACGCGTTCAAGTCGATCTGGAGGTAGGCCGGCTGCCATGACCAACAGGCTGCCTTTGCCAAACCTGCTTGCTTCAGGAAAGATCCGCCATGGGCAGGCCGAGCGAGGCCAGATCCTGGTGCTCTTTGCCGTCGTGCTGCCCGTATTGGCGGCGATGCTGGCGCTCATGGTGGACATCGGCGGGGCGGCGATTACCTATCACCGAGCCCAGGTGGCGCTGGATGCGGCTGCGTTTGCTGCGGCGCAGGCGGTGGATGTGGACGCGCTCGATCATACACAGCGGCTGGAGCTGGACCCGTATCTAGCGGGTCAGCTGGCAGGCCAGTATGCGTCGCTCAATTCCCGTGGTGAACTGGCCATCACTTCCTTCTACGTTGATCGCGATACCGTGTACGTCACGGGGCAGATGGTGTACAGGACGCTCTTCGCGGGCGCGCTTGGCCTCGATGTGGTCCGCGCTCGGGTGGTTTCATCTGCCTCGCCGGGCTTTGGCATCACAACCGGCGGGCAATGAGGTGCGGTGGCGTTACATCGCGGTTGGAGCAACGGTGAGCCCGGGGGCAGAAGGGTGCAGGGGCTGTCGATTCTCGGCGGGTGATTTGGCCGTGTGGCCAGCGGCCGTGCTTTGATGAAGGAGACGGCTTTACCTGAAGGTGCGCTGCCGGAATCTGGGACAGACCTGGGACAATCAGGGGCTCATGAAGGAAGTATTCTCGGTGTGGCGGGCATCCATGGGGCTCATCTGCCGAGAGTGCGTGCTCGTAAGGGTGGGGGGCATGCCGAGGGCCGCGTGCCGATAGCTCAAGGCCGGCAGCACAGGGTAGCCTGGATTGGGCCCTGTTCTGCCATCAGGAAGCGGCATCGGTACTAGATGAAGGACAGGGAGGTTTGAAGGTTATGCCCAGAGAATGGCGTCCTATGCGGTTCTTTGTTCGAGAGAATGGCCGACTGTATCCGACCATCCTCTTCTGGCTGTTCTTCATCCCCGTGCTGGCCATCGTCGTGGGCGGGGGTTATGTGCTCCTGAACCGCCGCGCAGGCCGGGCGACTGTTATTGCGGCGTTGACCAAGACGCCGTCCCCTACGGCTACGGAAACTCCGGCTCCTACCGAGACGGTCACGCCGGAGCCGCAAACCACCCAGCCAACAGCGACGGAGTTCGTTTACGACGACCCAAGTGACTGGGAGTTCGTCGAGAAGACGGATCCCACGGGCAAGAAGTACATGGACCTGCAGGACTGGCAGAAGGAGCAGGTGTGGCACGCGTTCGGGGAGTTTTGGAATCTCCTTTACCACAATGATAGTGGCTTACCAAACTGGGAGACTGTTGAGCCCTATGTCACGGGGGCCTTCACGGACTTTGCCCGCGGGTCTTTCGATTTTGCAGAAGCTAATGGCAAGTATTTATACCTTGTCGAGGCACTTGAAGATGTCCCATATAGAGCCATGGTGTTGCATTCTACAGAAGACGGCGAGGTGAAAGTCAGAATAGTCCTTGGCATGGACAGGTCCTATCAGGTCCAATATCGCGATCCACAAACGGGGTCACTCATCGAGGAAGGGAAGTGGCTTCCCTATTCCACTTGGTCATTCCTCATGACCTATCAGAACGGACGCTGGGTCATTGAACAGGAGGACCATAAGTTGTTTGAGGAGTAAGGGGGCGAGATGGCTGTTCGAAGGCTCCTTAGCTGGCGAGGCTTTCTACTAGTGACAATCCTTGCAGTGCTCCTTGGTGCGTTCTTGGTAACAGCATTTGTCGCGAACGCCCAGACGGATTGTCAAGGTCCTGATTGCGAGGTGACCGATATCTGCGACGGCCCCGGGTGCCCCCCGAATCCCGGAGACGAAGATTCGGGCAGCAACCCGGGTGGTCAAACAGAAACCGGTGATGTGGGCCCCGGCTGTTCCGTGTCCGAGATTCCTGAAGAAGGCGACGGGGCAACCTGCTCCTTGTATTGTCGTGATGATCGTATCGACTACGTCTACCTAGAAAGCGAGCGGATCTGGGTTGCCGCCGGCGCTACGATCAACGGCGAGATGGACTTCGAGAGACCCCCAGGTAGTGGTTTTCCCATATGTAACTGGACCTTCGCAGAGGAGCCTCCGTGCACGACAATTACCATCACGCCGAGCGGCGAGATTACGTGCGGAGGCAACTTCAGCGTCTCTGCCAGTGCACGCGTCCCGTGCATGACCGTGTTGCGCGATCCATATCCAAGGGGCCTTGTCTCCGCACCAAACGTGTTTTGGTTGAACGGACCCTGGTCAGCGATCGGGTCAGCGAGCTCACGCGCTTGGTGCACGCCGACGATTCGGAACTATACGCTTCAGGTAGGATGGCAGTTTCTTCCAGGTGTCCCTCCTGCCTGGTTCTTTGACGAGCGCTCCTGGTCAGAAGAACCTCCATATGCCTACGGCATGGCCGTAACCCACACATACCAGACATCCTCCTGGGGTCTCCCTGAGACAGGTCCTTCCCTGGAGGGGAAGCTCAATCTTCCCGCGTATCAAGTGCGTGTGGGCACAGCGTGGCAGGCGATGGTTCGTCGCTCGTGGGAGGAGCTGGAAAGAGGAGATCGAAGGACTTTCAACTGCGACGCAGGCGACACGGAATGCTGGGAGCTCTATGCCGTATGTGAGGTACCCGGCACAGACCTGGAGGATGATCAGTGCTATGAGTGGCGTTGGGTGGCCCGGGACACCGGCTGGGTTCCGGTGGACCTGACACAGTATGGCTACGCTCAGTCCTACTATTTGAGTTGGGCCGCCGGAGACGTTTCGATGCCGCCTCCCGGGGTTCCGGCCGTCCCGCTCAGCCAGCGACTGTGCAACGTGCCGGTGCCCATCATCGAGGCCCAGGCTCTGCTCAACTCGCCCGGGAATTCGCCCTGAGGAGGGAGGGGGGTGTCGCTGTTTGCGGCTCTGTTTCTTACATGGGCGCTAGGCGCCGCAGGGATGGACCTCCTACGGCGCAAGGTCCGCTGGTGGTGGTCGCTCATTGGGCTGCTTGGGGCGGGGGGGTATCGTTTGGCGGTGTGGGTCAGAGATGGGTTCGACCCGGGAGCGGCGTTGACCCTCTTTGTCGTTGTGACCGCCTCCTATGGCCTGTGGAAACGAGGCTGGTGGGGTGGGGCGGACGCCAAGATGGCGATGACGCTGGCCCTCGCGATCCCGGAACCGGCCTTCATCGGCCTGCTTGCTGTGTTGGGCCTTCTGGTGTCCAGCCTGATGCTCCTGGCCCGGCGGGGAGAGCAGAGCGTTGCCCAAGTTGTTGCACATACCATACAGGTGGTGAGGGCCGGAGAGAATGACGGCGAAAGGCTGCCGCTGGTTGCGGTCATGGCGGCTGCAGTTCCCGTCTATCTTGTGTTGACGACATTGCTACCGTGATCCCTTCGCGTCGCACCTATCAAATGCCCTTCTCTCTGCTCGCCGGCGTCCTGCTGGCGGCTATCTGGTTGGCTGTGACCGCCTATGCGACTTCAGCACATGGGCCGTCTGGTATGTCCGCTGATGGGGGCACAGATGCGTTAGCCAGGGTCATCAGCGACGTCGCCGTCGCGGTGGTGAGATTCCTGATAGGCGCCGGCGTGGCGGTGTTCGTAGTGGGCGTAGCGCGCGGCGCTTTCGATGGCGTCCTGGCTTCCGTGTTCGGAAGCCCGGGTGCTGCGAGCCTTGGCCTTATGCGCATGGCAGGGATGGTGGCGGCGTTTCTGTTACTGCTTCTGAGCTTCGGGGCGTCTCGCGCGTTTGTCGAGATGCTGGTGAATCAGTTTATCAACAAGGGAGCGCTTGCCGCACCTGTGCCTGGCCGCGTGGACGTGTACGTGCCCGCAGGCGCCCAAGGGCTGCAGGACTTTGCAGGTGTGATTGGCGAGGTGCTACGCATCGTGCTGTTTCTGATGGGCGCCTGGTTCCTAGTAAACATGCTCTTGGCGCTGATCAGCGGTCAGATCGGTTTCGCTACCGGCTCGCCTGGTGCGCTCGCTCGGCTGGTGGAACGGATTGTCACTTCACTGGTGCTGTTGGTGATTGGGGCGTTCACACCCTCGTTGACGCGAGATCTCGGCTTGGCCATCGACACCGTGGGCGCGGTATCGAACGCAGGACAGACGATCCATCTGTACGGGGTGGTTTTCGCAATGGTCGTCGACATCCTGCTCGCAGTCTTCGTTGCGGTGGTCATCGTGGTGGTCGTGGGATCGGGATTTGTCGCACAAGCGGGCATGGCTCTGGGGCTCCCCGGCGGATTGGGGACGGGCATCGCGCGTGTAGTCACGGCATTCGTGCTTGCCCTGTTGGGCTTTGGGGCCATCAGTGTGGCCAACCATGTGCTCATCAGCCTCTTGGGCTAGGGGGGTGGAGGGTTGTACAACTCGGCTAGATATGCTGACGGTGGCGGTGATGCGGAGTAAGATCGCGCTCCAGGGCACCAATCGAGGATATGGAGCGCTTGTGGGCACCGACATGAGGTTCTTCGCTTAGGGGATCGCTGCAATCCCAGAGACGGCGCATAGGCAGACATCTCGGCCACGAGGGTTGACCCGAGTGGTGATAGGCCCTACAATCAAATACACAAGCGGGATCATGCTCTTAAAGCAAGGTCCCGTTTGAGCCCCGGGCGTGCCCCCCTCACGTCCGGGGCTGTTTGATGGCCCGGGCGCGCATATGGCTTCTTGATATCAAGCAATGCGATATATCCCTTCGGGTGCCTGCCCTGGACGGACGGCATTACAGCCTGCGTGCGGCTTGGCGCTATGGCCTTCCCGCTCCTAAGTGGAAGATCTAGTGGAGAGGATCGCCAGCGCAATACGGGGGCGAGATGCCGTTCTTTGCCCGCATGCCTGCGAGGTGTGTATTATGTGCCTGATTCGGTGTAATTGAGAAACTGAGCGGGGCGCCTGATCAAAAGGAGGACGGACGGGATCCAGTTTCGTTGTGGCAAAGCTCAGGGAGATAGTAGAGGAGATCAAAGGCAAGCTTTGTTCCGTGTGAGCTTATCCAACGCACTCTTTGCCTGGTCCTCGTGCAAGATGTCAAGATGGCCCCGCTTAGTCGCCGCGACCACGGAATAGTAGGGATCGGGGAAGAGACCACCCAGTTGAGAGGGGTTCGCGGACAGCTTATATCAGATCATAGGGCATGGCTTTTGCTTCGCGCTATGGCGATATCGGAACCGTCAGACCGACATCTTTCCGGTGCTCCTTCACGGGAGCGGAATTGGGCTTCGTGGGCAATGCGAGAGGCGGCAGCACCTTCGCGCGGAATCAAGTCGAAGCTGCGTTCTCCTATCGCCTCAAGTACACACTCTTCAAGGAACAGCTCTTCCGGATCCCCGACCAGAATCGCCCCGCCTACGTGAAGTGTGAACTCCCCTCAGGCCTAGCCGCGCCAGGTATCCCTTGGCACCTCCTTCCCATCCGGACGAGAAGCAAAAGAGCTATTTGCTGCACGTCCCTCCGGACGCGAGCTGTTCCCTGAAACGTAGTTCCGCCTGTTCCAAGAGATGCGGGTGGGCTTGTGCCATCTCCTTGCAGGTCCTCTTTCTGCGTTATTCTGCCTCCTCCGCGCGTGGCTCGAAAGGTTGGTGGCAAGGTTCGAGATCTAAGTGCCGCAGGATAGCACGCGGTGCAGGCGGGGGTTGGCCCCAAATGTTCCGGGCAGTCGACACGAGCACACGGCGGTCGTTCAGCAAGACACAAGGGCACAAAACGCATTCGCGGCTCTGTTGACCGAAATCCTAGCTCCTATCTACCATGCCGCTGTCCACTTCTAAGTCCCCCTCCTCATTCTCGATTTCGCCCAGCTCAATCAGTTCGTGACACCGACGAGTAACTCCGATACTGTGTTCGACTAGCAAAACAACGAGTTGCTCCCCATTCATCAGGGCTACTGGCGTAGCGTCGGGGCGGGCAGCCTCTTTGCGTGCGCCAGGACTAAAATCGCTGGTGGTAATAATTAACCCCTGCTCATGGGTGCCTAGGCTGCCCCGGACCTGTTGGACCACCGGAGCTTGGACATTGCGCTTCCATCTTTTCACTTGAATGGCCATGCGAGTGCGGATAACGTCTCCCACAACGAGAGTGCCCCGCACATCGATGCCTCCGTCCTTGCTTCGACTGGTAACCTCGATGTCTTCAAAACCCATTTCGGCCAAGAGTCTGGCGATCAACTCCTCGAACTCATCCCAATTCATATTCAGCAGGCGCTTGCGTAGCACCTGGCGAACCTTCTTGTTGTGCTGTTCGATTTGGAAAGCTAGGCCGCGCCCCATCCATCGGGAAAGTCCAACAAATCCTTTTCCATGCTGAACAAAGCGGGGTTGCTCCCCCCGTTTCTTGTAGCGTCTTATCTCGGTAATGATTTGCGCGTACATCGAGGCTTCAGGTGTTTTCCCTTCGGTGGCCAACCACCCCATTTCCAAGGCCTTTTCTGTGATGGCACGGTAATGCATAGGTCGTTTGTCGCCGAACTGCTCCAGCACTTTTTCAGCCGCGTCGGTGAACGAATATGTCTTGGTTTCGGAGGAAGCTTTTGGATCAGTTTTCGTTTTCGCAGCAGACTTGGAGGCTGGTTTGGCCCCAAGAGTGCGCAGGCCAAAGGTTTGCGGAGCTACTAAAACGAACGGAGATTGATCCCCGTTCTTTTTAATATCTGAGTAAAGTCGAGCCGACACAGTAGCCGCCGGGGTCTTTCCCGTGGTCGACCAGAGTTTCTTAGCAAGGATGCGCTGGGTGATTTCTTTGGCGTGAAGCGATTCGCCTGCTTCCTGCAACACGTGGATGGCGGCATCACGCACATTCATTTTTTGCCCTCCTACCACGGGGCCTGTCCTTAGAAGATACACCCTTTCGCAAGCGGCTTTTCCTCGCGTAGGCCGGATACTTCTCGTAAACCGTCTCGATGAGGGTGTTGTGATCAAGGTCGCCGTAAGCATCGAGGACCGCGCATATGTCTTCCTTGAGGTCGTCGGGCAACTCCGTTAAGATTTCTTCCGCCCTGTCAGGGTCGGATAGGGCGATTCTGGTCTTCTCTTCGTCGGTGTCATTGTCCACATTCACGAGGCCTTCTTCCTGTAGTTTTCCGAGGTCGGTGTAGAGTTCCTTGGCAAAGGGGCCATAGTGATACGGTACGAAGTTATAGAGCCGCCTCCGGCCGTTTCCTTCCATCTGAAGGAGAAAGGCGTATTTCATCAGGGCCGTGACGAGCACTGCAGCCTCGGCAGCGCGGCGGCCGGCGCGTCTTGCTTTCTCAACCAAGAAGGCGAGAAGCACCAGTTGAGGAAGTCGCCCATAAAAGCTCTGCCGCTTCGCAATCCATTCGGCATTTTCAGCCTCCCATTCGGCGGTGAGCTCGCCGGTGAAGGCACGTGACAGCAGACTTGAGAACAGCGCTTCCGCTAACTCAAAAGAGGCATGCGATGATGAGGATACTCGCGTCAACTGAGTAACAATAGCCCCAAAATGGGAACGGACTGGTGCTGGTGGCTGTATGACATTGAATTGCCGCACCTGTGCCTCATCAACCGCGGGATACAGTGATTTTGCTTCAGCTAGCCGGCTCATTGCTTCA
>CAYMBA010000030.1:0-21665 GCA_964388535.1 uncultured bacterium | reverse complement strand
GGGGTCGTAGCGCTTACGAAGATCGATCTTGTGGACAGTGAGTTCCTGGAGGTCGTCCGGGAGACCGTTCAGGAGTACTTGCGCGACACGCCGCTGGCAGGGGCCCCCATAGTCGAAGTCTCTGCGGCCACCGGGGAGGGAAAGGAGGCGCTGCTCGCTGCGCTCGATTCCGTCGCGGGCTCCGTGCACCTCGGTGAAAGAGGTACTCTGCGACGCTTGCCAATCGACAGGGCTTTCATCATGGAGGGCTTTGGAACGGTCGTCACTGGGACACTGTGGGCTGGCTACCTCGAAGAGGGTGAACCAGTACTGCTGCTGCCCCAGGGCCTCCAGAGCCGGATAAAGTCGCTGGAGGTTCACAATAGGCGCGTCCACAGGGCAGTAGCCGGCCAGCGCGTAGCCGTGGCTCTGCATGCCATCGAGAAGAGTGCGGTCAAGAGGGGTGATTGGCTTCTCGCCGGGCGCGCGCCCGAACCAGCAACTATGGTCGATGGGCGGCTGCGGGTGCTTCGATCCTCTCCGATAGTCGTGCGCAACGGCATGCGGGTCCGTTTCCACCTGGGAGCTGCGGAGATCCTGGGGCGGTTGATCTTGCTCGACGCCGACGAGTTGAAGCCGGGTGGCCAGGGATGGGTACAGCTGAGACTCGAGGCGCCTACGGTGACCGAGCGGGGTGACAGATTCGTAATCCGCACCTATTCGCCAATGCATACGGTGGCCGGAGGCGTCGTAGTGACGGCCGGTCTTGGGCGGCGCAGGAGATACCGGCGAGAGGACCTGGAGGCGCTGGAGGCAGCGGCGAAGGGAGATCCCACCGACAGGGTGAGGGCCATCCTGGGGAGGTTTGGAGCGCTTGGTTGCACTGGAGAGAGGCTTTCGAAGGAGGCGGGTTGCTCGGAAGACGAGCTGAAGCACGTGGTAGCGCAGCTCGCAGAGGAGGGAACGCTCTTACGTCTTGGTTCGGGGTTGTATGTACTCGTCGATGAGGCTCGGCAGGCCGGCAGCAGGGTGGAGGAGATGCTGCTCGAGTATCAAGAGCACAACAGGCTGTCCTGGGGCATGAGCCGAAGCGAGCTCAAAAAGAGACTCGAGAAGTCGGTCAATCCCGAGGTCGTGGACTGGTGCATCTCCTGGTGGGAAGAAGAACGAAAGGCCTTCGTACGCGGCGATCGTATCCGCCTCCACAGCGACAGGATCGAACTGAGCGAGTCCGACGCACGGATAAGAGACGCTATTCTTTCGGCGATCGAGGATGCCCACTTCGAAGGGCGGCGAGAGAAGGAGATCCTTGGCGAACTGGGCCTAACCGGCAGCGGGGCGGATGTGGCCACTGCGCTGCTCGGCCTTCTGGTGGAGGAAGGTCTCCTCGTGCGGGTGCCCCCTGACTTCTACTTCTCTGCCGGCACGATGGAGGAGGTGTTCAAGCGGGTCCAGGATTTCTTTGGGCATCATGGGGAGATGAGAGTGGCGGACCTCAAGGAGCTGCTCGGGATATCGCGGAAACAGGCCGTTCCCCTACTGGCCTTCATGGATGCTCAGAGGATCACGGCAAGGCGTGGTGACATACGGGTCAGGGGACCTCGTCTCGACGAAATCGGCCGCTAGGTGGCCTCGGTTGTGCTATTGGGACTGCTGGGGAGACCGGCCGGCGGCAGAGGATCTGGTGAGATGCGATCTGGAAACGGGAGCACCGTGGAACGCCCGGGGAAAGCCCGATTCCTCGATCTCTGGCGCCGTGCGGGTGGGCAGCGGTGGAAGGTATTCGTCTTCCTGCTGCTTGTGGCCTACTTCGTGTGGCTGGACCAGCATGTCAAAGTGCGTCCTGACCACGCCTTCTTGATCTTCCTGATCGTTGTCCTCGTCCTCAGAGAGGCAAAAGCGTTTCTGCGCGATTGGAGTCCCTTCATTGGGGCATGGATAGTCTACGACATGATGCGGGGCATAGCCGATGACCTGAGGCCCCGGGTGTGCGTGGAGGGACTGTATCGTCTGGAAGTCTCACTCTTCGGATGGCTTACCGGGGGGGAGGCCCCGCCGTTGTACTCGATTGTTTTCCAGGAGAAGTACAGAGACTCCTTCTTCAAATCATTTCTCGATGTTTTCTGTTCTAGTTGCTACGCAATGCACATGGGAGCCGTGCTGATGGTGGCGTGGGTCCTATGGCATTTGACGCGCTACAGGGCTCTGTTCTACCGCTTCGCGATTGCTTTCACAATAATGAACCTATTGGGCTTCAGCACCTTCCTGGCCATCCCCACGGCCCCTCCCTGGTACGTGGCGGAGTATGGCTTCGTCCAGCCGCCAGCGGAGTTCAAGGGGCATGGCGCCGGCAGCCTTGTCAACTTTGACGAAAGAATAGGCTTTCCGCTTTTCGAGAACCTGTATAAGAGAATGAATCCGAACCGTTTTGCCGCTTTTCCGTCGCTTCACGCAGGTTACGCCCTGTTTGTCTTCGTGTTTCTGCTCAAGCGCTTCGGGAAGAAGGCATTGCCTGCAGCCACATATCCGCTTGGAGTGAGCATAGGGGCCGTGTACCTTGTTCATCACTACGTCGTGGATGTAGTTGCAGGCTGGATCTATGCCGGCCTTGCCATCGTGGCAACCAACCGGCTGGTCTGGCCATGGGTCCAGAGGTTTCTCCCTGTTGGGGAGAAGGCTGAGGCAAGGAGCCGGGCGTGAGAGGAAAGGGCGGGAAACAGTCGGGCACATTCCTGTGCAAGAACTGCGGCGACACATTTCCCCAGTGGTTCGGCAGGTGCCCGTCTTGCGGCGAATGGAACACGCTCGTGCTCTATAGGGAACCCGGCAGAAGTCAGTCGGGGCGGCAGCGCCGCCCGGTGGGAGAGAGGCTGGGTATCCCGGGCCGCAGTGCTGGCGGCGGAAGGCATGGCTGGCTGGCAGGTACTCCAGATGGGGGCTTCGAGGCCGGCATCAGGCGCGTGGGAAGCATCGACGGTACTGGGCTCTCGCGGATGGCCACGGGCCTCACAGAGTGCGACCGGGTGCTCGGTGGGGGAATCGTTCCTGGCTCCGTAGTTCTCATAGGAGGGGACCCAGGGATCGGCAAGTCGACACTTCTGCTTCAGGTTGCTTCCGAGATGTCCAGGCGTGGACACGGTGTGCTCTACGTCTCGGCCGAGGAATCGGCAGAGCAGGTGCGCTTGAGAGCGGGGCGAATCGGTGTGTCGGAGGACCTGCACGTCATGGCGGAGGCCGACCTGGAGCGCATCCTGGAGGCGGTTTCGGAAGGCCTCCCGGCTGCCGGCGGGGAGGGGCGGGCAGACCTTCAGGTCCTGGTTGTGGATTCCATCCAGTCGATATACCTCGCGGATCTGCCTTCAGCCCCTGGAAGCGTGCTGCAGGTCCGGGAGTGCGCTCTCACACTAACGCGTCTCGCCAAGACAAAGGGCCTCGCGGTTTTCATGATCGGGCACATGACGAAGGAGGGCGCCATAGCTGGCCCTCGGGTTCTGGAGCACTTGGTGGATGTGGTGCTCTCTTTCGAAGGGGATCGCTTTCACGCCCACAGGCTGTTGCGCGCCGTCAAGAATAGGTTCGGGTCAGTAGATGAGATCGGTGTCTTCGATATGCAGGATCGGGGCCTGGTGGAAGTAGAGAACCCCTCTCGTTTGTTCCTGGGCGAGAAGATAGGCGTTGTACCCGGCAGCGTCGTATTCGCGGGGATGGAAGGGAGCCGGGGCGTGCTGGCCGAGGTCCAGGCCCTCGTGCACCCTGCGCGCTTCGGCACTCCCCAGAGGATTGCGAGTGGAATAGACCCCCGCCGACTTGCAATCATACTGGCCGTTCTGGGCAAGCGAGCGGGGATCCCGGTCTCAGAGTCGGACGTCTTCGTGAGCGTGACGGGTGGGCTGAGGGTCGATGAGCCTGCTGTGGATCTTGCTGTCGCTCTGGCTGTTGCCTCCAGCGTGCGAGACCGCCCTGTCGGAGGGCGTACCGCGGTCTTCGGCGAGGTGGGTCTTGGGGGCGAGATCCGGCGCGTGGGGGCTGCCTCCCGGAGAGTGGCAGAGGCAGCCCGGCTTGGTTTCTCTCGCGTGATCATGCCCGCGGCTTCCCTGAGGGACATGCAAGGGGCCCGCTCCGCTGGGGGCGCTGATGCTGTTGGCGTTGAGGATGTAGCCGCAGCGGTGCGTGCCGGCCTCGCCGGTCCCCAGGCGGGGGAAGGGGATTGAGGCGTGAGCCGTAGGTTTGGGCAGAGAGTGGTTGGGCTGGTCGTGGCGGGCGGATCGGGGGAGAGACTGGGGGCTCCCGTTCCCAAGGCGTTCGTGTTCGTGGGGGGATCTTCGCTCCTTGAGAGATCGAGCCGGTGCCTTCTTGAGAGTGGCTTCTTGAGCGACCTTGTCGTAGTGGTCCCAGCAGGGGCAGGTGAAGAAGTGATGCAACCGGCGCTTCAGGCTGTGCGTCAGGCGAGCTCGCAGAGTGGTGTGCGTTTTCATGATCCTGTCAGAGGTGGCGAGCGGCGGCAAGATTCGGCAAGACTGGGCCTCGCAGCAGCCTTGAGCTACCTGGGGGATGAGGCGGCGGGGTCAGTCGTCTTCATCCATGACGCCGCACGACCCTTCATGCCCCGCGCCGTTTTTGAGCGCCTTTTGGCCGCTGCCGATGCGCTGGCTGCTGAGCGCTCAGACCTCTGGGGAGTCGTCCCGGCCCTCTCCGTCGCTGATACGCTGAGGGTGGTAGGAGATGCCGGCGGTCGCGCCCCGCTGCCTCAAAGGGAATCCATCGTCGCCGTTCAAACGCCCCAGGTCTTTCCGCTTCCCGTCATACTTGATGCGCACGAGCGGGCTGTTCGCGAGAATGTGACGGCCTCAGACGACGCTGGACTCCTGGAGTGGGCCGGCGGGCAGATCACCATAGTGGAAGGCTCCGTCCTGGGCTTCAAGGTCACCACGCGTGAGGATTTGGTCATGGCCAAGGTCATTGCTGCTGGGGGCGAGTCGGCGGGTGGCATCCGGATAGGTGCCGGCTACGACGTGCACAGGCTGGTAGCGGGCAGGAAGCTCATACTGGGTGGCGTCGAGATAGAGCACGATCGCGGACTCCTGGGTCACTCCGATGCCGATGCTCTAACGCACGCCCTCATAGACGCCCTTCTGGGAGCATCAGGGCTTGGAGACATAGGACAGCTCTTCCCGGATACGGACCCTGCCTGGAAGGACGCCTCCAGCCTGGAGATGCTGGCAAAGGTTGTCTCGTTGCTCTCAGAGCGTGGACTTGCCGTCACCAATGTCGATGCGACCGTAGTGGCCGAGGCACCGAGGCTTGCTCCATATGTTCCTCGGATTCGTGAGCGGCTTGCCTCGGTGCTCGGCCTTGATTCTTCTCGTGTCTCGGTGAAGGCAAAGACGGCCGAGGGCCTGGGGCCCGAAGGCGTCGGGGAGGCCATCTCTGTGCATGCAGTTGCCCTTCTGGCTCCTTCCCCTGCTGCAACAGAGGCCGTCGGGGCACAGGGCGCTTGATCCCAGCACCGTGTGCCTACCGGACGACGACGATTCTCTTCGCTGCCACAGCCTGCCTCCCAGAACCAAGCAGGACGTAGTAGACGCCGGAGGCCAGCCCTGGCGAGTGTTTGGTCGGATGGAGCTGTGTCGTCGCACCAGCTGCAGCCGTGCCCAGCGCCGCAAGCCTGCGTCCAGAAGCTTCAAGGAGGAAAACGCGCCGCGGCGAGCCTTCCTCGGGAATAGTCAGTCTGATCACAGGTGCGGGACCGGGGGAGCCCAGGACTTCGACCTTTGTCAACCCGGGCATCCCAGATGGCTCTACGAAAGCGGTACTCTCGGTTCGCGAGAAGTAAATGTCGTCGTAGTATCCGGTTTCTCGGCCATCGTTCCAGGCCACCAACGGGCTGCCATAGGCGTCTGCGCGGATGTCGGACGTCCATGCACAGTACGGTTCAATGACGTAGGCGATATCATTCACCCGCACACTGGGCATTTCCCAGGTCATGCCATCGTCTTCGGAGCAAGAGTAGTACAGGTCAATCTGCGTCTGGAAGGGTATGTTCCATATCCAGCAGACATGGATCTTCCCGTCCGCGCCCACCGCGATGTGTGGCTCATACTGGTTTCCTTGAAGTGTATCGTTTACTCGTATGGCACCTCCCCAGCTCGTGCCCGAGTCGCTCTTGTTGAACCAGACATCGCAGTCATACTGACCGTTTCTGTTGTCGTGCCATACTACATAGTAGACGCCGTTGAAGCAGTCGATATCAGGATATCTGACGGAGGTGGGAGATGTGTCGCTCACCGAATATGGGCCGCTCCACGTTTCTCCATGATCGTAGGAAATGCACATGAATATTCTGTTGCTCACCGACTCGTATACAAGTCCTATCTCGTCGTCGACAGCGTTGTAGACTATCCCCGGAGCAGCACCATCGTCTTTTCCGTGGGGACCATAACAGACGACAATGGGGTCGGACCAGCTCTCTCCGAGGTCGTCGGAGTAGACGACCATGGGATATGCTTCAGGGTAGCTGAGTTGCTTCCAGTAGGATACGACGATTCGAGTGCCGGTCAACGTGATACCAGGCCGATAGAGGTCTTCGCTTGGTGAGATCGGGTGAACCACTGTGCTCGCGCTCCCCGTCTGCCCCCTGTCGAAGGAGCGGCTGAAGCGTATCTCGTAGTTGTAGTCGGGGGCAAAGCCCATCTCCGACCAGACGACAAAGACAGTGTCGGCTCCCCACGTTGCAATAGCCGGGGTCATGACTGCGTTGGGCTGCGTGTCGTTGATGCGGATGGCCTCGGCCAGCCAAGTCAGTCCACCGTCCGTGGACTTCGAAAACATGACAAGTTCCGGATTGTAGTGCGCGTGCCGTTCGCAGTAGGCGATGTAGATCGTACTAGGATCAGCACCCCAGGCCATTACTGGCTCTCTGTGCTCAGGGCTTGCATCATCGTTGACCTGGATGTTGGGGAGAAACTCTGTGGCCGTGTACTCCCCAGCCGGGCGAAGCTGGTGCGCGGGTGTGCCGATCATTGCTCCGGTGCCGTCGAACACGCTAAGTGGGGGTGTAGTGGCGTCTGCCCACGGCGGGAAGCCGAGGAGCAAGAGAAGCGTCCAGACGGACGCCAGGGGAACCAAGTAGGTTGGCCGAGACTCGCCTTTTGGTTTCATTGGGGAGCGCCTCCTTCCTGAGAGATCGACGATCGGAGTGCATTTCGGTGGGGTGCCTGGTTGAAGTTGCCATGCTGCACCTCAGTGCTTGTGACCCTCTCACGACCGGAACCGTTTGCTGGAGATGGTCGCTGCCGGGTGACCGGGAAGTGCACCTCGTGCTGAGCATTCCAGGCCCCGCCTAGTACAATTCTACACTACTGGAGGACGGGTGCCAGGCAAGCAATGGGTTTCCGAGGGTGTGCGCGCAGATGTCGGATGTCAGTGCTGCAGATCTTGGATCGACAGAGTCCTCGTCTGTGGCGTTGTAGGCCAATCGCGGCGCTCCCTTGTGCTTGTCTCCTCGCTCATCGTTGAGCCTCACATCTGGGATGAACTCGGTGGCGGGGCTGCCTCCGGACGCTGGAGCTGCGACCAAAGGGCGAGCATGCTGAGGCCGCCGCTACGATGCTGGGAAGGACGATGGGGCCTTTGGTCGGCTTGGCGAACTTCATGGCTTGGTGCCTCCTTTGTTGATGGGCCTGGCAGGGGAAGGCCATTACATCTGTAGTCGGTGCCCGTGAAAGCTTGCAGTCTGCTTTACACGCGCTAACCTCACATTTGGCAACTGGTAGGCCTGGCTTGGCCGGAGAGGGTGTTCCTGATGGTGAATCGGCTTTGTGTGATCTTTCTCCTGGTGCTCCTGCAGGGAGGACCACCCGTTGCGCGGGGGCAGTGGCATGGGCCGCTTTCCCCGGCGGAATCAAGAGCTGCTGCGATTGAAGGAATGCCATCCCATCTCTTCCCCTTGCGACAGCACGATCTGCTCGCTTTCTCTGCGAGTCCCTCGGTGCCGGGGTGGCTGCGCCGAAGGCTTCAGCAGGATCTTGCCAGAGCTTCTCAGGCGATTGGCATTGAGCGGATTGGTGCGCGGACACTTCTGGTCTGGTCGCAGGGTGGCGCCGCGGATCGCCCACTTCCGAATACCGCGGGGCGCACCCTAGCGTCCGGAGTTGCGCTATCTGGCACGTTGGTCTCAAACCCTACTCGGTGGCTCGGGGCCCGGCTGCTTTTTTCGGTGGATCGCTATGGCGACTCTCGGGAGTTGCGGTTTCTCTCCGGTTATCTACAAGTAACTGCGTCCGGATTTCTCCTGCGTGGTGGCGTGATTCCTGTTTGGGCATCACCCGCGTGGGATGGCGCTGCAATTAGAAGCTTCAACGCACCTGGTGGCATCTCTTTCTCCATAGGAAACGCCAAGCCATTCTCTTGTCTCGATGCAAACAGTTCTTTATTCGTGGAAAGGATGTGGGAGACAGAAAAGATTCTGTACGAAGATAGCTTGTACACTGGGTCCCCTCTATACGGCCTCTTGCATTTCGATTTCAGCCCAGTAGGGGGAGTGAGAGTTGGATTGAACAGGAGCATCCAGTGGGGAGGGGGACCAAGGCAAGTAGGGCTGGGCAGACTTTTGCGGGCCCTTCTTCTTCCAGGCAAGTACGACAACAGCCGCTCCGACCTTCCCAGGGACGAAGAGGTTGGCAACCAGTTTGGGTCGGTGACTGTGAGCATCCTACATCGGATAGCTGGGGAGCCTGTGTGCCTTTACGGAGAGCTCGCGGCCGACGATCTCGGTTCTGCGAGGATATACCTCTTCGGCAACCCGCTGCTGACCGTTGGGGTCCGTTTGCCGGATCTCGGGCGCTGGAGCTTGGGCGTAGAAGTGGCGGAGGGCCAGAACTGGTGGTATGAGCATTCGATCTATCGCGATGGATTGCGCAACGGTGATAGTGTCCTTGGCCATTGGCTCTACGATGCCAATCGGGCCTGGAGGTATGATCGTGAGATAGAGGCCGCGGGGGAGAGTCTGAGCGTAGACCGGCTGGGCAAGAGCTGGTCCTTGAGCCTGCTCGTGAGACACTGGCGCGTCAGGTCCTTCAGCGGCAAGCTCTATGCTGATGGGCACAGCCTGAGCCATGGTGCCATGGTGCAGTTTGAGATCTCGCACATGGTCCTCAGCGCGCTCCGGGTCTCCCTCGGCTCCACGGGGATATGGCCTGAAGATGGCGGGCGCCTGGTGGCTTTCGCCTTCGGTGTGGAGGCCTTAGGTGGGAGTATATAAGCACATCGGCACCCCATTGCTTGTGCTTCTGACCCTGATCGTGTGCGCCATGTGCGGACTTCCCGGGCCGGCGCAGGCTGACTCGGGGCTTGAGATCGGATTCGGCGGGGTGGCCGTCGGGCGGGCCATGGTGGAAGCCGCATCCGGGGCAGAGTGGTGCTACGGGGCTTCCCTCGGGCTGGGTCTGGTGAAGTCCATGGGGGGTAGCCGCTGCGCCCTAGTTTCGAAGGTGGAGCTGCGCGTGCTCGATCGCCGGAGCGGGGTCGATGCCTATTCGCAAGTTGCGTATCATCCATGCGACCTCAGGGTGCGGCTTGGGGTCTTCTACGGGCAGCTTGGCATTGCGGCGGTTGCTAGCAGGGGCGCGGTCAGTGAGATCGCGGCATTGCCGGCGGCCGAGGTGGGTGTTTTCATCAGGCAAGTGATACTGGTCGTCTCAGGAGGCCTGGGGCGCTTCGAGGCCGATTACGAACCGCTGGCTACGGAACGGGGATGCAAATACGACATGTGTTATCTAGGCGTGCTGCTCAGGACCGGGGTACCTTGGCAGCACCCGGGGAGGCAGTAGCACCCGTTGCACTCCAGTGCGTTCGGAAAATGCGCCGGCCTACGGGTGTCGTGGCAATCGCGGCCCAGGTGGCGCGTGCCCTCCACAGCGCGGGCTTCCGCGTTGATACCCTCACTTTGGCAGCAGGGCGCGGCATACGCCCACTCTTCAGTGGTCGGCTCCTGGTAGCCCCGATACTCCCCTCGAGTGGACGACTGGGTGTAAGACTGTTTGCGCGCCTGGCGGAGTCTTTCTCCAGACTAGAGAAGCCTGCCGTCCTGGTTGGTCACGGGGATTGCCTGCTGCAGGATGTGCTCTTCATTCACAACCTGATCGCCAGGGTACTCGAGGAAACGGGCACCGCGGGGTCGAGGCAGCCTCGTGTACTTCCACTTCACGAGCATGTCTTGAGGAATAGAAGGTTTCGCATATGCCTCACTTGTAGCTCCCTGGTTCGCAACGAGATCATCACTCGCTATGGGGTTCCTGAGGAGATGGTGAGGGTGGTGAGGCCTGGCTATGACCCACAGCGCTTCCGCCCCCGGGATGGAATCGACGGAGCGACACGGGAGCGGCTGGGACTGCCACGTGATGCCTTCGCGGTGGGCTTTGTGACGAGCGGAGATTTCCGCAAGCGCGGGCTGTCCAATCTTCTCGCGGCCATCCGCGACCTGCCGGCTTCAGTGAGGCGGAACACCTTCCTTCTTGTCCTCGGCAAAGACTTCATATCTCCCTACGGCGATGCGCTGCGCGCTTCGGGTCTAGCCCAGAGGGTCATACACCTGCGCTATGTGCGGAGCCCCGAGATTCTTTTCAGGGCCCTGGATGTGATAGTGCACCCTGCAGTCTTCGAAGAGTTCGGGCTTGTAGTCCTGGAGGCGGCGGCCAGTGGAGTGCCGGTGGTGACGAGCGCCCGGGTGGGTGCTTCGGAGATCCTGCCCGAAGGCCCGTTGCTACTGGAGAAGCCTGAGCCGGAGGCAATCGCAGCGGCACTTCTGCTGCTGTATCGCGATCCCGAGGCCAGGCGGGCGTGGGGACGTCGTATGCGCGATGCTGCCTCGGAGTACACGTGGGAAAGATTCCGGGCGAGGTTTCTCGAGATCCTCGCCGAGGAGGGTCTCGTTCCCGCGTTTGCCCAGTAGTTGCCCGAGTGACTAGGCCCCTGCTTGCGCTTGCGCCTTCTTGGCCGCCTTGGCCTTCGCTCGTTCTTCGATCCAGGCGTAGGGGTCTGGGATGGCTGTACCCACCTTCAGGATGCAGCTAGTGGGACATTTCTCGGCGGCCTTTTCGTGGTCCCGGGTCGAACCGTACTTCTCTGGCTCGTATAGGATCCGGCTCAGCTCGTTCTCGACTATGAACGCCTCGGGGTCCAGTTTCGCACAGACGCCGCAGCCTGTGCAGCCGACCCTGCAGTTGGCCCGCACGTACTTGATCGGGTCTCTCGAGTTGCACGCAACGACCATGAGGGGATCCTCCAGCATAGGCTCGAGGCTGATAATCCCACGTGGGCAGGCATCTACGCAGTTGCCACAGCCCGTGCAAGCTGCATAGTCGATAACGGGCAGTCCCTCGCGCATCGTGATGGCGTCGAACGGGCAGGCCCTCATGCAATCCCCAAGCCCAAGGCATCCGTATGTGCAGCCCTGAACCCCTGCGAGCACGTTCATAGCTGCGCATGTGTCGGGACCCATGTACTGGGCTCGGTTGAGGCGGTCCTGGATCTTGGCCGTGCAGTGGACAACGGCCCTCTTGGGTACGGCTGTGGATGCCTCTATCCCTAGTATCCTGGAGATGGCCTCTATTGCCTCCGCCGAGGCGACAACGCATCCCGCCGGCTCGGCACGCCCGGCGACGAGTTCCTCAGCGAACTGATCGCAGCCTGGGAAGCCGCAGCCGCCACAGTTGGCTCCCGGGAGGGCTTCACGGACCTGGCCGATGCGCGGGTCCTCTTCGACCTTGAGCCGGCGATTGGCCACGCTCAGCATGACTGCGAAGAGAAAGCCGATCACGAGGAGTGTGGCTGGCGTGCTTACGCCATACCCGACCAGCAGCGCCAACCGCTCCATCAGTAGCCTCAAGCTCGTTTCTCCGAGGAAAAGCGCAACTGCCATATCTCTCGACCTCGTATCAGCGAACCATGCCAGAGAAGCCCATGAAGGCTAGCGTAAGGATTCCAGCGGTCACGAGGGTGATCCCCGCACCCTGAAGTGGCCTGGGGACGTCACCCAAGTCGAGACGCTCCCTTATGCCAGCCATGATCGAAATCGCCATCGTGAACCCTAGCCCACCGCCGAAGCCTGCGACCACAGCCTTGATGAAGTTGTAGCCCCAAAGATCGATGAAGAGGCAGGTTCCTAGGATGGCGCAGTTTGTCGTGATGAGCGGAAGATAGATGCCGAAGCTCTTGTATAATCCCTTGTAGAACTTCCTTACGTACATCTCGACAAGCTGGACCATGCTCGCTATCACTAGGATGAAGGCTATGTACTTTGTAAAGCCCAGCCCCAGGGGCACAAGAATCAGATTGTTGATGATCCAGGTGAGTGTGGCCGAGAGCGTGAGTACGAATGTGACCGCGAGCCCCATGCCGAAGGCCATATCGACACGCTTGGAAACCCCCAAGTAGGGGCAGATGCCGAGGAATCTGGTGAAGACGAGGTTGTTCACCAGTGCTATGGAGAGGAAAACGACTATCAGCTCGACAAATCCCGTCATCTCTCTATCCTCCGCCGCTCAGGGTTGGCTATGCGGCCTTCTTCCTTCCATGCGAGTAGGCTATCACAGCCAGGATGAAACCAAGCGTTATGAATGCCCCTGCCGGTAGCTTCATGATCGTCCACGGTACCCACCACGCTGGCAGCACCCTGAGGCCGAACCAGGTCCCGCTGCCTAGGATCTCCCGGATGGTTGCAAGGATGACAACTGCGATTGTGAATCCGAACCCTGTGCCAAAGCCGTCGAGGACGGCAGTGAAGACTGGGTTTTTCGATGCGCACGACTCAGCGCGGGCGATGATGATGCAGTTTACGATGATGAGAGGCACGTAGGGCCCCAAGACTTCGCTCATGTCCGGAACGAAAGCCTTCAGGAAGAGGTCGGCGATCGTTACGAACACGGATATGGTGAGTGTAAACATGAGGATCCTGAGGTGCGGAGCAAGGCCCTTGCGCATGATGCTCACCATCAGATTCGATGAGACCACAACGAAAGTCACGGCAAGCCCCATGGTCAAGGCTGGCTTAACGGCTGCCGTGACAGCAAGGGTAGGGCACATCCCCAGCAAAGTTCGGAAGACCGGGTTTTCTTCCCACAGGTTCTTGACGAACTGCGCGGCCGCCTTGCCAGCCGTCGACTGCTCCTTTGTGCCTGCAACCGCAGCCTCTGCCATGATCACTTCCTCCAAGCCGGCTGGGACTTTCGGGGCGGAGTTACCCCGGGTGTCCCTCGGAGGGATCCCGCTATGCGCCGTGCGATTCCCTCATTCTCTCGCGTACGTAGCGCCTGACGGCTTCCCTTATCTTTCGAACCCTTGCGTTTATGAGACTTGTTACCGATCGCGACGTGATCGTCGCTCCCGTGATGGACACGATTTCATTGTCGTCTGTCTTCCGCCGGTCGCCCGTTTTGATCACCTTCAGGGGAGGATCGACTGGCGTTCCGACGAACTGGCATCTGAAGATGTCGTAGTCTCGTATTGCGTCACCAAAGCCGGGCGTCTCAGCAGCGGCAATCACCGCAATGCCCTTGTAGTGCTCGAACTCGAGATCGACGCCTACCAGGAGCTTGATTTTATCCTGGAACCCCGTCCCTTCGGCGGTGAAGACGAGGCCAACGGGTGTCCCGGTGCTATCCAGTCCCGTGTACAAGAGAAGTGGCTCTGTCGTTTCCTCGCCCTCAATCATCAGCGTATCGGCCTTTGTTGAAGTTGCATTGGTGAGGATAGAGTATATTCCTCGTTCCAGTTTCAGCCTCTCGTTCTCCTCAATGCGTGGCTGCCAGTTCACGTACACTATGGCCAGCAGCAGGCCAAAGACTAGGGCAGCGGCGAGCACGAGCCACGAGCTCTTCAAGAAATCACCCATTGGTGGCTCCTCCCACACCGACGGGCCGGGGCGTCAGCCACTTGTCCATGAATGGCGTTACGGCATTCATCAGGAGGACGGCGTACATGACCCCTTCCGGATAGCCGCCCACGATCCTGATAAGCATCGTGAAAAGACCGACTCCGACCCCGAACCAGAAGCGTCCGGAAGCCGAGAGCGGGCATGTCACAGGGTCTGTAGCAATGATGAAGGCTCCGAAGAGCAAGGCTCCACCGAGGAGGTGGACCAGCGGGTTGGCGACTGTAGCGGGGGAAACAAGCCAGGCAACTACGGAGAAAGATCCGGCTCCCAGTATGACCCCAGCAGGGATGTGCCACGTGATCGTCCGACGCAGGAGCATCCAGGCGCCCCCGATCAGGATGGCCAGCGCAGAGGTTTCGCCCAGGGAGCCGCCTACATTGCCAAGGAAGAGGCTCGGCACCGCGGCTGCGAGGGCCTTCATCCGGGCCACGTCTCCACCCGCCTTCAGGATCTCCTTCGCCAAGCCCAGGGGCGTGGCGGCAGTCAGGGCTTCGATTCCGGGCGGGATGCTGGGCTGAACCCACGTTGTCATCATCGTCCCGAAGCATGCGGTGAGAAACGTGCGCCCCACCATTGCCGGGTTGAATATGTTGGCGCCCAGCCCACCGAAGGCCATTTTCGCGATGCCGGTTGCAACTGCTCCGCCAAGGAAAGCGAAATAGAAGGGGAAGGTAGGCGGAAGGCAGAGAGCGAGAATGACGCCCGTCACAACGGCGCTTCCATCCTTGAGCGTGTTGCCCAGGTTCATCATGCGGGCGCCTATCAACTCGGCCACCACCGCACCCGCAACCGTCGCGACAAGCAGTATGACGGCTGAGATCCCAAAGAGGACGATGGCAGCTGCTGTGGCCGGCAGCAGGGCGATGAGCACATCCAGCATCACCCTAGGCGTAGTAAGCGAGTCGGCGATATGCGGCGAGCTCTTCACCTGAAGGACCAGGGATCCCGCTTTCCCTTCTGACGGCATCTCACGAGCCTCCTGGCGTGGCGACGAGCAGACGCTATCCGGCCACGGACGCCGCATGCCGGCGGCCGCCCCGGACTGGGTCCGGCGATCGCCCTATCAGTCTATTGCTTCTTCTGCAGCTTCCTGGCCGCGGCCTTGCCTACCCTTATCAAATGAACCAGCGGCACCCCGCTCGGGCAGACATAGGCACAGGTTCCGCACTCTACGCAGGCGTTCAGGTTCATCCGCACGGCTTCTTCGAAGCGCCCGTAGCGCGAGAGATTCGCAATGACTATCGGCATCAGGCTGAGGGGACAGGCGTCTACGCAGCGGCCGCACCTGATGCAATGAAGCCATGGCTTTGGCTTCGCCTCAGGACGCCTGAGCACAGTGATCCCGCTCATCCCTTTCATCACGGGCAGATCCAGTCGGCCCGCTGCGGGGCCCATCATGGGACCTCCCAGGATGACACGGGCCGCGTCTTCCGTGAGCCCCCCTCGGGATTCGAGCAGGAATCCAATGGATGTTCCAATCAGCGTCAGGAAATTACCAGGATGCCGGACGCCGTTGCCTGTGACTGTGACAATCCTCTCGATCAATGGCTTGCCATGCACCACCGCAAAAGCGACGGCAGATGCTGTGCCCACGTTGAGGATTGCCACGCCGACATCCGGCGGGAAGCCTGTCATGGGCACCTCTCTCCCGAGGAGTGCGGGAATCAGCGTGCGCTCACCGCCCTGCGGGTAGCGCGTTTTCATGGCCACAACCTCAATGCGGTCCTTGATCCCCGCACCACGTATCACCTGGCGCAGCTTCTCTATGGCATCCTGCTTGTTGTCTTCTACGGCAATGACTGCACGCGGGGCGCCAGTGGCTCGCATCGCCAGCCGCGTCCCCGCAACTATCCACTCCGGGTGTTCAACCATCAGTCGGTAGTCGGCAGTGAGGTAGGGCTCACACTCGCTTCCGTTTACGAGCACGATTTCCGTTGGCTTCTTCTCGTTTGGAGTCAGCTTTATGAATGTGGGGAATGCTGCACCGCCGAGGCCGACGATGCCAGCGGACTTCACGCTCTCGACTATCTGTCCTGGCTCGAACTGTGAGAGATCCAGGTCGGGACTCACATCCAGGGTGTCGTCTTCTTCCATGGCGGCAGCCGTGGCTTCCTTGTCCACTTGTACAACGATCGCTGTGACCATCCTGCCGCTCTGGTGTGGCATCGGTGTCACATCCACTACGGTACCGGTGACAGGTGAATGGACAGGGGCGGAAACGAAGCCTCCGGCCTCGGCTACCATCTGTCCGCGTTCGACATGGTCTTTCTTCGAGACGAGCGGCTTTGCGGGGGCGCCTACATGCATTACCACTGGCAACGTTACGCGGTCGGGTATCGGTGCACGCTCGGTCGCCGCGTTCTTCGATATCTCCTTCTTCTCTGGCGGATGGACGCCGCCCTTGAAAGTATATGTGCGGCCCTCCAGGCGTTCCGGCAGGGGCCTCAGCTCGAGTGCCATTCGCTCCTCCGCAACTACTGGCCAAACGTTGCAAGACAGAGGGAGCAAGAATCGCGCACCGTTCGGGCTTCAGTCAAGCAGGATGGGCGTGCCACCCGGTGGCACGCCCATCGCTTGATTCGGTGCGGTAAGGAAGGAATCTAGTGGATCACGCAAAAGCGCTGGACGGCGGTGTGCTCCGTTGATCCCGCAACGGCCCTGCCAAAGTAGACGCCCGAGGGAACGGGAAGACCATTCTCACCGCGGCCGTCCCAGAAGCAGAAGCTGCCCGTCCACGAGAGAGACCTGACGATCCGACCCGTAGTGTCCAGGATCTCGAGCGTCCCATGGTCACTGTCCCACGGCATGCGGAAGGCGGCAGCCCCTACGACCGGGCTGGGTGACACGCACAGGCCTGGGCGTGAGAGGTCGGACTCCACACCGGCAACCAGGCCTCCCAGGGCTCTTGGGATGTAGATTCGCCCGGTTCCCAATTTCCCTTCGTAGGGTGCGTTCCCCGGGATGTGGTAGATGTTCTCGACACCGAAGGCGAGAAGGCTTTGGGCGTCCTGCCACGTGAGGTCCGGTGCCATGCTCTTAAGCAATGCCGCCTCCCCGGATACGAATGGAGTTGCGAAGGAGCAACCCGAGCCTATCCCCCAGTCGTTCCCGGGGTAGGCGCTTCTTACGCCGGTTCCCGGGGCCGAGACGAGCACCTTGGAAGTGTAGTCGGCGAAGTCGGCCTTTATGTCCATGGAATCCAGTGCAGTGACCATTGCCACCTGGCTGAAGGCGGCTGGGTAGTACGGCGGGAACTCTCGATTCTCGTTTCCCGCGGCCCCCACGTGGATCACCCCAAGCTGGTTTGCGAAATTGGTGAAGTGCGCGACTATGTCCACCCCCAAGGGTACACCGAAGCTCATATTGATAACGTCGGCGCCGTGCTCCACAGCGTACTTGATGCCCTGCGAGATCAGGAATGCATCGGTTCTTCCCTCATCGTCGATGATCCGGATCGGAAGCAGTGTTGCCTCTGGGGCTACTAGTGCAATGATGCCAGCGACCATGCTTCCGTGCCCGAAGCCCTCGTCGGTAAGTCCGTCTTCGTCGTCATCGAGTCCATTGGCTTCCTCCCAGGGCTCGTCATCCATGTCGAGGAAGTCGTACGCATCAGGGGAGATCCGGTCGGCGAAGACATCGTGGTCCGGGTCCACGCCCGTATCCAGGATCGCAACGACCGTGCCTGCGCCCATCGTGACTCCGTGGGCCGCATCCAGCCCGATCCTGACGGTGATCTCCTGGTCCTCGTAGTCGTCCCAGCTCCCCCCGACGGCTCCGATCACCATCTGGCGAACCGCCTCTGGTGTCTCCTGTATGTAGTTTGGCTGCGCGGACTGAATATCGGGGTCCTGGGCCATCGCTTCGGCGAGCTCCTCAAGGTCGTCGTCGCCTGGCACGTAGAGCAGGTAGGCGCGCTGTTGAGGAATAGCCACGATCGTTGTCGTGCCCCAACGCTCGTTGACATCGTCGATCTGGGCGCCGGGCACTAGGATCACGGACATTTCATGCTCAACGTATTGGTATGCAGCCACCCCGGGCGCCGCCAGCGTGACGGCCAGGGCCAGCAGTAGAGTCGCTACTGTCGGAACCGCTATCATCCGATACTTGCTGTAAAGTGTGCCTGGATGCCGCATCCCCGCACGCAAAGGGTTCGGCATCGGGCTTCGGGTAGAAGGCTCCACGGACGGAAGGAACGTTCCGGGCATCGGGTCTTCACCTCCCTCGTGCCGTCTCCAGCGAAAGACGAGGAGGACCCTTGACCCCAGGCCGGCCGCCTGGGTTTGGGGCGGACAAATGAAGAGGCTTACCTTTCCACATCAATTGTAGCCCTTGGGCACCCAGCAGGTCAATCGGGCGTGGGCAGGCTTTCAAGAAAATCGTTCGTCCGGCGGCTGAAAGCGAAAGACGAAGGGGCTTGGGCCGAGCTCGTCAGAGAGTTCGGGTCCCTGGTCTATGGGATCTCGGCCCGTCTAGGGCTCAAGGGCGAGGAACGCGAAGACCATTTCCAGGGGACCTTCCTGGCGGCATTGAGGGGCATTGGGAGCCTTGAGGACCCAGCGAGGCTCGCCGGCTGGCTCGCACGTGTGGCCTACACCCAAGCCGTGGACATTCTGAGAAGACGTAAGGGTGAGGCATCCCTAGACGAGTTGGAAAGGACCGACGCAGTGGAGGGCCTCGTGGACCGGGCTGAGGGAGCGTTGGAGCGGCTTGAGCGAGTGGACGAAGCCGCACGGCTCCTCGATGGGCTCGCCAGTCTGGATGAGAGGTGCCGTAGGCTTCTGGAGGAGCTCTACTTGAAGGATCCCGGACGGCAGTACGCAGAGATAGCGCGGGTGCTGGGGATTCCGATCGGCAGTATCGGTCCGACCAGGGCCAGATGCCTCCAGAAGCTGCGCAGGTGGCTGAAAAGGAAAGGGATGGGGGAATGACGAACCTCCATGCCCGTGGAGAAAATCATATCAGCACCGGGGCCAAGCACGTCAGTACATATGGAGGCAACCACGGGGGGAGATGGCGATCCGAAGGGGAGAGCGACAGGGAAGAGCGACTCGGGTGCGGCGCGAGTCTGGTTGTGAGACGAGGCCTGAGAGGCCTTCTGGAGGTGGTGACCCATGAGGGGGCATCCAAGTTGGGAATCGATAGTTCGCAGCGCCGAGGCGCGGCTGCAGGGGCGCGCGATCGACGGGGAAGAGCTGCGCGCAGTGGAATCCCATGCTCGTCGCTGCAAGCGGTGCGCGTCGCTGCTCGAGGATGCTGAGCGACTGTTGACCTCGTTCGCCTCCGTGGCGGAGCTGCCTTCGCCCCCTGAGGCACTGGTCAGAAGCACTACGGACCGGCTCCTGGCTGGGGTGCGCCCGGGCAAGATGAGCGTGCGCGAGAGGCTGGAAGTGGCTGCAGGGGTTGCTCGCGAGGTGCTCGCGTCTCTGGTAGCCGACTCCCTGTCGCCTAGCCCGGTGTTGCGGGGAGCAGCAACGGCGGAGGCACCGCGGACGCTTCTGTTTGAGGCACCGGGCTTCTCCATTGCCGTTTCTGTCTTTCCTTCTGGACCAGGTAGGGTAAACGTCCTTGGCCAGATCTCGCCGCTTAGGGCTGGCGTTGTCCCATTGGAAGGGCAGGAAGTGGTGCTAGAGGCAGCGGGGCGGACATGGACGACCCGACTTTCGGCCTACGGTGAGTTCGCGTTCCGGCACCTGCCGCGCGGCACGATGGAGGTGAGTTTCCTGCTTGCGGGCTCTAGGCTCCGCGCTAGGATCGAGGCACCAAAGGGTTAGGCTTCAGGCTGACTATCCGTCTGCTCGGACGGCGGTTCCCTGGGCTGGCGGGCGCGGGGACAGGGGCCCGAATGAGATCGGATGACAATCTCCGGCGCACCAAGGGCAGGCATGCAAGGCGGCGGGTTCAGGGCGCGTCGGCGGGTGAGGCCGGGCACCGGGATTCTCTAACCGGGGCCGATCTCGAAGCACTGCTGAAGGCAGGTGACCTTCCGCCGGATCCTTCTTTCTATTCCGCTTTCCGTGACCACTGTGCGGGATTCTTGCTCTCAGATCCCTCTCGTTCAGCGAGATTGACCGCCGATCTGGTTGCCAGGCTCTCGAAGCAGGGAGCCCGAGTTCCCACGCTGGCCCTGGCCCATGCCTGGCGAGCGCGTGCGGAGGCGTTGCTTTTCACTGGGCGTCTGCGGCGCAGCAGGAGCGCTTACGAGAAGGCTATCCGCTTTGCCAGAGAGAGCGGTGCTGATGATCTCCTTGGTCAGGTCCTCGTGGGCTTTACGCATCTGGTCTCTCTGATGGGGTTTGCCGAGGAGGCCGAGACGTCGGCGGCCGAGGCGGAGAGGCTGCTCCGGCGCGTGAAAGACTTCGGCTACCTCGCGAAGCTCTACATGAACCGCGGCAATGCCTTCTACCAGAGGGACTTGTACAAGGAGGCCTTCAGTTTGTACAAGAAGGCCTCGCGGCTCATGGAGGCTCACCTCGGCAAGGATCCCACTTGGGTCGGACTCCTGGTCAATCAGGCCATAGCCTGTACGAATCTGGGAAGGGTCCGCGAGGCAAGGCGCCTGTTCCTGAGTGCGGAGAAGCATTGCGAGGAGATGGGCCTCGATAGTCTCCGGGCCAGCGCCAGGTTCAATCGGGCCTTTCTGGAATCCGCTTCCGGTGACTTCCGACTCGCCCTCAGGCTGCTGGAAGAGTCCGAAGAGCTCTTTGAACGCTCTGGAATGCTCGACATGCGGGCTGCCTCCTTGCGTGCCAGAGCAGAAATCTACCTGGAGCTCGGCATGGGGGAGGAAGCTGCGGACCTGGCCAAGAGCGCTGAGAAGGCCTTTGCCTCAGAGGGCATGAGCTTGGATGCGGCGCTTGCACGGATGGACGCGGCTGCAGCGGCCTCACTCATGGGATGGTGGAACCAAGCTCAATCTGAGCTTCGGGAGGTCTCCCGTTTCTTCGTTTCCCGGCGTCTCAGGCCAAGGGCGGCGCAGGCGAATCTCTACTTGGCCGAGGTATTCCTCCGCGCCGGGAAGCCACGGGCCTCGCTCCGCTTGGCAGGAAAGGCTGCCGATGGTTTCCGACGCCTTGGCATTCGGTCGAAGCAGTCCGAAGCCGCTTGCCTCCTCTCCGAGGCCTACCTTGCCCTTGGGGACGCTCGCCGGGCCACACAGTTGATGGAGTCCTGGACGGCCCGTGCCCGCTGGTTGGGTCTCAAACATCGTCAGCGGGTCCTGGCCACAGCCGGTCGAAGCGCGTGGAAGGCCGGAAACAGGACTGCGGCAGCGAGGCGGCTTCGGCGGGCGGCAGAGGACCTGGAGCGGCAGAGGACTCTCATCCCAGGTGTGGACCTCCGCTCCGCCGCATTCGAACGGCAGGTGGAAGTCTATATGGACCTGCTGGGCCTGGAGATGGAGCGGAAGCGGCCGCGCTTGGCGCTCGTACTGGCACTCACCGAGCGAGCCCGTGCCAGGGGCTTCAGGGATATGGCCCGCCTGAGGGCACCGGGGCGTCGGGAGAAGACGGCTGCCCTCAGGATGCGGTTGGGAGCGCTGAGCAAGCGACTCGAGGCAATCGAGATGGGGGCTACGCCGCCCCGACCCGAGGAGGCTGCCCGTCTTCGGCAGCAGACGATGGCTCTCGAGCGAGAGCTTCTCGAGGCCGCGAGGTCCTCCTCCGGGGGGCCTTTGGGAGATGCCGACTATGCTCCGGCTGGGCACTCAGAGGCGATGGGCTTCCTGGAGGCAGTACAAGATGCCTTGGCGCCCGAGGAG
>CAYMBA010000029.1:0-22105 GCA_964388535.1 uncultured bacterium | reverse complement strand
CGCCCTGGAGGTGGAAGCGTACCCGCCATGGTGTCAGGAGGAGAGCCAAGCAGTCTTCGCAACACGCGTTACCGAGGTGGCTGTGCTGCTGGCAACCTGGCCGTTCCAACGCGTCATACTCCGGGGATGGCGGAGGGTTTCGTGTTTTTTGCGCTGCTTCTCATCCGGCTGGGTGGCGGCTGAGCCATTCGGACAGAATGTCCCGGGCCGCCCGCATCGCCCTGCCCCGATGGCTCACAGAGTTCTTCTCCTCGAGGCTCATCTCTGCAAAGGTCTTTCCGGCTGGGGGGTAGTAGAAGAGCGGGTCGTAGCCGAAGCCCCCGTCTCCCCTCGGTTGCTCCGTGATCACACCCTCACAGACACCTTCAGCCAGAGCGGTCCTACCATCGGGGAAGACGATGGCCACCACTGTGCGGAACCGAGCAGTTCGCCGCTCCCAAGGGACGCCCTTCATCTCCTCCAGCAGCTTCAAGCAGTTGCGCTGGTAGTCTTGCTCCGGTCCAGCGAATCTCGCGCTGTGCGCCCCAGGCGCGCCGTCAAGAGCGTCTACCTCGAGGCCTGTGTCGTCAGCCAGAGAGAGGTGCCCGGTTGCTTGATGGGCTGCTCGGGCCTTCAGCAGCGCATTCTCTGCAAGCGTAGAGCCAGTCTCTTCCACTGGCTGCAGCCCTGGGAAGTCTGAGACCCCCATGACCTCAACGGGAAGCCCCTCCAGGGCGAAGGCCATCTCCCGGATCTTCTCCCGGTTTCGGGAAGCGAAGACTAGAATCAACGGGCCACCTCCAAGCGCAAGCGGGGCGAGATTGGGCGCTCAGCCTGAGTTGGGCAACAGTGTCTCTACATCGAAACCAGCATCGGGTGGCAGCCCCAGAGCGCTGCGCTGAGCCCGGAAAAGCGGCTCCGCAGCTTCCCGGGCGACCCGGATGAGTCGCCCGAGCAGATCCTCTTCGAAGGGCCCATCCTCTGCCCATGCCTCCAGCCCACCGATCCGACCACTCGAGGTGAAGGCCACCGTAAGATCGACAGAGGCAGCCATGTCTTCCTCGTATGCCATATCCACCAGGAGCCGGCCCTCGGAGAAGCCCGCGGAAACGCCTACCACCTGCTCCCGAACGGGCAACCTCTGGATACGACCATCTCGCACCATCCACAGCAGAGCCCGGACCAGTGCTACGAAACCACACGTTATCGACGCTGCCCTCGTGCCCCCATCGGCGTCTATGACGTCACAATCTATCACTATCGTGTGCAGCGGCATCCCCTCCAGGTCCACCACAGAGCGCAAGGCGCGGCCGATGAGCCTCTGGATTTCCGCACTCCGCCCAGCCCCCCGGCCCCTTCCGGTTCTCTCGGCCACAGAGCGAGGCAGCATCCCGTACTCGGCAGTGATCCAGCCGCTACTGGTGCCCTTGAGGAATTGTGGTTGCCGCTCCTCGACCGTAGCCGTACAGACGATCCAGGTGCGCCCCATCCTTATCGATGCCGAACCCTCTGGGTGATGGAGCACTCCGCCCTCTATCACGACAGGACGAACCTCGAGGTCTCCCCTTCCATCCGATCTGGCCATTCCTACTCCTGTTACACCGTACCCTCAGAACTCCGGGACGCGAAGGAAGCTGGTTCCCTCTCGTACCACGGCACCTCGCTCTGATCCACGACCGTGACCTCTCCCAGAGGCTCCCCAAGAAAGGCTTGGCCTATTTGTTCGAAGCGGCGCGGTCGGTCGCTGACAAACACTCGGCAGCCACCGCCACCTTCCCGGGGGTTCCTCGTCCCCTGCTCTTCCAGAAGCCCTTCCGCCTCCTTCGCCGTCTCTTCACCCGAGTCTATCAACTGGACCCCGGGCCCTACTACACCAGCTATCACAGGAGCAAGGAGCGGATAGTGAGTGCAGCCAAGCACAAGCGCATCCACACCTGCCTGAACTAGCGGCTGGAGATAGTGCCGGGCCACCAAAGCAGGCACTTCTCCCTCCAGCCACCCCTCCTCGGCCAGAGGCACGAAGAGCGGACAGGCCTTCTCGAAAACCTCTGCCTCTGGATCCAGCTCCCCTATCCTCTCCCTGTAGGAACCGCTGGCTATGGTGGCCTCCGTAGCGATCACACCTATGCGCCGGCGTCTCGAAGCGCGCACCGCCGCTTTCGAACCCGGCTCGAGCACCCCAAGCACGGGTACGGGCAAGGAAGAAGCCAAGCGGGGCAAGGCGATCGCGCTTGCCGTGTTGCATGCCACAATCAGCATCTTGACCCCACGGCGGAGAAGGAAGGTGAGACTCTCCCTCGAGAAGCGAACCACCGTGGACGGAGATTTCGTGCCATACGGCACGCGGGCGGAATCGCCAAAATAGATGATATCTTCACCCGGAAGACGCTTGCGGAGTGCTCTGACTACGGTCAGCCCCCCGATGCCAGAATCAAAGACCCCAATCGGCCGCCTCGCATCGGCAGGGCTCCACAACCTATCGCTTCCAGCGCCCATCGCCCTAGACCTGTGCTGCTCCTTGCCACCGGGTTTCAACGCCACTGCTCCCCCCCGTCGTCTGAGAATGCGCTGCCGCCTCGGTTCCCGCTCACCGAGTCGGCTTCCGCAGCAGCCAATCGCCGGGGCCCTGGAAGGCGAGACAGCAGGAAGCCGCGGCTCCTGAGCACCCGATCAAGGCGGATAAGACCGCGCAACAGGCCCTCGGACTCACCGTCGATCATCAGACGCACCCCGGTTACGGCTGGGAGGTTCTCGCATAGGGTTAGAGTCAGCGAGCCAGCCAGAAGCCACTCAGAATAGTCCCCTTCGGGAAGCCGCCAACGGAGCGAACCATCAAAGTCCAGGTAGGCTACGCCCGAGGAGTCCACGAAAACGCGTCTCAGTTGCACATCCTCGGGCCACGGCGAAATACAGTCGCTACGAGGACCCTTCAGGAGTGACTCAACCAGCGAACGGATCGATTCCTCAAGCCCACGCTCGGCTGGCAGCCACCGCCTCTCGACGATAAAGCCAGGCGAGTTGGGGTCACCAAAGTAGAGACGGAAAGCACGCACAGTCTCGATCCTGGCGCCTCCAGCTTCCGGCCCCGCTACAAAGGACTCTGGAACCCGAGTTCGCAGCAACCAGACCGCCCCAGCCAGCGAAAGCGCCAAGAGCGCTGCCAAGGGCCAGCCGACCCGGCGCAGAATCCCTCGCCGCGGCCTCCGCATCCGGGCCAACACCCGCAGGCGGGCCTCGCTCTTTCTTACGTTGTCCTCGGCCAATGCGTCCCGCCTCTGCCTGAAAGCCCCCAAAGTGACAGCGTTGCTAGCCGACCGTCTATAGCCCCACAGCCGAGGTCCGACGGGCTCTCGCCCGCTCATATTCTCATGTGCCGACCGCCTGCCACCGAATAGCTACTCCGCCCCGTCCCTTCCCCCTGCCGTCGCAGCCACTGCAGGAGTGCCTTAGGCAGGACAGCAGATCGTGACTGCTTCCAGGCACGCTGCAGCGCCTCTCCGCCGAGAATCCCCGTGCTGCGAGCGTAGGCCAATATCCCCCAGGCAACTGCGCCCGCCAGTCTCCCGAGCGCCGCCCACTCCGCTTTCGTGGGAAACTCCTCGCTCCCCTCCACGGAACCAAGAAGCACCATTGAGACTGGAGCAGCTGTGCCTTCGAGGAAATCCAGGGGCCACTCAAGCATGGTGACCGCTTCTTCGCCCATCTCGCCTTGTAGAAATAGCCCCACTGAAGCTCCTAGGCGGACAGACTCCGGTGCGAGCAGGGGCAGCACCATTGACCAGGGAACCAGATCCCTTTCTGAACCAAGCGCCTTCAGTTCTCTGCGTGAGATCGACTCGTTCCTGCCCGGCCGGCCCGCTGGGACACATACAACCGCGCCACGCCCTGCATCTACTCCCCGCACCCAGGGTTCTACGACAACGACTACCGAGGCTTCTCTGTCGTTAAGGGCCGCCCCCAGACCTGCTCCATTCCTACGCGGAACCATCTCCGCTTCCAAACCCCAGTGCCGAAGCAGAGACGCCGCGCGCCGACCCACTGCCGCTGCGAACGCGTATGCGTCCGACTCGCTCTGTGCCTGGGGTACAACGAGAACAACGAGGGGCCTGCGACCAGGCCCTTCCTCTTCGGGCCCAGCCGCCTCCCACATGCGAGTCCGCAGGTGGGTACGCCAGGACCACAACGGCCACCGGACGTACCCCCTCCTCCGTGCGGCCAGATCCATTCCCAGGCTTGTCAAAACGAGCCTCATCTGAGAGCGCTCCGGCAGCCACAGGCACCTACAGCCCATGAATGAATTGCCCGGCCGTATGTAGTAGCGGGATCCCCAAGCGGCTTCCTCCATCCCGCAGACCAAAGTGCCCCCCCTCGATCCAGGATACCAGGCCTGAAGTGGATCAAAGTGAACCCCATCGAGAGCCACGACGATGAATCCGGCAGGGTCTACGGACAAGGCGCATCCGGGCTTGCGGTCGAGGTACCAGCGCAGCGACTGCCTGGCACCAGCCTGTGCCATCTCAAGGTAGGAAAGACGCTGCCCCCCAGCGCGCAGGCGAAGGGTTTTCGCAGGCCAATCCAGCTGATAGCGAGTCCCCAAGGCGAGATCCTGAGCCGCCTCGAGCAGTGTCAGGGGCAGAAGCACGCGGCCGCTGGCAGCGATCACGGGGTGGCCCATCCACAGGAGCGAATCACCCAAGCGGCCGAATTCCGAGCCCACAACGAACCCGAGCTCCAGCGAATCCAATCTCAGCGTCCCGGCAAATGCCTGTGGTTTCCACGAAAGCGTACAAGCAAAGGCACTACAGAAATCGCGGAGGTCCCAGTAGGGGATGCCCCCGTAGACCTCGAGTGGGTCAGTGCGCGCCGAGCGGCCGTCCGCGAAGACCACCTCGAGAAGGGGTTGCTCTCCCAGACCGGCACCAAAGCCCGCTGGTTCCGAAATCGTCTCGGGTTCAGGTCGTAACAGGGAAGAAGACTCAGCGGTCAAGATCTCCGGGACCCTGCAGTCGCCGAGGATGGACTCCGGGGCCGTCAGGTCGCGAAGCCGGACAGCTAGAGAGTCGAGAAGATCCCCGAGTCCATCGGCCCACTGCAAGGAATCCCGACCCACACCCATCTCCAGCCACCCTTCGGCCGCCCGCTGAACCTGCTGGCGGGAACCGACTTGCCCTAGCAGCTCGGCCCTTGCATCGAAGCTGCGGCGATCCCCGTGTACGTCTTGCCGCCGGATGGGGCCCTCCGCTGCCCACACCGAGAAGGCCAATGTCATGGCTACAAACACAGAGAGCAGGTCACGCCCCCTCCGGGCCCGGTCCAGCTCGCGCGCTTGGTCCCGCCGTGCAATGGCCTCCCTCTTATCGAACTTCTTCTTCCCTCTCACTAGTCCGAGTTCCACTTTGACCCACGGTCCCTTGAAGTAGAGCTGCAGCGGCACAATCGTGAGACCACGCTCCTGTATCTTTCCCACAAGGCGCCTAATCTCCCGCCTGTGGAGCAGCAAACGCCTAGGTCGCTCGGGGTCATGGGGAAAAGCAGCTGCCTTCTCATACGGCGCGATGTGCAGCTTCAACAGGAACAGCTCCTCACCCTTGATGGTTGCGTAGGCATCGGAGATGTTCACCTTCCCTGCGCGAAGGCTCTTTACCTCAGAGCCACGCAGCGCGATACCCGCCTCGAATCGCTCCAGGATCTCATACAAGAATCCCGCGCGCCGGTTGCGAACAATGACCCTAACCCCGCTCTTCTCTTGCTTTCTCTTCTCCCTCAAGCCATCACCTCCACTCTCACGAGCAGGACAGCACCGAGGCATACTAACAACGTGAGACCGCAACGGGAACTCCCAAGCCGTCGACGGCGTACCGCGGACTAGGCATTGGCCCGACACTCAGTTAGCGCAGATGGGAGCTGCGCGGGCGCAAGGAGCCACGACAGAAGACAGGGCTTTCGAAGCCCGGCAGCGGAAGGTGCATCCCAGCCCCTGGACCCGGAGCAAGGGCGTTGACAAGGTCCGAGCGGTGGTGGCAACATAGCTGGCCCAGCCCAGAGTGCGGAAGTGGCGGAACTGGTAGACGCGCTAGGTTCAGGGTCTAGTGGGCGTAAGCCCGTGGGGGTTCGAGTCCCCCCTTCCGCACAGCCCAAGGGCCGGCAAGGTATCTTGCCGGCCCTCTTTCTGGCTGACACCCAAGGCAGCCAACTCCGCAACTGAGCCGCCGACTTGCGCGGGCGGCTTAGTGTCGCCTTCTCGCTCACCCCTGAGGCTGAAGCGCAGTCCGGAACCGAACACGCTTGCCCCACCGCGGGCGCCGCCTACTTGAAGAGCGACTTTAGCACCGACCACGTGCAGCGCTCGACCTCTCCGGGTTGCCCCCCAACATTGGAGAGACCAGGGGTCGGCTGCAGTCCATTGCCGAGTGGGGGCGTGGAACCGCCATACGGATTCAAAGCATCGAAAATCTGCCACTCCCCGGTCCCGTCCGGATAGCGGCCTGTCGAGCGGTCGTCATCAGCTTCATAGGTGTTAAACGTGTGCGAATCGACCAGAACAGTATCGCCGCCCGCAACCTGCCACAGAATCACAGTATCTCCGTCGTTGCTCATCTTGAAGCCATAGGCAGGGAAGCCGTGCTCCTGCTGCCACGCAACCGACTGACTTCCGTAGATGACGATCGCCTCTCCCGCTGCAAGGACATCCCCATCCTCAAAGCCGTATGTCCACAGCCCGTCGTCGTCAGACAGGGCAAACTCCCCGAGGTTCACATGACCCGGACCCGGGTTGTACAGCTCGATCCATTCATCGTCCTTGTAGTCGTAGACACCGTCGCCGTCCCAATCACTGGCGGGATCGGCCATGATCTCATTGATACACAGAGCAGCTTCGGCCACTTGCGCCTGCGAAAGCGCAAGGCCCAACGACACCAGAACAAAAAGCATCGTGTACTTCATGCAGGCACCTCCCTGGGGCGCGAATACCCACACCCCAAACGTCCTCACCATGCTCAGAGCATCTATGTAACAGGGCAGTCGCGGCTCAGACGCTCCAAGCAACCAAGGTGCCAACCTTGCGCGCGGCCAGATGCTGCGCCTGCAATACGTGATCACCGCCCGAGTCAGTCCACAGGCTCCCGAAAGTCAGAGGAACGAATTGGGAAGGGAACACGGCAGCCTCTTAGGGCCGCTATCAGAGAAGACCTTCGAAGAAGGCAGGCGGTAGGAATACGGGAGGTAACCTCCAGGAACTCAGAGGCGGAGCTATACAGGGAGTATTCTTGTGCCGCCCCTCCCGGCCAGCGCGTCGCCCAGCGCACCTACACTTGTGATGAGCACCTCAGAACCACCCTGCTCGATGAAGCGGACCGCGCCTAGGACCTTAGGACCCATGTTGCCGGGGGGAAACTGCCCTTCCTCCAGATAACGCTTTGCTTCCTCGACGCTCATACGTTCAATCGGCCTCTGCGTGGGCTTGCCATAGTCGAGAGCAACCGCATCGACCGCCGTGATGATGATCAACCGGCTCGCTCCTACAGCGCCCGCTAGCACGACAGAGGCCAAGTCCTTGTCAACCACCGCCTCAACGCCGCGGAGGGCACCGTCGGCATTTTCGCACACTGGCACACCCCCACCACCGGCAGCGATGACCACACACCCACTCTCGACCAGCAGGCGCACGGTTTCGGCTTCCACGATCCGCTTCGGCTCGGGAGAAGGAACGACCCTGCGCCACCCCCTCCCTGCATCCTCGCGCATGCGCCAGCCGCGCTCGCGCATGAGCCTGCGGGCCTCACCCTCTTCGAAAGGTGGACCGATGGGCTTGGTGGGCTCCTGGAAAGCCGGATCTTCTGGGTCCACGACCACTTGGGTGACGACCGTGGCCACAGGCCTGGGTATGCCCTTGCTTCTAAGCAGGTTGCCAAGCACCTGCTGAATCATGAAGCCAATGCCCCCTTGCGAGTCAGCGCCACAAATGTAGAGAGGAGTGGGAGGGATCATGTCGGCTGCAGCTTCGTTGCGCAGGAGGATGTTACCGACTATCGGTCCGTTTCCATGGGTGATGACGACCTCTTCGCCGCTGCGGATCAGACGTACTACTTGCTCCATCGACTGGAGGGTGACGCGGAATTGCTCCTCGATCCTCCCGGGTCCACCCGCAGGGAGGATCGCATTGCCTCCCAACGAAACCACTGTCCGCGGTGAAGACACGGCTCGTGCCCTCGCGTCGAAACCCCTCAGCAGCGGCGCCTTCGCTTGGTCGCCCTGACCGCGTGGACGCCCCTAGAAGCAAGCGGGAAAACAAGGACACTATTCTATCGGCCCTCCGGGTGTCCAGCTGCAGGTTGGTGCTGATGCAGTCCGGAAGAAAGGCGCTGGAGCGCACGGTGTGCAGGCTCGAAACTTGAAGACACCTTCAGGCACGCCTCGTAGAAGGCCACAGCAGAATCCGGCCTGCCCCCTCGCTCCTCGAGGCGACCGAGATTATAGAGAGGCTCGGGGAAATTGGGATTCGCGCGCCTGGCCTCCAGGAAGGCGGCCCTTGCCCCTTCCACATCCCCTGCGTCCATGAGGGCCACACCCAGGTTGTTGAGCACGACCGGGTCCGAGGGCCTCTTGGCGAGCGCTGCTCTGAAACCACGGACTGACTCCCCGATCCTGCCAAGGGCATGCAGGGCACGAGCGCGCCCAGCAAGTGCCAGCCCGTGGTCTCCCCCGGCATCGATCGACCCCTCATAGGCCCCCAAAGCCTCGGCCGGCTGAGCGAGAAGCAAGTGGAAATCGCCGAGGCAACGCCAGTTCTCCGGCCGCCCACCGGAGAGAAGAAAGGATCTTTGTAGAGCCTCCCTAACGGCGGCCTCTTCAATCTCCCCAAGCGAAAACCTCCCCAGGGCCACCTGAACCGCATGGACTGCCATCTCCCGCAGCCGCAGGCCACAGGAGAGTCCGCTCTCGAGCACGTCGGCAGCCTCCTCCAGGTGGCCAGCCTCTGTCAGTTTGGAAGCCAGTTTCTCGAGGTAGAGCGCAGACTCTGGCGCAAGCAGAATCTCGCCCCCGACAGCCTCCTCAACCTGCACGGCTCCTGCCCACGGTACCTTCCCTTCGCGGTGTGAGATATGCCCGAGAAGCCAGGCGGCCAGGGCTTTGAGGGCCTGAATAGCCTGCTGCGGAGAACCCAAGCGCCCCAGCAACCAGAGCGCTCGCTCCCTCACTCTGAGCGGATCCGAGGTCAGGCCGACGGCAGCATCCTTTGCACGAAGCACCTCAGCATCACGACGCCCACTTCGTTGGCTCCCACGAACCCCCACCCCAGCGCCCCAGGCCAGCTCCTCCAGTCCAGGCAAAGCCCGCCCCAAGCCACCCCTTTCCCCCCCTTTAGCATCATCGTGTAGGCCCAAGGAGTAGGCTGCCGACCCGGCGCCTAGAATGAGGGCATGATCCTCCAGCAAGTGCGGACCGGTAGCCGGCAGAAGTGTATCCGGGTGCCGGGAGAGCCAGATGCCAAAGAGCAGTGCAAAGAGGAGAAAAAGACCAAGCAGCGGCGAGTCGGGCCTAGGGATCCGGAGCGTCAAGAGAGCCCCAACCGCAGCGAATCCACCAAGCACCACCGTCGCCAGCGGAGAGAGCCGGAAGAAGAGCAACAGCGAACCAAAGGCTGCTGCCACAAGCAAGGCAGCGACGCGGCGTGCCCGCACAGGTCCAAGCAAGGTCGCCAGGGTAACCACGCCGTCGATGCGATCGCCGGCCTCATCTTTGAGGTCCTTCGCAATGAAGCCGACTGTCACCCCAAGCAGCAGAAACCCAGCGATCCTTCCAGGGAATAGCAAGACCGACGCCTCTGCGGCAAAGAGAGAGAAGCCCGCTAGGGCCGAAAGTACCGAGAGGATGGCCAGGGTCAGGGTCGCGAGCACCGGCACTCGCTTCAGCCGCACCGGAGGCGACGAGTAGAGCCATGAGAGAACGAGGCAGGCCCCTACGATGAGGGCCGTGTGGTAGGAAACAACTAGGGCCAAAACAACGGCCACCGTGGCAGCAGCCAATGCCCACCGCCTGGCCTCATCAACGGCCAGCAGTCCCCTGGGAACAGGCCGCTCCGGATGGATGACGGCATCGGCCCGCCTGTCAGATACGTCGTTCCAAAGCACCGAGGCCACGAAGGCAGCGATGAGCGAGAGCCAGATACAAGCCGCTGCCAGCCAGTCAGCAGGGTGGCCCATGGAGAGAGGGCCGAAGTCTCTGTAGAGGAGCCATCCCAGGAACACACCAGCAGGTGCAAGCCCTGTGTAGTGCAGAAGCCGGGTCAGACCCATGCGTCGCACCACCGCGCGGAATCTGGTCTCTAGGGCCAGCACCCATGGGAAACCAAGGACAGCGCAGGCTACGGCGAAGACGAGCGCATGCCTGCGACTCTCATCCATCAAGAGACCCGGCGCGCGGAAGAATGCCGCGTAGGAATCCGCTGCCGAGCCTTCCAGGAGGTGCGCAGCGATTGCCGGAAGAGAACCGGCCAGGGCAGCAAGAAGGAACGTTCCCGCCCCAGCAAGAAGCCCCCAGGCCAGGGCGGCCAGCGTTGTCCAGCGGCGAGCGCGGCGCCAGCAGAAGACGTAGGCTCCGGCAAGAACCATCGCTGCAAGAATCTCCACTCTCTGACCTGGGGAAATCGCCTCCGGCCGTGCGAACGGATTCCAGAACGAGACCAATACGTTCTCGCCAGAACGCAGGTACCGTAGGTCGTAGCCGGCACCTCCGCTGGCCAGGGCGTCGAGGATGGGGGCGATGAGGATCAACGAGAAACCCAATGAGGTCACCGGTACCACATCGCGGAGCCGCCTACGGGAGAGCAAGGCGAGCCACAGGGAAATCGAGAGGAAGAGAAAGAAATAGAACAAGGGAAAGTGGAGCAACAGCATGGAGAATGAGACAGAGGCACGCCAGTCGAAGCCGAGCTCATGCGGGCGCTCCAGCGCGCTTTCAAGCAGGTTCCGGAGGAACACCCAGGCAAGAAATACACCGACCCACCTCCATCCTGTGGATTCCTCGAGCCTTTGGAGGTGCTCTACTACGCAGCTCAACGGAGCCCCCCTATACGCTAGAAAGACAACTCGGTCTGGCTCGGATGGGACACAGTTTGCGCACTCGAGGGCCCTTTGGCAACGCGAGAAAAGCTCCCCTGCAACGCGCCTCACGCCATCGCAACTTGCGGCGGCTATCCGAGTGATGCCAGCTTATCAGTGCTGGGCAACGGGTCGACCGGCAGGTCCGGTCGGCAACGTCCCGCTCCCACGGTCCTGGCCAGTCCAACAGACACCCACCTTGTCGCCTCCGCGCTAGGTCTTCCACCGTACCGGTCAGGCCGCCGCTCTCACGGTGCGAGAGGACCTCGAACCAAGGAGGCAATCATGCAGGCCAAAGCACTTCTTCCGATCTCTGGGTGCATGGCGGGAGTGCTCGCGGCATCTCCCGCCTCCTCAACGCCCGTCGGCAAGGCCATCTGCAGGGGGAGATTCTGTGCGGCTTCCGCAGAGGCCGGTGCCATGGAAATAGACGCCGGCGGCGATCACACGGTCATCCTGCTCCCCGGACATCTGGTAGGCTGGGGAGACAACTCCTTCGGGCAGACGAAGCCCCCCGACCACTTGCCCCCCGACCTCTCCCGCATCTCCACCGGGCCTACGCACACCCTGGCTATCGGCCCCGGGGAATTCGCCTACGCGTGGGGTGACACGAGTTACGGCAAGTGCGATGTGCCGATCGCACTGGGTGGCTACTGGGAGGTCTCCGCGGGCAGAGACCACAGCTGGGGGATCTCAGACGGAAGCGTACTGGCGTGGGGCTCGAACGAACACGGCCAGTGCGACATCCCGGACTCGGCGGGCCCCTACGTGGACATAGACGGTGGGCTCGGGCACTCGATCGCCTTGCGCCCGAGTGGCATGCTCTGCGTGTGGGGTCTGGACGCCTACGGACTCTGCGAGGAGCCCAACCCCGAGGACCACTTCTCCGTCTGCCGGGCCTACGGGTTCCTGGCGCTGGGTCTGGACGCGGAGGAATCGATGCACGTGCCGGAACACTGGAGCCGATGGTCGGCGGCCGAGCTCGCCGTGCTCAATTCGCCCGCCCTCCCCGGGAGCCCGCTTCTCCTCAGGTGCAGAGCGGCCCGCACGGGTGCGGCATGGCTCGAGCTCTTCGATGCCGAGGGCCGGCTCCTCAGCCGTTTCGATCTGGGGCTACTCGGACCCGGCACCCCGTTGGTCGAGCTCGGCCCGGCATCCCGGGAGTGGGCAAGCGCTGGGAGCGGGTGCAGGTTCATCCGGCTGGCCACTGCCTCGGGAACCACCCGAGCAGTCAGGGTAGTGTACCTGCGATAGGAGATGCAGCGGCCTTCGGGGCTGCTGCAAGGCGTCGATGCTCAGCCCCACGTCGTAGCGCCCGCCTTCGGGGGACGCATTGTAGCGAAATGCGCAGCGGGCGAAGCTCGCATCCCAGTCCCACGAGCCACCCCTCATCACCTTCTACGGTCCGTTCTCCGGGCCCTGGCGATCCTTGGCCGTCACAGTGCCGCCCTGGCTGCACTCCCCGTAATAGGTGGAAGAAAACCAGTCGCCAACCCATTCCCAGACGTTGCCATGGATGTCATGGAGCCCCCAGGCGTTCGGCTTCTTGCCCCCCACGGGGTACGTCTGGACCTCGGCATTGCCTCCGTACCAGGCATACTCACCCAGCTCCGATGCGTCATTACCGAAGCAGAACGTGGAGGTCGAGCCCGCTCTGCACGCGTACTCCCATTCAGCCTCGGTCGGAAGGCGATAGAGATCCCCTCGGCCCGCGCGAGGATTCAGGGTCTGGAGGAACGCCTGGCAGTCGTCCCATCTCGCCGTCTCGACCGGGCAGGAATCGCAACCCGCCAAATAGCTCGGGTTGCTCCCCATCACGGCAGCCCACTGCGACTGTGTCACCTCGAACCGGCCGAGCCAGAATCCGCGGCTTATGTGCACCTGGTGAACGGGGCCTTCATCCTCCCAATGACCCGGTTCGTCGTCCGGCGAACCCATCGAGAACGTTCCAGGAGAAATCCACACGAACTCCATCTCCACGCCGTCGTGGACCTCGAAGGCGCGTACCGTCCCGGCGGCCGTAGCGGTGGTGAAGATCCAGACCGGGGAAGACGTGGAGTGACCGTGGTCGTCCCTCGCTGTCACCTGCCAGTAGTGCGTACAATCCCCTTCCAGCCCCGAGGCCCCCGCTGTCGTGTCACTGATGCCGGAGGCGATTACTTCGAAATCGCCGCTGCTCGCGGCCAGACAGACGTCGTAGACCACCGGATCGCCGTCCGGGTTGGCACAAGCGCTCCATCTCAGGTGGACGGGAACGGCCACTCCCGTCTGGCCATCGGCGGGAGCAGGATCGCCGGGCGCCGTGGAGGCACCGTTGGCCGGCGCAGTTCCGCCGCCGGTTCACCCGCTGGCCTCGAGAGCAAAAGGAGAAGCGGCCGGATCCGTGATCCGGCCGCCCTCCTCGGTCGCACTTTGGATCGAGCACCGATCGCTCGTGCGGTCTCCGAAACCTTTCAAGCCCTGCCCCGGGGAGGCAGGCATCAGGTCGCGACAGCCGCTGGTCCGCCGATCCTGAGGGACCAGGAGCAAGCTCCCGCAGGACCTGAAAGGCCCTTATCTGCTTACTACGATCTTCGCCCGCGCCATCTCGGAACCAGCGCCCTCGAGCGTCGCGAAGTAGACTCCGGGTGCAACACGCCGCCCGAAGTCATCCAAGCCATTCCACGTGACGCTGTAGGTGCCGCTCATCTGGCCCTTCGAGACCAGCGTCCTCACGCTACGGCCGGAGACATCGAGGACGCGGAGGTTCACATGGCCACGGAATCCAGCCGGGAGCCCGTAGCTAAGGGCTGTCCAGCCGCTCGTGGGATTGGGCAGAGCCGTAACGAAGGCCTTGCCAACACCCAGCTGGGAGCTCTCCTCGGCATCGGAGGCACCGCCGGGCGGCCAATTGGCGAATGCTCCCGCTACCACCAAGGCGAAGGGCTGCGGCCCATGCGGAACGTTGTAGCCGCTGACACGCACGGTCCAAGTGCCCTGCGCCGGCGTGCTCACGCGCACGCACTCCTCGACATTCTTCCTGTCATACGAACCACCGGGAGCCGAAAAGCCACCGCTGAAGACATTCCCCTTATACTGGGTTCCCCCAGGAGCAATCACCGTCAGGTCCAGATCGTTTACAAGCTTGATGCCGCTTCCAGCAGTCCCCGGATAGTCCGTCCAAACTAGCGTTACAACAAGGGGCTCACTGGACGCATCGACATCGAACTCCTTTGTCCAGGTGCCCCCAGTGTGCAAGCCGGATTCTACATCCTCAGCGATCAGTTCGCGGACGTCACCCTCGAAATAAAGCGCATCGTCAAGAAGGATCCGTCCCCAACCCTCGTTGTTGTTGGGAATGTCAGCGCTTCCCATGTCATCGGTGCTGGTGATCAGCGTAGCCTTGACCAGGGCTGCGCTAGGCTCGAAAGGATCACCCGTGCCGGCCTCGCCATTCGGATAGTAGCCGTCCACGTAGTACTGCCTGACGTTCAACGCGCTGCCGGCCACTGCCGGTGTGGCCATCGAGGTCCCCTGGAACGGGCTCGAGGCCGTCCGGCAAGTTGGTGCCGGAGGATTGCCGGGATCGTTGTCTACAGAGGTTATGTACGTGGGCGACTCACCACCGGGTGCCATGACCGTAGGCTTGTAGCGGCCGTCACTCGCCGGGCCGCGGCTCGAATAGCTAGCCACAACGTCCTGACTGGGTGCCTGCCTTGTAGCGCCGACAGTGACACAGTTCTTGGCCGTTCCGGGTGACCCAACTGTGCTTCCTCCTGGGCCGGAGTTGCCCGCAGCGAAGCAAACAAGGAAGTCCTTGTGGTTCCACATTGCGTTGTCTACATCCACGCAGTAGCCATCGTACTGGTTGCTCGTGCTACCCCAGGAATTGCTGTGGACGCGGGCTCCCCTGTTGTAGCTGTCATTGAATGCCGCAGTGAGGCTGCTCGGAACGGAAACAAGGCCCAAGTTACACGCTGACCAGTCGTCGCTTCCTATGTCCTGTACAGTCAGCTTTGCGGCGTAAGCCATGCCATTGTAGTTGTAGTTGCCCGGATTGATGTAGGACTGATCCCCGCAAATGGTTCCAGCGACGTGCGAGCCGTGTCCAACGTCGCAGCCGTCGTAAGGCCGTCCGCCACCGTAGGTCGCATAGTGGATCACCTTCCGGTGACTGGGTCCCGGAGCCATATTGCCCTCATGGCGGAACCAGCAGCTGTTGTAGTCGACGCCGGTGTCCATGATGGTCGCTATCTGCCCCTCACCGTGTATCCCGTGGTCCCACACGGGCGTCCAACCATTCACGTTCGACTGCACAACCCATTTCGTCGTGTTGTTCATCACCGTGAACTCGGGCACTTCTTCGACCCACCAAACATCCTTGATTCTCGCGATCGACTCGATCTGATCGCGCCTGGCGTGTACCAGCAACCGCCTGGTGAAGCCGTCGTCCACGCGGTCTTCTATCACACAGTCCATCGCCCGCAGTCTGTCCGCCACACCGTCGAGGTTCCCGAAAACGCGAACGAACAGCAAAACTCCGTCGTCCTGGCGCCGCTCCGGCGAAACGAACTCCAACTTCCCGATGGCCGGGCTGATCTTGTAGGCAGGATGGAATGGCCCAACCCAGGTAACATGCTCCAGAGAAGAAACCTCCTGCACGCTGGACCCCTCGAGGCGAACCAGGAAGGTGAACTCTGGAATGTGCCCGTAGATCTCTGCACCCGCCAGTGCGAGGGATTCCCTCATCCCCTGAGTCACAGGCCCATCGAACTGCACCAGGTAATAGCCATAGTCGGAGTACTCATCAGGTCCTACCTTGAGCTCTGCTGGCAGAGGCATCTCACCTACGAGCGGATCGAATGACCCGATCTCTAGATGGATCGTCCCCGCCGAAGCGAGACCACCGAAGAACAGCACAGCCAGTGCCGCCAATACTGCTGCGACCCGCACGGTTCTCCCTCCTTTCCTCAGCCCAAACACGTTGCCTACCCGGCTGGATCCGCCACCCCTCTAGTCGCTGCGCGAATGGGGTCCCAGTGGGTCCCCTTGCTCGGATACCACCCGGGGCGCGGAACGCGAACCGCCGCCGCCCGCACGGGGTATATTGTACCACCGTATCAGCGGCTCGAGTCAGCACGAATCCCCTGCCCCTCGGGCTGCCGCATGGGCCAGAGAAGATAGAAAGCCCAACCCAGGGCGAAGAGCACGAAAGCGGCGACCCCCGTGAAGGCCCCTGCCGGGTGCTCGATGATGCCCGAGATGCTTCCAGCGGCAGCGAAGGTGAACAGGGCCGAAGCGAACGCCAAAGGCCTGTCGCGCAGCAGACCCGCGATGAGCAGCCCGACGATTCCCATTGTGACGAGCGAGCGCAACCAGAAGGGAAGCGCCTGTGCCGGCGTGTTCGCCCAGCGCGGAGCGAGCCAAATGGAGAAAAGAATGAGCGCCGTGAGTCCGAGCAAGCGCAATCGCCCCTTGTAGCCCACGATGAACAGCAGGAAGCCAGCCAGAACGCCGCCGACCAGGAACGTGAAAGGCATCCCGGCCAGGATGGTGAGGACCGGGGCAAACGGGACGAACCCCTGCGGCGCCACACGAAGGGAAAGCGGTGGATGTGGGGCCCCGAAGAGGCCGACGAGAAAAGCAGTCAAGCGGGGGATGAGGAAGGCAAGCCCAAGGCCCAGCAGGCCGGCAAGCAGGGCGTCCTTCCCGGCCTCGGCCCTGTATTGCCGGCTGAAAGAGCCCTTCAGCGACGGAAACACGGTACACAGCCCGGCCAGAAGGAAACCCAGGAGGATGCCGAGGAGCACGTGGAACAGCGGCTCGATCAGAACCGCGTTCACGACGAAGAGCCCGAATGGGCGCGCCGTATCGTAGTGGTACAGCTGCATCGGCCACTCCAGCACCCTGGAAACAGCCCCGCTGAACCCGCCGATCAAGCCCGCCGTCAGCCCGAAACGCCACTGCAGCCTTCCTTCGGGCCGCTCCCGCCTGAGGGCCGTGATAGCCGAGAGCAGTGCCAGCAGCGCAGCACCCAACAGGGCTATGGTCTTTGCGACCTGCAGTCCGGTCTTCTCCTCCACACGCTTGCTCCAGGCCTCGGGGAGGCGGAAGTCCCTCGCCGCCCCTAGGGGCCTGCTCCCCCCGACGAAAGCCATCACCCTGACGTGCCCGTCACCAAGAATCAGGCTGCTGTCCGTCGCATACCAGAAGAAGTCGTAGTCCACACGCCGAGGACGTGGGTGCTTGCTGCCCACCACCTCACGCCAACCTTCGGGGCAGAACCCCAGATCGCAGGCTTCTTCATAAGCGATCCTCCGGGCCTCCGTCGCAGAGAGCGAATCGCCCGGCTCATCCTCCGGCAGGGTGTGCCTTATCCCCACCAGAGCTCCGTCCTCCGCATCCAGCCCGACCTCCCACGAATCCGCGCTCAACGGCCTCACGCCCCTGACCTCCCAAACGTACGCCGACAGGCTTTCTGCCAGCACGGCGCTCGTCCTGAGTGGCCCCGCGGCTTCCCACCCCCCGATGTAAGCGGCCGGCCCATCGAAAGCCCTCACGTGGGGCACGAACAGAAGAGAGTCGACCGGTGCCTCCAGGCGAGCCGCCCATTCCCTGGCCAGATCGCGCGCTTGGGAGGCGGTGATATGCACCTTCGAGTCGATCTTCCAGCCATCGCCGGGAAGCAGGCCAGAGAGCGCCACGGCAAGGCCGAGGAGAAGGAAGGCAAGACCCCACCGGCGCGGTTCCACCGGGATATAGGCGGGCACCTGCTCTTCCTCCGGTGCGGGTTTCACCGGATGTGCGACGGCCACTTGCCCCTCGACGGCCCCGTTGAGTACCTCTTCGGGCGATTCGAACCTGCGATGCCTGAGGTACGCCAGGAGAGCATACAGGAAGGGAAGGAGCATTATGCCCACACCCGCGAGCCCCGAGGCCACCATCCCGGGCTGGCCAGAGCGGATGAGAAGCCAGGCGCTGTAGAAGGCATCGATGCCGAAATGCAGCAGGATGCATACGAATACGTTGGTGCGCAACATAAGCAGTGAGATCAGCACGCCTGCAAAGCCCACCTCGAGGCCGCGGATGTAGAAAGGCTGTTGCGGATACGATGCGTGCGCGAAACCCCAGGTGAAAGCCGCAACGATCACACCCACCGCAGCCGAACGGAACAGGCGCGCAAGGGCCGGGATGGCGAACATCCTAGATGTCAGCTCTTCGCTGAAGGCCGGGAAGAACCCGATGAAGAGCACGGAGAGCACCGGTAGACTCGTATTGAGCAACTCCGTGTAAGGCACGTCGATCGGAGCCCAGGCCCCCAGGGATTGTGCAACCTTGTAGAAGACGACCTGGTAGGCGAGGAAGACAGCCGCCGCTCCATAACCGAGCATCAAGGATGTGAAGAAGCGCTTCGTCCGCCAGCCCCGCGGCGTGAAGAAGGCACCAAGGTACATCTTCTGAGGGTAGGTGCTCCGGTAGAGCGGCTCGGCACCACCTGCGAGAGCACCCACCAGCAGTCCCATCAGGAGCCCCTGAACGACGATGCCGGCCAGCCTGGTGCTCAACCACGCCGAGAAGCTGCTTGTCGTGTCATACCTGATGAGGCTCAGGTTGAAGGAGTTGAGCTGGCTCGCCACCGAGAGAGCAAATGTGGCAGCAACCAGCCCCAGAACCAGCCGCCACTTCACCCGGCGCCGCACTATGTTGAGAATGAAAACCCCGACGGCTCCAAGGACGAGCGCCACCACCAGAACCGTGGCCGCCTGGCCAGTGACCATGTTCCTCGTGCGCAGGTTGCGGTACTCCCGCATCCAGCGCTCGGGCACATGCAGGCCGAGCCAGAATGAGCCGACCGCGTCACCCTGGACGGAGACGCGCATTCGCAGCGGAGCATCTGCCCACTTCCGGGGCACATAGTCCCAGATGAAACGGTAGTCCGTGCGGTTCGGTTTCTTCTCCGTCTCCGAGCCCACGAGGCGATACTGCGACAGGTCTATTCCTGCCGGACCTTCGAGGAAAGCCTCGGCGATGGCGAGCGCGCTGTCCTGGGAAACACTCGCTCCCTCGGCTTCTTCGGGAATCTTGTGCAAGAAGAAGCCCAGTTGGCCCTCGGTACTGATGGAGACCCTGAACTCCTCGCGCTGCAGCGGCTTGAACCACCTGTTGTTCCAGCGCCAGAAGCGAAGTTCGGACGTGAAGGCACTGTCGCTATCTGCCAGGCCGACCTCGCGCTCGATGAAGATCTTCGCATCGCCGTCGTATATGAAGGATTCGGCATGCATGTAGCCCGAGGTATCGAGACCGAGGTCGGCCAACAGCGAATCGGCCATTGCGCGGGCCTGGCCCCTCGATACCTCGAAACGTATCGAGGCCTCTGGGAAAGCCGTCTTGCTCCATTTCCCGATCGTGAGGACGGCCGCGGCCACGACGACGACACCGATTCCGATGTGCAAGAAATCCTTCCTGCTCAGGCGCTCTTCCATGACTCCCCCCGCGCAGGGCTCCGCGGCCTGCCCTGCGGCATCCACGACGCAACCGCTCGGGCACCCAGAGCCTCTCGTCTCGAACCGGTCCGCTCTGCCCCGTCACTACTTGTGCCGCATTTGCAGGCGGGCCCGTCGGGCCTAACCGCCGAAGAGATCCCTCTCCACCAGCTCGCAGAGGATGTGTCCTGCAAGGATATGGGCTTCCTGGATCCTCGGCGACTGCTTCGAATCGATCTTTAGGGCGTAGTCGACGATCCGGGCCAGCTCACCCCCGTCGCGGCCCGTCCAGCCGAAGGTGATCATACCCATCCTCTTGGCCAGGCGCACCGCCTCGAGTACGTTTGGCGAGTTTCCGCTCGTCGAGATCGCAACCGCTACGTCTCCCTTGTTGCCGACCCCGGGCAGCTGGCGCGAGAAGACGTGCTCGAAGCCGTAGTCGTTGGAAATGGCTGTCAGCGTGCTGCTGTTCGTCGAAAGCGAAATGGCAGGCAGAGACGGCCGGTCCAGGTAGAAGCGCCCCGAGAGCTCCGCAGCCAAGTGCTGGGCGTCGGCAGCCGAACCGCCATTGCCGAAGAAGACGACCTTCCCGCCTCCCCTTATGCAGTCGATCATGATCCGCGCCATCTCCGCTATGAGGTCCGACTGCTCGATCAACATCTCCTTCACCCTGATACTCTCCCGGATCCCCTTCTCGATCTCATCCCGCATGGAACACTCCTCCAGCCAGTCCCTTACGTCTGCGCGCGTACGGAGGCGAGCCGCTCGATGGCCTCCACCAGCGGGCGCCACGAGTACTTCTCCCTCTCCCTCGCCACCCCCGCCCGCAGTGTCTCCTCCAGATCTTCTTCGTAGAACCTCCCGATGGCCGCGGCCACTGCCGCCGGATCCCCGGGCCGCACTATCAGACCCGCCTTCCCGTCGGGTACGACCTCGGCAAGCCCGCCCACATCCGTGCAGATCACCGGCGTGCCGATCTGAAAGGCCACCTGCACGATGCCGCTCTGAGTCGCCGAGCGGTATGGAAGCACCACCGCATCGGCCGCCGAGAAGATTACTCCGACTTCGGAGTCAGGCACATAGTCGGAGCGGAAGACGACGCGGTCTTCGATGCCGAGATCCGAGACCATCTTCCTGTAGCGGGCTTCCCCCTCGTAGAACTCACCTGCAACGAGAAGCAAGAGCTCCGGCAGCCGGGTCTTGAGCAATCCCATTGCCTCAAGGAGTACGTCGAGGCCCTTGTACTCGCGGACGTAGCCGAAGAACAGTATCAGGCGCCTCGATTCGGGAAGCCCAAGCCGTCGCCTAGCCTCCTGCTTGCCGAGCGGCTGGCCGAAGACGTCGTAGATGGGGTGCCGCACCATCTCGTAGCAAGCATCGGGTTTGAAGCGAAGCAGATCGTCTCGGACCGACTCCGACATGACGACGAACCCATCGGCGGCGGCAAGCATGTACCTGGTCAGCATCCCGTCGAACGGACGGCGCTCGTGCGGTATCACGTTGTCGCATACGAGAACGGTGCTGGCCCTGCGGCGCCGTTTGAGAAGCCTCGATATGGTCCCGAAGCACGGCGCGAAGAACGGCATCCAGTACTTAAACAGCAGAACCTCGGCGCCGAACTCCGAGGCCCTGCGTGCGGCCGCGAACCACGTAGCCGGGCCTATGGAGTCGACCAGCCTCTCCGAGGGGATCTTGAGTGCATCGGGCACAAGACCTTCCACGAACTGCGTCTTACCGGGGAAGAAAACGGAAGGGTACTGCCGCTTGAAGGAAAGCATCAGCACCTCGTGATTCTTCTGAAGAGCTCTGTAGAGAAGTGCATTGAACTGCGCTATCCCACCCCGCATCGGATACGCAGTACCTACGAACGCTATCCGCATGGCCGCTGTCTCCAGGGGAAACGATCGAGATGGCAAGAGGCGGCCGGCGGAGCGCATCGGAAGGCTACATTCGCCCCGGAGAACACCGTCGGTCGCGGCCTCAGGTCCTGATCAGCGATCGGGGACAGCACTGAGCCAGTCACGAGACGTTCTCCGTCCGCCATGTCTGAAGACCCCTGTCTTCGAAAGCGAAGGGCACGACGCGCCCGCCCATCTTCTCGAGGGCCTCGGCTATATGAGGTTTCTTCCGGATCGGGCAGTAGAGCAGGAGGTGTCCGCCCCCGCCAGCGCCCAGAACCTTCCCTCCCAGGGCTCCCGCCCGGCGGGCCGCCTCGTAGAGCTGGTCGATACTCTCATTCGTGATCGCATCGGCCAGGCGCTTCTTCACGGCCCAGGCCTCGTGCAAGAGTGCGCCGAAATCGTCGAGCCGATTCCGCAGGAGCAGGTTTTTCAGTTCTACTGCCATCGCCTTCAGCGCATCCAGGGCCTCCACAACCCGCGGGTCCCGCCGCTCGTAACCGCGGGTCTGCGTCTCTACGATCCTAGCAGAGGTCCTGGTGGCGCCCGTGAATACGAGCAGCAGGTGGTACTCCAACTCGTTGATCGTCTCAGGTGGGATCCTCAGCGGGTTGACGATCGTGTGGTCCTTGAAGAACTCGATGAAGTTGAACCCGCCGAAGGTGGC
>CAYMBA010000028.1:0-22418 GCA_964388535.1 uncultured bacterium | reverse complement strand
GCGGCAGCTGGAACAACAACGCGCGCAACTGCCGCTGCGCCAATCGCAACAGGAACGATCCGGGCAGGCGCAACAACAACCTCGGGTTCCGGCTCGTGAGCACGGCGCAACCGATGTAGTGCGAGTGGCCGGGTCTCCCCCGCGGGGGGGACGCCCGGCGGGGGCACGCGCCGTCCAGGTCCCGGTCCAAGCCCCGGCTTCGGGGCCGAAACGGCGGTCGCCGGGCCCTGTCTCCGCCGCGGCAAAGAGGCCTCTTGCACCGGCGCCTGCCCCGGCACGAGCGCTGCCGGGGCCGCGCCGGGCCCGCCGTCCCGCCGCCTGTTGACAATGCCTCGCGGCGCAGGTCAGAATCCCTCTCTTCGTTTCACAGCCACGCGAGGGAGGTGCCATGGGCAAGACTTTCAGCGAGAAGGCGCTCGGCAGGAACGTGGGCCGTGAAGTGAGCGCCGGCGAGATCATCCAGGCGAAGCCGGATCTCTGTATGTCCCACGACAACTCGGCTGCCATCGCCAAGACCTTCGCCAAGCTGGGTGTGGATCGCGTCAAGGACCCGGGGAAGATAGCCATCGTGCTCGACCACTGCGTGCCTGCCGCCAATGCCAAGTATGCGGAGAACCACAAGGCGATACGTGCGCTCGTGGCCGAGCAGGGCGTAAGTCGCTTTCACGACATGGGCGAGGGCATCTGCCATCAGGTGCTGCCCGAGAAGGGCCACGTCGTACCCGGCTGGCTGATCGTCGGCAGCGACAGCCACACCTGCACGTACGGGGCCTTCGGGGCGTTCGCGACGGGCATCGGGCGGAGTGAGGCGGCCGTGGTATGGGCCACCGGGGAGATATGGCTCAAGGTCCCTGAGACGATGAAGATCACGATCAAGGGACGCCTCGGGGAGTGGGTGACGGCCAAGGATGTCGCCCTCAAACTGATCGGCGAGCGGGGAGCCGATGGCGGCTTGTACAAGGCACTCGAGTTCACCGGGCCGGTGGTCGACGAGATGAGCATTTCCTCGCGCATGGTGCTGTGCAACATGGCGGTCGAGTTCGGTGCCAAGAACGGTTATACACCGCCGGATGAGAAGATGATCGAGTGGCTGAAGCCACGGGTGGACCCGCAGGCGTGGGATGCGGGCGAGATCCTCTACAGCGATCCCGATGCTTCCTACTGCGAGGAGATCGAGATCGATATGACGGGCGTGGGCCCGCAGGTGGCTTGCCCGCATACGGTGGACAACGTGAAACCCGTCGAGGAGGTGGCCGGGACTAAGGTGCACCAGGTCTTCCTCGGGACCTGTACGAATGGAAGGATAGAGGACTTCGACCTGGCGCTCAGGATCCTCCGGGGGCGGAAGGTGGCGGCGGGTACGAGGCTCATTGTCGGTCCGGCCTCGCGGGAGATCTACGCCGAGATGATAGCCAACGGGATGATGGCTGCCTTCATCGAGGCCGGGGCCGTGGTGATAAACCCCGGCTGCGGGCCCTGCCTGGGTGCTCACGAGGGTGTTCTGGCCGACGGCGAGGTCTGCCTTTCGACGATGAACCGCAACTTCAAGGGGCGCATGGGGAATCCGAATGCGGAGATCTACCTCGCCTCACCCGCCGTAGCCGCTGCGACGGCCGTGGCCGGGGAGATCGCGGACCCGCGGTCGTTCTAGCGGCCCCCGGTGCGGGCGTGCGTGCCGGCGGCGAGGCGCAGCCCAGGGGCCGGCGCTGGGGCTTGGAGCCGGAGGCGGCCGTCGGAATGGAGGGTAAGATGGCGGCAAGCAAGATAGAGGGTAAGGTCTGGAAGTACGGGGACGATATCAACACCGATGTCATCTTCCCCGGCAAGTACACTTACACGGTCACAGAGCCCGAGGAGATGGCCAAGCACGCACTCGAGGATCTGGATCCCGAGTTCGCGAAGAACGTCCAGCCGGGCGATGTGATCGTGGCGGGTAAGAACTTCGGCTGCGGCAGCTCCCGGGAGCAGGCGGCGTTCTGCCTCACTGCCAACAAGGTGGGGGCGGTCGTAGCGGCCAGTTTCTCGCGCATCTTCTTCCGCAACGCCATAAACGCAGGTCTTCCAACGATCGAGCTGCCCGAGGCTATCGAGAAGATAGAACCCGGGGAGAGAATCTCGATAGACCTGGAGTCCGGAGTGCTGCGCTGTAAGGCCGGCGAGTTCTCCTTCCCAGCGCTTCCGCCCGAGGTGATCGGCATAGTCGAAGCCGGCGGGCTGGTTCCTTATACGCGCAAGCGCCTCGGGAAGGACTGAGACGCCGTGCGCCTTTCAGCCGGCCGCCGTCAATCCTCCTCGGCCAGGTCGAACGAGGTTGCAAGCAGGAGTTTGCGGAACAGGTAAACCCGCACCTCCCAGCGCCCGGGCTTGAACGTGCGCTTCTCGGGCGGCTTGTCCATCTCCTCCTCGAACTTGACCGGATCCACCCCGTAGCGACTCTCCACCTCGAGCAGGTGCCTCGCCCGGTCCAGCCTCACGCGCATCTTGCGCAACTGCTGGACCTTCTCCTCCGAATCCCAGTCACCGGGGAGGATGTGGACTTCCTTCGTATAGGCCCTGCGGCCGTCGGGGTTGATCCACATGATGTGGATCAGCAGGTGTTCGTCCCCGTCCAGGCCTTCCATCTCCAGAACTGCGCGCACCTGCCTGCCTTCGCGGATCGTGAAGGACCGCCCGATCCCTAGGCGCTTGTGCGTCTTGCGGGACTTTATCCTGTAGAGATACAAGCGCGCGAGGATGCTGTCGGCCCCGGGGACCGTCCCGGTGAGGGCGACCGATACCGTATCGGCGCCTTCGGGAGCCACCGCTCCGTAGCCGCCGCATCCGCTGGCGAGCGCCGCTAGAGAGAGAAAGAGGATCAAAGGACCCATCAAGCCGACTGCACGCATCGGGCGCCCTCCCTCTTGCAGGATACGGTGTGCCGCCTTGGAACAGGTGGTCCCCGCACGCCGGTTGTGCTACTTCACTACGAGCATCCTCTTCGAGAACTTCGCCTTCGATGTCTCGAGCCGGTAGAAGTAGACGCCGCTTCCTACCACATTGCCGGCATTGTCGCTGCCGTCCCACGCCACATCGTAGCGGCCCGGCTGCAACGTGCGATCCAGTAGGGTCCTTATGAGCCTACCGTTCACATCGAAGACCTCAAGTGAGATCCGCGCCGGCTCGGCCAGATCGAAGGCTATCCTCGTTGCTCCGACTCCAGCTCCAAAGGGATTGGGGCTGTTCTGGTAGAGCAGTGTGGCGACAGGCTTGAGCACCAGGGGCTTGTCCTGCGCGCCGGGGCCGTCGCCTATGATGATGACGTCATCGATGTACCAGCCTTCCCGTGTTACGGCCCCGTCGCTTCCGAAGCGGAACCGGATCCGGGCGCTTCCTTCGTACTCGCTGAGGTCGAAGACCGCCTCCGACCAGTCGGAGGTGCCAGAGTAACACGGGGTCTCGGCCGGGAAGGGCCCGGGCTCACCGCCGGTGCGGATCCTGTACGGATAGCCTCCCTCAGGCTCGATCTGCGTCCAGGCACCACCGTTGACCGAGATCTCCACGATTCCTCCGTCGTATGCGTAACCCTGATAGGCCTGGCTGATCTCGGCATCGATCCAGTGCCAGAAGGCAAGGTGTGTATCGCCGCTCACATCGAAGGACTCCGACTCCAGGGCACCGTCGGCAAGGTTCGTGTAGTCTCCCGATCCCGTATCGCCGAACTTCCAGCTGTATGTGCCTCCCTCTGTGTGGTTCCTCGCGCTCGAGAGGTGCCACTGGTCGTTAAAGCCTTCGGTTACGACGTAATGGCTCCAGCCGCCGGCGCCTGATTCCATGTCGTCGGCGAATGCAGGCGGCATCACCCAGAAGGAGTAGTAGTTCTGCGGCGCTCCTTCCGGGTCGGTGGCTTCGAGGCCGCCGATGTCCTTGCCGTACAAGTAGTAGTGCACCAGCGTCGTGTACGGCTGCCCGGGGATCTCGGCCTTGTACGTGTTCCCGCCCTGGGCTTCCATGGGCACCTCGACCCAGCCGGCGCCGCCGGCGTTGTAGAAGAGGCTCAGCGACTCGAAGTCGGAGTACTCGGTAACGGTGCTGTAGATCTCGTACGGGCCTTCGGTGTCGATCGTGTTGCCATAGTCGGTCGTTCCGCTGAAGGATGGCGGTGCGATGTCGGGAAGAGAGAAGTCGACCTCTGTCGTCTGGCCCTCGGTGATCCACACGCCGTAGACGGTATCGGGTGCGAAGCTCGGATGCGAGACCGCAACGGTGTACTGGCCGATCCTCACAGCCCCGCCGTAGCTACCGTCGGGTCCCGTGGTGAATGTATCGTCCGACTCAAGCAGTTTGACGACAGCACCCTGTATCGGTGAGCCGCCGTTGGTCTCGTTGGTGACCGTGCCGACGAGAGTGCCCCTTGGATAGGCGAGAACAGGGACAAACTTGATCGCACGTCCACTGGAGATCGTGGCGGCACCTGCATTGTATAGGTTGAAGTAGCTGTACATGACACCGTCGGTCTGGTCGCCATTCTCGATTCCCACAGTGCAATAGTGCTGCTCCCAGTCGCAGTTGCTGAAGGTGTCGTACTGGAAGACTATGATGCCGTCGCCTGTGTCTGTCGGATGGTACTGCGGATCGTAAAGGATGACTTCGAAGGTCTCCGTGTCACCACCTTCCATGTTCCTCATCCTGCTCCACTCAAGGATGAAGCGGTGGTTGGCCGCGTCGTACCACTGGTACACGTTGGCCGATCCGCTCTGGTAGAGGTTGTCCCACATGGGAGCGATCATGTAAGGCGGTGCGCCGGCTGCGGGTATGTTCCAGTTTCTGCAGTTGACAAGATAGGTCGAGCCCATCGCCACCCATCCGTTCGAGCACACCGTTGCGCGGGTGAAGGTCTTTCCGTAGTAGGTGAACGGGAATGGCAGATCGATCGTCTTCGAATCGTCGTGGCCGAACCCGGTGTCTGTGAGGCCCACGGAGGAGCCGCTGCCTCCGTAGTTCGGGTCGACCTCTATCCACTCGTAGATCGGGGCCTCTGGGTATCCGGTGTCGGTGTTGTCGTATGCGTAGTAGCCGTATGTGTCGGGTCCCGTGGGGTCGGTAGAAGATGCGGAACCGACCGTGACGGCGAACTCCACGGTGTCGCTGGCGCCGCCCGAGAACTCCAGTATGAGCTTCAGCGTTGCGACGTGTCCCGGATAGCAGTCGGAGGAGGCAGACACGCCAAAGCGATCACTCGTGTTCTCGCCGCTGCCGCCAACAGAGATCGTGCCGAAGGAACCGTAGGCGTCGGTCACTGTGAGCCAGGAGCTGTTCGAGATGAGGGTGCCCGTGACGGAGGAGCCCGTGGCGTCACCGACGTTGCGGATTTTCACACTGATCTCGCCCGACTCACCAGGGTCGATCTGCGTGCCGAAGTCGTAAAGTGTGAGGTCTTCGTACGCAAACGCCGCAGCTACGACCGGGATCTGGATGACCGAGCGCCAGTCGTGCGCCCCCGAATGGAGGTCCAGGCCGAGCTGGATCACGTGCCCGCTGGGTGTTCCCGGATCGATCGAGATGTCGAAGTCATCGGCGCTCCAGCCCACCTCCCCTGCGCCGAGATCGCCGAAGTCCTCCTCCGAGTCGAGGATCCTCACGTACGGGTCGTCGCAGTCGATGCTTCCAGTCACATCGTTTGCGCCCTGGGTACCGTAGTTCTTGACGCGCACGGGCAGCTCGATCGTCTCACCGGGATTGGGCTGTCCGTCGCCGTTGCCCGAGCTGCCGCCTGCGGAGTCGTCATCGATCAAATGGCTGTAGTAGCCGACGAAGTAGTCGGCTTGGGCCACGGTGATGTCCGCAAGGTAGGGCTTGTAGTCGTGCTTGGTGACAGTCAGCTTCATCGTGCCCGAGGTCTCTGTATTGACGGCGAGTTCTGTGTGTCCCGAAACGTCCGTGTAGCCTCCCGTGTAGGTCTCATCGCCCTTCCAGAGGCAGACGTAGGCGCCTTCGCAGGGGTTGCCCGATGCCGTCACGGTCACCTCGACCGAGTTGGCCCCAAGTGCAAGTTCCGTCGGATGCGAGACGCTCAAGTCCTGCGGCACGCCTGTCCAGATCTCGCAGGCAGGGTCACCCATGAGGTTATTCCAGTGGGTGAAGATCTTTGCGTGAGTGAGGTCTGCATCGGCATAGTTCACGTAGAGCTCGTACTTGGCCCGGGTGAGCGATGCACCAAACTGATACGACTCTTCCCAGAAGATGCCCCTCCAGATGCCGTAGGTTATACAGTTGTTGTACCTCGTGTGCGTTCCGATTGTGGCGGTACCGACGCTGGCGATTCCACCGTTGGGGCTGTTGGGCGGAGAGCCGGCGCGGATCCACGCCTCACTCCGCGCGAGGCCGTCGGCATAGGAGCCTGTGTCGCAGGTGATGTTGATGGCGAAGGGCATCTTCCAGCCGTTGCTGAGCCCCAGGATGTCGTAGGCGTCGAAGCCGCTCATGCCGTAGTAGCCGCGGTAGCTGAAGACGGTGTCACCCTGGTTGAGCGCGCTTGTCATCTGGGAAACGAAGGGGCCCGAGAAGATGGTGTCGATGTCAGTGTAGCCCCAGTCGCGCAGCCTCGACTTGAGCCACTGCATGATGTGGACGCACGTCGGGCCGGAGTAGCTCGGATCGCCCACGAGGCAGGCGCGCGTGTACCAGGCGGTATCACCCATGTAAGGATCCTTCTCGTAGCCGAGGACCTTGTTCACGTAGAGCTCGAGGCGGTCCACGGAATCCACCGAGATCCTGCCTATGTGTGCATCCGGAAGGTTGTCGTTGCCCTCGAACTCGACGTAGGGGTTATCCCCCTCGCCGTGATAGCCGGACCAAGATTCGGTCCAGTAAGGGAGAGCGACCGAGCCGCTTACGTCTCCGATGAGGGCCACGTATTCGGGAGGGTTCTCCCAGTTGTCGTAGGCGTTCTGCAGCCAGGACTTGATGCTTTCCTTCGTGCTTCCGGTCTCGGCGGTCGTTGCGAGGTAGACGTCGTTGCCCTTCCTCTTGCGCCACTCGACGAGCGGCTGAAGTGTCGAGACGACACTGCTGTTGTCGGGACAGACGATGACGTACATGCCCTTGCCGATGACCTGCCCGTCGCGCGGGCCCTCGTAGTTGATGACTAGGTTACGGTAGATGCGGTCGAAGGACTCAGGGATGATCCTGTGGTGAGTGCGCTTCACATTGCGATCGTCGTTCTGTGTGAACTGGATTGAGATCTGCATCGAAGTGGCGACCTCGATGCTGCCGGTGGACGGATCAAAGCTCACCGGGCAAACCGTGAGTGAGGCCACACGCAGGTCGCGCATTATGAGCGGCTCGCTGGCATGGGCGCCGAGAATGGAGGCCGCCGCAGTGGGCAGGTATGCGGATTCGTCGATGATGAACCCAGCATCTTCGCTCTCCGGCTGCACGGGCATTGGTGTAACGCCGGGTAGGCGTTCTGTCGTTGTGGCCGCTACCTCGATCGAGATGCCTCCACGGTCTGGAAGTTGTACGAAGCGCGAGAAGGTCGGGAGCATGGGCCGGCCTTCCTCGCCAGTTTCACCGCCACCCTCGATCGCCAGGAGGTGGAACGTGCGGCCGTCTATCTCGACCGGCTGTACAGTGAGAGCCGGCAGGCGGAACTCGAGCAGAAGCGCGTCGCCGCTTCTATCCAGGATTGTGAACTCGGGCGTCTCGCCCGCCAGTAGGTTGTCTTCGAATCTGATCATTTCGGGTTCGAGGACCCGCACTGAATGTTCCTCTGCTGCGATCGCACTCGCCGTGAGCAGTGCAAGTGCGGCCATCACGGATGCAAGTCTGGAATACATTTCTTCCCCTCCGCCCAAGATGTAATCCGCTGCCGTGCGGAATCCCAAGTGGCCTGGTATCCCGCGCCGGGCCCGCTTCCGGGCTGGCCCACTGCGGAACACCGGGCTCTACACAAACCCGTCTGGCAAACTGCGGCGTCGGTGGAGAGAGAATCCGGCGCCGTTGCTGGATGAACACTCCGCAGCCCCGAGGTGGCCCCCAGGGACAGATGTCGAACCCGTCGCCAAGGCAGGCATTGACTGATAACAAGAATACAGCTTCGCGGCACCTGTCGTCGAGGGGGCGAGCGCCAGGGAGGTGTAGGGCTCCCTGGAGGGGGGAGATGCAATGTCGTTGCCCTGCCGCCGGGTCGGGATGTGATATAATACTTGGGCCTTCGGTACGCAAAGCGGTGCCCCTGCAGCTGCTGGGCCGCTGCGGAGGGTGTGTTGTGTCCTCGGCAGCGCTTCGGGCAGCGGACGGGAGAGGGTTTGGCATCTCAAGGAGGACTCCTATGAAGAGAAGCCATGGGTTCCGGGCGGTCGCGGCCGCTGTCTTCGGCCTACTCACTCTAGGGGCTGCGGCATCGGCCAACATCCTGCTTGTCCCGGATGAGTATCCGACGATCCAGGATGCTGTGGATGCAGCATCGTATGGCGATGAGATAAGGATCGCACCGGGAACGTACACCGATCCGACGCACTATCCGCCCGGCGACACGATCCCTGCTGTGGCGGTTCTCAAGTCGGGCATTACGCTCACAGGCTCAGGCATAGGCCAAACGATCATCAATGCCGATTCTCTCGGGCGAGGCTTCTACCTCGAAGGGCTCGAGGATGTCGTGATTCACGGGATGACTATCCAACGAGCCTTCGCAGAAGTCTATGGTGCGGCCATTCTTATGAAGGGCTCGAGCGCCGAGATCTACGATGTCGAGTTCAGCTACAACTACGACAGCGGAATCGTCTTTACTGAGGGTGCTGGCGGGGAGATTCACGACTGTATCTTCCATCACAACCAAGCTAAGGCTGGAGGCGGCGTGGACATCGGGCTTGGTTGTGCTCCGCACATCTACGACTCCGAGATCTACGAAAACGACGCGCCCTTCGCCGCAGGTATGCGGGTGCGTGGGAATGCGACCATAGAAAGGTGTGAGATTCGAGATAACGAGACGACAGGGGCGGTCAACGTGATGGGTGGCGGCATCCTGGTTGTCGACGGGGCCCAGCCTACCATCAGCTACTGCACCATAAGCGGCAACGTGTGCTACGGCGACGGCGGCGGCATAGCTTACATGGGTGAGGGTACAGGTGGGACGCTCACTCACTGCGAGATCATAGGTAATACGAGCACGGGCGATGAGGGCTGTGGGGGAGGCATCTATGCCAGTGGTGCTGCGCCGCAGATAAGCTGGACTGTCATTGCCGGGAATCAGACGACGGGCCCCTGGAGCGATGGTGGCGGGATGTATCTGAAGTACTCCCCCGCCGTTGTTGAGAACTGCACTTTCTATGGCAACGGCACTCAGGGCGAGGGTGCGGAGGCCGGGAACCTGGGCCTCAAGACGGCTATCTTCACCGATCCACCGATGGTCTCTAAGTGCATCATTGCCTTCAGCACCCAGGGCAAGGGCATCTACTGTGTCGGCGACAATGAGCCGCTCGTGGATTGCTGCGACGTCTATGGCAACGAGGGTGGCGATGAGATCTGCGGTTCTGGGTCGGACAACTTCTCCGAAGATCCGCTCTTCTGCAACCCCGACGAGGGCAACTTCCATCTACAGGAAGGTTCTCCTTGTGCCCCAGGCAACCATCCCGGCGGGCCCGATGCCTGTGATGGTGACCTGATCGGCGCTTGCACGGTCGGCTGCGAGTCCGGTGTGGACGAACTGACCGCTGCGCACCTGTTGCTTCGGGTGGCTCCGAACCCAGCGCGGGGGGCTGTCACTGTCAGCTTCGCGCTTGAGCGCGACGCAATCGTGGACCTCTCGGTTTTCGATGCGTCTGGGCGCAAGATGGCCACACTGGCCTCGGGTCCGATGGATGCAGGCCGGCATGCCTTGGCCTGGAATGGGCTGACGGGTGTCGCGCCGGCGGCTTCGGGTGTGTACTTCGTGCGTCTTGAGGCCGACGGGCTCGGGAGCGCCGTGAGGCTGCTGTACGTCGAATAGGAAGGAGTGCCTCCGGTCCTTGCTGGGGTGCATGCACACTGAGGGCCGGAGTTAGTGCGGAGTGCGAAGACCCGCGGGTCCTGTTGCCGCGGGTCTTCTGCTTCTGGGCGAAACCTCCTAGCCAGGAGCGGCGCAGCCCCGCTACCTGCCCGCCAGCACCGGCCGGTATTCTGACTCTGGATGGAACGCTCCCCATGCGGGCGTTGGTTTCATGGTGGTGTGTGCGTGTGCTAGAATGGCCTGCTCCTGGTTCCGGGCAGTGCTAAGGCAGCATCATGGGTTCCCGGCGCCCCTTGACGGGGGGCTGGGTGTGCCGCCGTTTCGGAGGCTTCGCCGATGCGTTCAACCTGGTTCCCTTTGCTCGCTTCCGTAGTCCCATACCTTGCCCTCTGGCTGGTAGCTGTGCCTGGGACCGCTTCTGCGGCCCCCGGCCTTCTAGCGCGGGCACCCTCCGGCGTGCCGGTGCTGGGAGCCGATTGGGTGGGAGAGGGGCTCCTCGAGGTGGAAGTCCCGGTGGATCTACCGGATGCCTCCGGAGGGTACTCCGACATCCAGTCTGCCCTGGTGGTGCTGCCTCCTGAGGTTTCATTGGTTCGCATTCGGGATACCGGAGACGGTGACGCGAGGCTGGCTGGGGCCTCTGTGGGCCCGGTTTTCGTGATGCGCGGGATCAAAATGGCCCCTCTGAGTTTTTCGCGGGAGGCTCGCACACCGACCACCGGGCCACAGGGGGGTGCCGTACGTCTTCTGCTCGAAGCCTCGGTGGACGGCGGGATCCGAGGAGCTGTCCAGGGCATCGGCGCGGGCGGAGACGGCGCTCCAGGAGGCTATCTGACCGACTCCAGGTACGCCTCGCCAGAGATGCTTTCACTGCTAGGCCTTCTGGATGATGCGGGCCCTCGGAGCGGGCCCCGTGCGGGGTACCTCATAATAACCGCACCCGAGTACGAAGAGGCCCTCGCGCCGCTGGTGGACTGGAAGCGGCGCTGCGGCTACGACGTCCACGTTGCCACCCTCGATGAGACGGGATCGACAAGGCAAGAGATAAAGGCGTACATACAGGGCGCCTACGAGAACTGGGACCTGCCTCCTCTCTATGTCCTCCTCGTCGGTGATGTCGGTGGTACCAGCGGGGTTGTCCCGACGTGGTCAATCCAGGGGAACGTTTCGGACCATCCTTATGCGTGTGTGGACGGCGACGACTTCATTGCTGACCTCTTCATCGGTCGGCTTTCGGCGGAAACAGAGCTGGATGTGGAAGTCCAGGTGGCGAAGACTGTTGGCTATGAGAGCGCACCCGATACGCTCGATGGTACCGACTGGTTCACGCGCGCGCTGCTGGTCGCAGGCAACTACGGGTCTTCCACACCTGTTCCCACAAGCAGGTGGGTGCGTTCAGAGCTGCTCTCACTCGGCTTCACTGGCGTAGACTCTGTCTACTACCCGGACATGTGGGATGGGGGGCCAGCGATAAAGTATTACATCAACAGGGGCGTTAGCCTCGTCAACTACAGGGGATGGGCATACGGGGATGCCGGCTGGCAGCCTCCCGAGTATACCTCGGACGACATCCCCTTGCTTTCCAACGGGTGGAAGCTCCCTGTCATCTTCAGCATCGTGTGCCATACGGGCAACTTCGGTGGCGATGAGGCGTGTTTCGGCGAGGTCTGGCTGCGCTCGGGAAGTCCTGAAGAGCCCAAGGGAGCGGTCGCCTTTATCGGCACTGGCGAGCACTGGTCGCACTCCAGATGGAACGACCGTGTGGATATCGGCCTCATAGAGGCGCTCTGCCACGACGGGATCCGCCAGATGGGCCAGCTGCTTCAGGCTACGAAGCTGGGGCTACTCGTTCATTTCGCTGGTGAGATAGAACCCTTACCCGGCCATGAGGATGAGTCCGTCGAATACTACTCGCACATCTACAACCTGCTCGGCGATCCGAGCCTTGCGGTCCACGTTGGGGTTCCGCGTGGTGTGAGGCTCCCGGGCCTTCCCAGGTCGGTTTCTTTTGCAACCAACTCGCTTTCCATTTCGGTTGTGGGGGAAGATGGTGAGACACCGGTTGCAGGAGCGTGTGTGACACTCACCCAGGGCGATCGCGTGCTGGCGAGCGCATGCTCCGACGAGGGCGGCCTGGTGGACTTGCAATTCGTAATCCCAGAGGCGGAGCCGATCTCAGTGGATGTGACGGGTGAGGGCATATACCCGGCGTCTTTCACAGTCACGGTGGATGCAAGCTCTCTCGGCTTGACGGCCACTGACTTGAGGATGGGCGGTGGTCACCTCGTACCGGGACAGGAGGCGGAAGTCTTCGTCACCATCCGCAACTCCGGCAACGAGGCGGTCGCCGATGCCGTCCTGCGCGTCATCGATGCGCCGGAAGTGCTGGAGGTTCTCGATGAAGAAGCCTCAGCGGGGACGATAGTACAAGGCGAGAGCGCCGAGTGCGGGGATGCGCTGGTGTTCAAGCCCGACGCGCGTCTCGAGGACGGCACGGTGCTGGCGGTCGATCTCGAGATGAGTGACGGGGCCACGGTGCTCAATACGAGCAGGATCCTGCTCGAGGTCGAAGCACCGAGGTTCTCGCTGGTTTCTGCCTCAGACGGTGACGACGGGATGTTCGATCCTGGTGAGGAGTGCAACCTGACGCTGACGTTCCAGAACGACGGCTCCGTCTCCGGCGGTGCGTCCAGCGTGACGATCGAGGCTGTAGGCGGGATGGTCTCCGTGCTGGATGGAGAGGCGCCTTTCGATGCCATTGGGCCGGGTGAGGAAGGCACGAACGAATCCGACCCCTTCCGGATCGCGATACCAGATACCCTCGCGCCGGGCACCTGCGTGCCGATGCGGGCTGTCTTCACTTGCGCAGACGGGCCTATCGTCGAAGCTCACTTCAATCTACTGATAGGTTCGGGCCTGGAGTCGGAGCCGATAGGTCCGGATGAGTACGGCTACTACTGCTACGACAGCGCTGACATCGACTTTCCTTCCGAGGCGCCGGCCTACGAGTGGATAGAGTGCTCGAGCCTCTTCGGCGGTTCCGGGGAGAAGCTTCCGTTCCGGTACGACAACAAGAGCATCGTCCTGCTCGAGCTGCCGTTTACCTTCAGGTACTACGGCGTGGACTACGACAGCATACGGGTGAGCGACAACGGGTGGATCTCGTTCGACACCGATCCGTGGTACGACATCCGCAACTGGGCCATCCCCGAACCCTGGGGCGGCGGTTCGATGCTGGCGGCCTTCTGGGACAATCTCATGCCCTCCGATTCCCTCGGCCTCTATGACGGAATCTATGCTCTCTACGATTCCCTCGAGCACCGGTTCGTCGTTGAATGGAGCAGGTTGCGCAACTGGGAGAGACCCGATTCGGCTGCCTCGGGGCACGATGACTGGGATGACAGGCAGACCTTCGAGATAGTCTTATACGACCCGGCATACTACCCGACGCGCACCGGTGACGGGGAGATCGTGTTCCAGTACAAGGAGATCGTGAACAACGACTGGCGGAAGATGTTTGCGACGGTGGGGATCGAGGACCACACGGAGACCCGGGGCATCATGTACACCTACTACAACGAGTACGCACCCGGCGCGGCGCCCTTGTCTCCGGGGCTTGCGATAAAGTTCACCACCGATCCGCCCGTATTCGAGCCGCTGAAAGCCACCGAGTTCGTTGCACTCGTAGAGCCGCTGCAGGGAGACTCGATCGGCGTCGAAGTGAGATGGGCGGTGAACAGGCCCGATGCGATACTCGGGGTGCGATTGCTGAGGGAAGCCGGCGGCTGGACGATTGCCGTCACATCCGGCTGGCTGCCCGCCTCCTCCGGCGGGTGGAGGGAGTCGATGCCTCGGGCCGGGGAGCCAGAGGCCTATGTCCTGGAAGTGCTTACACGGTCGGGTGAGGTGAGGCGGCTTGCTTCGACGGGCCTCAGGGAGTGCGTTCCTTCGGTCGGATTGACGCTTGAGGGATCCCCGGTGGCTGGCGGGAGTGTGCGGATCGCATACGAGATCCCTGCCGGCCGCCCGGGGCGGCTCGAGGTGTTCGATCTGACCGGAAGGCTGCTCGAGAGCATCCGCCTGCGGGAGCACTCGGGCTCGCTCGAGTGGCGGCCGGGTCCCGCAGCCTCGGCTTCGGGTATCTACTGGCTCAGGCTCAGGGGCGGCTGCGACTCCAGCGTGCGGCGGCTTGTGCTGTTGAGGTAGGGGCGGTCTCTCCCGGCCCGGGGTCAGGGGGGCGCCTTCAGGGCCGCCCGGCGGTCTCCGCCACGAGCATCCCGACCAGGTAGCCGCGGGTGAACACCAGCCCCACCGGCAGCCCGGAGGCCTCCAGGGCGCGCGCGGCGGATTCCAGATCGTCCGTCGTTCTGAGGGTAGCGAAGGTCCTGCGGGCGAGCGATCCCACCGGTGCGGTAGGTCCCCTCTCAGAGAGCCCGCGCAGGAGGTCTTCCCGGGTGAGTATGCCGAGTACGTCCTCTTCCGGGATGGCCCCTGGGTACGCTTCGAGCGGGCGTGCAACCACGGGGAAGTCCTGCTGCCGCGTCTCGAGGGCAATCTCCACAGCACGGGATAGAGGCTCGGAGGCTTCAAGCACGGCGAAGCTCGTAGTCAGCACCTCGCCGACCGATATTGATCGCATGCGTGCCAGCGCCTGTTGTGCAGCGAGCTCCTGGCTTGCGCTCACAAAGACGAAGAAGGCGATAAAGACGAGCATGAAGTTGCCCGACAGTAGTCCCGCGAGCCCAATGAGCATCGCAAAGGCCTGTCCTATGGTGACGGCGATCAGTGTGCCGCGCATCTGGCCGAGCCTCGCCGCGAGGAGAGCCCTGACGGCGCGGCCGCCGTCCATCGGGAAGGCGGGAATCAAGTTGAATGCGGCGAGGACTAGGTTTGCGAGTGTGAGCCGCTGGAGGAAGTTTGGGTCACCGTAGTGCAGGTGTGAAAGCGGCAGCCAGAGGCCTGTTATCTTAAGGACAGTGTATAGCCCTGCGGCTATCACCACATTGACGGCGGGTCCTGCCAATGAAATGAGCAGCTCTTGAGTTGGCCTTCCCATGCTGCGGAGCCTAGCTATTCCGCCGAAGGGATACAGGACGATTTCGCTTGTCTGTATGCCCACGCTCCTTGCAGCGAGTGCGTGGCCTATTTCGTGCAGTAGGACGCAGGAGAAGATACCGGTGATAAAGAGCACCCTGCTCAGCACTGCACCGCCGGCCTTGAACTCCACCCATGCAAACCACAGGAGTAGAAGAAAGAGGGTGAAATGTATCCGCACCGGTATTCCGGCCACAGTCGCGATATGCCACGCCCAGCCGTGCCGGCCATGCTTGTACGAGGCGGCAGCGTCCATATTCCCACTCCGCGCGCAGGATACCCGCCGTGAGTGGGTGCGTCCAATGAGAAAGAGGTGACTCAGGGGGTTGCTACCCAGCCGTCGAAGGTCACTTGGATCCTGGATGCAGCCACTGGGAGAGGGTCGATTGCGTCCGGGGGTGTGTGGATGTGGAGTTCTACGGGTATGCCAAGGGGAATCTCTGACGGCGGGATACGGCAGGACGAGATCGAGCAGTGGCTGGGCACATGGAGCATCGTGGTCGCTCTGAGGGTGCCGCGGGCCAGGAGGTCGACGGCGATGGGCCCTGTTGCCTCCTGGGCCATCCCCTCGATGGATACACTCAGCCCCGTGCAGGAAGGGTCGATGAAGAAGCCATCGGAGGAGGGGTCCGTGAGGACGATCGATGAGCCCAGCCCTTCGAGCGCAATGCACTGGCCAGTGAGGCACTGCGCCCAGGCCGGGGGGGCGGTGACCGATGCGCGGGTGCCGGATGCCTCGACCGCGGCCAGTGAGCCGCAGTTCGTCGATGCCGCCAGGATGCCGTCTGTAGGGAGTACGGTGATCATAGCCGGGGCGACGATACGAAATGTGGAGCCGCTGATGGCCTTAGCCGAGCTCGACAGGTCGGTTACCTGGATACGGTAGCCGGTCGAGTTGCCCCCACACTGCGATGCGACCCAGTAGAGGTGGCCGCAGTTCTCTGCTGCCTGCGCGATGCACCTGCAGAAGGTGCCGTTGCGAAGCAGGTCGATTCGTACTTGGCTGCCGCAGGCGTTGCTTCGATCCCAGCTGATGCGGACAGGACTCCCTGCTATGAGCTCCTCGCCGCCGACTGGGAAGAGCAGGTCGACCGAACACGGCTTCAGAATGGTGAATGTGCCTGGGCTGGTCGCAAGGATCGTGTCGCCCGAGCTGATGCGCACACTGTAGCCGGATTCCGCGTTTCCGCATCCTTCTACTGTCCATTCGAAGCTCCCGGTGTTTGGAATGCTCGAGCCGATGCGAAAACACGGTGTCCCTGCAAGAAGCAGATCCAGGTCCAACGACTGGGGGCAAAGGCCCCAGCAGGACCATGTTATCTGCTGATTGCTGCCCTCCATCCAGACTTCCCCGGGGCTTGGGGCGAGAACCTGAAGGGAGCAAGCGTAGCTGATTGCGAAGGGTTGCGATTCAGACGGGACATTGGTCAAGTTGTCCGTGAAGCGGAGCGTGTATGTTCCCTCGCCGCAAGAGATACCGACAAGCCACGGGAAAGATCCGCTGTTCTCCGCTGCACGGGCGAGCGTGGTGCAGGGTTCTGAATCTCGAAGGAGGTCGATCCTTACTGTAGGGCCGCAGGTTCCGGTAGTGTCCCAGAGGACCTCGACCGTTGAGCCTACGAGCAGGGTATCACCGCTGCTTGGCCACAGGGGGAGGATCCTGCAATCTGCACTGCCCGGATCCACGATCGTGAAGGTGGAGTCGCTCACATCCCCTGAGACCCCTTCTGCCGCGATCCGGATCCGGTAGTCGTTGCCCGTACCGCAGCCCTCCGCGAACCATGTGTAGCGGCCGGTGTTGAGCGTTGCTTCGGCGATCGTGAGGCAGAGATCTTCACCCCTAAGAAGGTCGATTCTGACGAGCCCTGGGCATTCGCCCGCTGCTTCCCAGCGGATCCTGCAGGCCTCACCCGCCTGCAGGCACTCGCCGCCGTTGGGAGAGATGACCCTCAAGGAGCATGGCCGAGGTGCAGCATCCTCGACGGTGAAGGCAGGGCTCGTTACGCGGGCGCCTGAACGAAGGTCGGTGATCGTGAAGGCGTAGGTGCCGGTGGGGAGGTGCCATGGGATGTTCCATAGCCAGGCGCCAGTCGCGAGCGCCGAGTCGGCAAGGGTGACGGTCGTGGCGGATGACTCGAGGCCGATCTGCACCCTTGAGCCGCACCACCCTGTCTGCCTCCATCGGAGGCTGACCACATCTCCAGGATGGTGGATCTCGCCGCTGTCGGGCTGCGTCACTTCGAGCACGCAGGGGCAACGACGGGGCTGGATGCGGAACATCTCGGAGATGAGGCCTTCACCGCTGCTCCATGAGATCTTGAGCCGGCAGCGAAGGAGCGAGTCTTCGGACTGCCCCACGCGCGGAGCCGGCAAGCGGCACGGCCACTGGAAGGCTCCGTTGTCTCTCACGCGGCGCGCTATCGGCATCACCTCTGGGGCGCTCGAGTCCCCGTAGAGGAGGTCGAGGTCGACATACCGGGTGCCGGGCGGGTCGAGGGGCCTCCAAGAGACCCAAGCCAGATCTCCCTCCTCCCAGAGGGTACCTCTGTGAGGTTCGCCGATCGACGGCGCTTCAGCAGGCAGCGTGAGCTGGTCCTTGAGCCCGCACCCTGTGAGGGAGAGCGCGACCCAGAGGCAAGCCCAGAGCAGGGGGCTTGCGGTTGGACGGGAATGCGTCATGGCCAGCCCAGTGGTTGCACCGGCTTCCTTTCCGATTCCAATGCAGGCTGCATCCTGCAGCCCCTCCCTCGATCGGCGAGGCTGTCTGCTTTCTAAAGGATAGGTGCGCGGACCGAACTCCGGGGCTGAAGCCCCTGGGCGCCAGGGAGGAACCTGGCGCCGCGCAATGGGGACCAGTTGCCTTGGAGAGGCCGCGGAACGGGACCGGGGGAATAGGGGGAGCATCCTGGATGGTGGTGGCGGCCTCAGGTGGCCGGGGCTCGCAAAGGGAAGTGAACGTCGGCAGAAAAGCCAGGACTGGCAGTCAGATGCTCAGATTCGATGCGTAAAAGCGTCATGAAACCATATTGAAACCGTAGTGAGACCGTCATCGACATTACTACTTGCATTTCAAGGCGATTAGCCGATAATGGCCTACGGGGCTTCTGCTGCCTCCTGTTTCGCGGAAGGTTGGTACCGACTGAAGGGGCTGTCCAGATGGCGATTGCAGATGAAGGCTCGGTCATCGCGGGGCTGAGGGGCGCCTTGGGTGAGGTCGTCGTCCGTAGGGTCAGGGGGAAGACGGTGGTCTCCAGGCGGCCGCGAAAGCGAAGCCGGCCTCCCTCCGGGGCCCAGGCGCAGTCCTGCTCGCGTTTCGCAAGGGCGGTGGCGTTTGCCAGAGAAGCGGCTTCACGGCCGACCTATCGCAGCCTTGCCAGGATGGGCCGTGGCTACTCCCCTTACCATGTCGCTCTTGCCGATTTCATGAGCGTTCCGGCTTTCCACTGGGCTCGGGTGGATCCCTGGCCTGAGGCGCAGGGCTTCCTGTTGCGGCTTGCTGTGGCCGAGGCCGTCGCAGTCCAGTGGGTCCGCCTCAGGCTCCCGGGTGCTCCCCCTCTTCCGGGTTCCCGCCTCGATGGGTGGCTGTACGCGGCTCGGGAGGGGATCGGGGGAGCGGAGCAGGGGGCAAGTGGTATCACGGGGCAACCGGATCTGCAGCGGCTTCCCCCGGCAGCCCGGTACTTCGCTCGCCCCGGGGCCGCCCCGGGCCCTTCAGCCGAGCCGGGCGGGAGGCGTGGGCGGGAGGAGCGCGTGGAGCTATGGGTTGCCAGGTTGCCCGGTCTCGGGCCTGCGGCCGGAGAGGTTCTTCGCTCATTGGAGGTTGCTGCAGTCGACTATGCGGGCAACTATGTGAGCGTAAGCCTGGCAGAAGTGCCTCCTGCCGGTGGCTAGCCGGCTCGTCGCAAGGGTGTGAGAGGTCCGTCAGGGGGGCTTCCGGGCGAATGTGGGACCGATGGCTCTGGCTCCCCGATGGGTCATGCGGCTTGGGGCTTTGTCTCTGTAGGGGGTGAGTGTGAGCACAAAGAGGCTCGTCGTACGTCCCGATCGCATATACAACCTCGACTGCCGCGTGGGTATGGCGTCGATGGTGGATGAGTGTGTCGACCTCATCATTACGGATCCGCCTTTCGCGATCGACTTCAAGGCCCGGCGGAGCAACTACAACAGGACTGCCTCAAGGGTGGTTGAGGGCTACAGGGAGATCACAAGGGACGAGTATCTTTCCTTCACGACGTCGTGGATGAAAGAGGCCTTCCGGGTGCTCAAAGGATCAGGAAGCATGTATGTTTTCTCTGGGTGGAACAACCTTAAGGACGTTTTGATCGCCATCGATGAGGTCGGGTTCCAGATGGTCAACCACATTATCTGGAAGTACCAGTTCGGAGTTGCAACAAAGCGCCGTTTCGTCACGTCCCACTATCACTGCTTGTACGTGTGCAAGGATGACCGGCTGCGCAAGTTCTTCCCATTCTCACGATTCAGCAAGGATGCCAGGGGGCCTGACGGCCGCTCTCTGCACTACATGGACAAGGAAGATGTGTGGGTGATAAAGCGCGAGTACTGGCACGGTGCCCTGAAGACGCCCACAAAGCTGCCGAGGGAGCTCATAGAGAAGATTCTCGCCTACTCGAGTGAGCCGGGCGACCTGGTTCTGGATCCTTTTCTTGGCTCCGGCCAGGTGGCCTTGGTAGCCAAGGAGTCGGGACGACGCTTCATAGGCTTCGAGATCGCCCCGGAGTACTTCGATCTTGCGCAGCGGAGGCTGCGAAGTGGCCGCTATGTGCTCGATCCCTCCTAGCGATTGCCGCACCACAGCGACTCAACGGGACCTCAGTCGGTGCCTCCGGCTATGTTCCGTGCCACCCTGAATCCCACTGTATTGTCCGATGAGCCGGGCCAGAAGGGGTCGCGCGATGCCGAGCGGCACGAGCGGGCGAAGTAGTACCAGCTCCCACCCCTTCGCACCCTCTGGGCACCGGGTTGTGGATCCTCGGGCCCATAAGGGTCGCTGACAGGCCCCTCAGGATACTCCCCATAGGCGTCCCAGCACCATTCCCACAGGTTGCCGTGCATGTCATAGAGCCCAAGGGCATTCGGCTCCTTCAACCCGCAGTCCTGGGGCTTGGGTCCAGTGCCTCGGTCGCTGTTGCCACAATACCATCCGACCGCGTCCAGCAAGGGGTCTTCTTCGCAGTGTTCTACGCTCAGACCGCCATTGCAAAGTGCTGTTTGGCTCCCCGCACGGCAGGCGTATTCCCACTCGGCCTCCGTCGGGAGCCTGAACCCGTCAGCGTCCCTATTCCATGTGACCAGGGCGGCGACTATGTGATCGCCGTCGTATACGGCAGCCGTGATGTCATAGGCATGTTCGTAGCCGAAGTGATCGGAGAGGGCGTTGCAGAATGCTACGGCGTCGAACCAGGTGACACCATGAACCGGTCGAGTGGGGCCTGTGAAATCGGAAGGGTTGAAGCCCATGAGCTCCGCAAAGAGAACCTGTGTTACCTCGGTTGTAGAGATCTCAAAGGGTCTCGTGAGGGTCACTTCGTGCTGCGTCTCATCCTTGTCCCGTCCCATTTCGCCCTCGGGGCTTCCCATTGTGAAAACAGTGGTGTCTTCGAGGGCTGTGACCATTTGGAAGGTCTCAAACGGATCGGGCGGCATCACCGGCCCCGAGAAGACTTCCGTTTTCACAGTTGGGCCATGTCCGTCGTCAAAGACGAACTGGTATTCGTGCGATCCCCATCCGAGGGTTGTCTGGTAGGCGAAGTAGAGTGTGTCGCCGGCTCCCTCACCCTGGTCTACCTCGGCCATCTCGTATTGTGTCCCATCTATGACCACAGTGTGTAGCACAGGTTCATCACCCTCGGGGTCGGCATACTGTACCGTGTAGGTGAATAGTGTATCAGGTGTGCCGATCGGAGGACGGACCGAGGGGTTGAAGAGCATCGGGGCGGTCATGAAGGCAGCAAGCGAGTTCGAGATCTCCGACCAGTTCCCCTTTTCGTCCCTGGTCTTGATGGCGAAGTAGTACGTACCCCCTGCCGCCAGCCCTGATACGGGGCAAGTCTGTTTTCTTCCTGCCGGTTTCGGCTGGGGCCGGCGCAGGATCTGCTCCGCTTCTTCCCAAGTGGAGTCGGCGATTTCCTCGGTGCTCATCCGCAGGTCGTAAGCGTATGCGGTGCCTTCACTGCCATCGTCTCCTGGGGCGGTCCAGGCGAGGGTGAGGGAGGTGAGATCCTCGTTGAGCCTGTAGTCGAGGTCGGTGATCGCAGACGGGGGGGTTACATCCGGAGCTACGGATGGTCCGCGGAAGACGATCACTCCCTCGTCCCTGTCTGCGATGCAGACCAAGTTCTCCTCGGTCGCGTCCACCCCGACGGCGTGCGAGGTCGGGACGTTTCCGAGCCAAACAGGGTCCTCAGGGTCTTTGACGTCCACGACGTGCAGACCGGCGTCTTCGGCCGCAAGGAACGCGTAGCCACGGCGGACCACGATGTCACGGCACTCGCCCGAAAGCGCCAGATGGGCGACGTCTGTGAGGGTGTGGTCTTCCTCGACGCGCATCACCCTGAACCCGCTTTCTCCGTCGGCCACGAAGGCGTAGCCGCCTTCTACGTCTATGGCTAGCGCGTTGCCCGGGGTGTCGAAGTTGCCTATTTCGGTCATTCCTCCGATGCGGACGTTCCGGACGTCGATTACGGTCACGCCCATTTGATCCTCGGCCACGAAGGCGAATCCTTCGACCACATCCAGACCCTTCGTGTACCCGTGGGCGCTCGTGAAGGCAAGGTACTCGAGGAGCCCGGGTATCTCAGGTACCGAGCGGAACACTCTTATGCCCTTCCAGCTGTCTGCAAGGTATACGTAATACGGGTCTGTAACAAACTCGGCAAGGACAATGCACAGGCCGTTCCCATCCACAGCTGTCGTGCCTTGGTGGAAGTCGATCAATTCGTCGGGGACGTTTGTTATGTCGTAGGTCGTGATGCCTTCGGTCCCTTCAACTACGAAGGCGATATCTCGCTGTGTTCCGTCAGGATCGTGCGTGCGAGCAACGCGTACGCTCTCGGCAAACTTGATCGTGTCTATCCATCGGATCACCCGCGGGTGTGCTGGGTCGGTGATGTCGACTACCTGGAGTCCGCCCTGGCCAGCGGCCACGTAAGCGAAAACCCCCCTGGAGTTTTCGAGGATGGCGACATCCTGCGCTTCCGACGGGAGTTCAGCACGACCGACTATCGAGTAGGGCGCTTCGGGAGGCGCGTACAGATCTTGTTCGCCACATCCTGTGATCAGCGCCACAATCGCGGCTGCCGGTAAGGAGAGAAGGAACGATGTCCGCATCTGCTTCCTCAAT
>CAYMBA010000027.1:0-22789 GCA_964388535.1 uncultured bacterium | reverse complement strand
TCGATGCAGGTGGCAGGGACCGCTTCCGTGTAGGCTGCTTCGGGCTGGGTGCTGGGTGTGTGGGAGCCGGAGCCCTCATCGACTGGTCGCCCGAAGAGGCGCCGCCTGCAGTGGAGCCCGAACCGGACCGGGCGTTCGAGGCGGGGCTCGTGCCGGTGCCGGGCACGGGGGCGCGCCCGATCCGCTACGATGAGAACGACACCTACGAGGGCGAGCGATACTGCGAAGGCTTCGGCTCCACCTTCGGAGCCGGCCTCCTGCTCGACCGCTCGGGATGTGACACGTACCGCGCAGGGGGCCGCTACCTGCACAGGCCCCTTCTTCCAGACGATTTTCAGTCGCTCTCGCAGGGCTTCGGCATCGGGTTCAGGCCGCGGGCAGGCGGTGGTGTGGGCTTGCTCCTCGACCTCGAGGGCAACGACTTCTACGACGCGGAGGTCTACGCGCAGGGGGCAGGCTACTGGTACTCGCTGGGTTTCCTCTACGACGGGGGCGGAAACGATCGCTACCTAGCGGCCCACTACGGCCAAGGCGCTGGAATCCACCTGGCCGCGGGGATACTGCACGACCGTGGTGGCGACGACCAGTACGTGAGCAAGCACGGGGTTGTTCAAGGCACTGCCCACGACCTCTCGGTGGGGTTCCTGCTCGATGATGCAGGCAAGGACTACTACGTAGTGAGCGACGGTCAGGGCATAAGCCTCACGAACTCAGTCGGTGTCTTCATCGACGCCTTGGGCGACGATTGCTACGCCACGCCCGGGCACGGCCAGGGCTACCTCAACTGGGCGCGCGGCTTCTGCGGGGTCGGTGTCTTCCTGGACCTCGAAGGCCACGACACGTATCCGGTAGGCTCGCCCGCGCACGATGGGGCAGCGTGGACGCAGGACGTAGGAGCCATCGGCATCGATCTCGACCGCGACATCGAGATGCCGGGCGAAGTGGTGCCTGAGATAGAGCTCACTGCGGAGGACTCGGCCCGGAGCGTGGAGGAGCTCTTCGAGACAGCATCGCTGTGGGAGGTGGGAAGTGCCAAGGAGAAGGTAAGAAGGGCGCGGAAGGCCCTGATCGCAAAGGGTATGGAGGCCGTTCGTTACGTATTGAAGGGGAAGCTCGGAACGCGAAGCGGCCTCGAGTACAGGGCGATCCGCGAACTTGGCAAGGCCTGGCCCGATAGCTTCGCGGCAGGCTTGATAAAGGAGTTGAAGCGCGGTTGTTCCGAGGAGGCCAAGCGGAGAATCGGCAATGCCATCGCACTCCTCGGGGACCTGAAAGCCAACGAAGCACGCCCTGTGCTCGAGGAGATGCTGGAAGCGCGCAACTGCAGGAAGCACCGCCGGCGGATTGTCTGGGCCTTGGGACGTTGCGGCGACAGCCGCTCGGCAGAGAAGGTGAGGCCGTATTTGCGTGACCCGAAGGAGAGGATGAGGCTTGCGGCGATCGGGGCGCTTGCGGCCCTGCGGGATACTGCGTCGGTGGGTGAGTTGGCGGCGCTGCTTTCCGATAAGTGGCCCACGGTCCGGACTGCCGCTTCATCGGCGCTTTGCCGCTTTGGGGCTGCGGGGATCGAGGCCGTTGCGAAGTGGCTCTGCGAAGATGCAGGAGAGCTCAGCAGGGAGGCTGTCTGGACGCTCGGGCTCTGCGCCCACGCTCTCAGGGACAGCGCCGGCGCCTCCGATGTGGCCGCCCGCGGGCGGGCGCGGCGGATTCTGCTCTCTCTTCTCGAGGGCCAGTCTCTGTGCGTGGGCGACTCGAAGGATTCGGTTGAGGCCCTCTGTGAAGCAGGCGCCAGAGCTGCAGCTGTGCATTGGCTCGTGCGGATGGGGGACCCAGCGACCCTGGATGTTGTACGCTTCTACATGCAGGATGAAACCGATCCCCTCGTACTGAGGGAGTTCGAAGCGGCCCTCGAGGAGTCGGCGGAGCAGTAGGTGCCGACCGGTCTTCGCGAGGCGCCCTCGGGATGCGGCGCACACCGTCGGGATTCTGGCTGCTTGGCCCGGCGGTTGCCCCGGGGCGGGCTCCCGATGGTGCCAAGGCGTGCGGGGCGCGCTCATCTATCTGGAGGGACGAGATGGTTTCTAGACATTCGGTGCCGGTGGCCCTCTTGCTGGGGGCTCTCCTGGCGGGAGGACTTCTCATGGCATCCGGCAAAGAGGATCCGGGGGAGCAGAAGCGCATAGTCGGAGGATGCCACACGAGCGAGCACGACTACGGGCTTCCGGCCATCGCCGACAGCCTTGCGGCCGCCGATCTGGATGCGGCCCTGCACGGGCGGGCATCCGGGAAGAGCCCGCTGTTCGTGCAGATAGGCAGCGTAAAGGAGATGGCTGCGGAGTGCTGGATATCACTCGGCAGACAGCTCACATCCCTGATCACTGAGGGCGGCCTGCGCCTGGCCTCGCGCAGCCTCCTGCGCCACACCACAGGCACCTGCTTCCCGCCGTATCACGTGGACCTCGAGGCCGTCGGCGATACCGCGGCCGTAGCCCGCTTTCTCGAGATCCTCCCTTCTCACCGCTGGGAGGGCTTCGAGGTCGCAGCGCAGCGTTCGGAAAGGGACTGTTTCATCAGCGCAGGCCGCAGCCGCGAGATGATGAACACGGTGGTGGACCTCAAACTCAGTCGTTGACGGCACGCTGCATAGGGAAGCGTTCCATCACCTCGCGCACGGCCGCTTTGAGGTCCTCACCTGGCCGCATGTCCCTCATCGCGCCCGTTCCCACGCCTCTCCAGACCGTGTGTCTCGTTCTGGTATCGATCGCATCGATCACGAGCGTGCCCTCCCGGTACCAGGCGACGTGGCCGGGGGCGACGACATAGACACGCCCGCGCCATCCGACACCATAGATGGGTGGGAGAACCTCGGCCTGCCTGCGCGTCAGTGCCTTGTACGCGATGACCAGGTCCGCATTCCCGCGGACCCGCTTCAATCCCTTCTCCGCCAGGACCTCGGCTATCGCTTCCTGGACGTAGGAGTAGTAGAGAGGATCCCTGAGGGTGCGGCCGTGGCCGGGGCCACCTTTCGGACCTCCGTTTGGAAGGAAGTCGAACGTGGAATAGGATGCGAAGTCCGCCTCGGGATCGACGATGGTGTGGACGGCGACGCGGGAGCATCCGCCAAGAGCGACCGCGGCGTAAAGCCCAGCGGCCAGTGCAAGCCACGCAGTGCTGTATTTCATCTCCTGCCTCCCTTATCTTCGAGCGCGCCCCATCGAGAGGGTGGTCCCGATCAAGTATCGGTCTGGAGCACTCTCAACGAAAGCCTTGGGCCGGCGGGCGCGGGCCCCGGGGCACTCGTGCCGGTGGCACCGGTGGCCCGGCCGCCTGTCCCTGAGGGATGAACAGCGCCCACCGGGGGCCTTCGCGCGAGGAAAACTTTGGGGGTATCCGATGACCGGAGGCGGTGGCATGGTTCAGGCTCCACGGATCCTGGTCGTGCTCATGACCGACAAGCCCGAGAAGGACGATCACGTCGTCCGCTACGGTATGAACGTCTCCTGCTTCGAAGCGATCCGCAGGGCTGGCGGAATCCCCGTGCCCCTGCAGCCTGGTCCTGAGGCGGAGACCCGAGCTCTGCTGTCCGATCTCCTGCGCGCCGATGGAACCGGGCTTACAGTTGATGGAATCTGCCTTCCAGGAGGCGGTGACATCGAGCCGCGTTTCTATGGTCGGTCGAGGCGCCCGTGGTGCGGGCAGGTCGATGAGGAGCGTGACCTGACGGAGCTTCACCTGATGCGCCTCGTGCGCGACTCGGCGATTCCCCTCTTTGGGATTTGCAGGGGGATGCAGGTCGTCAACGTCGCCTTCGGGGGTACCCTGGTGCAGGACATAGCCAAGGAGCGCCCGGAGGCCATGAAGCACGCACTCTGCAAGGACCACCCGCGGGATCACTTGGCTCATTCCGTCACGATCGCCGAGTCCAGCCTGCTGCGCGGGATCGTGGGGGAAGAGCGCATTGAGGTGAACAGCCTGCACCATCAGGCCCTGGACACCGTCGGCGAGGGCCTGAGGCCGACGGCGTGGGCTCCTGACGGAACGATCGAGGCTCTAGAACTGGAAAGATCCGAAGGCAGGTTCTTCCTGGCAGTCCAGTGGCATCCCGAGGACCTGCCCTCACAGGAGCACGCTCGCAGGCTGTTCGAGGCCTTCGTTTCTGCCTCGGGGCGGTACCGGATGGAGCGGATGGGTCGCGACTGAGCGGGCGCGTATGTGGTTCGCCGCTGATGCTAGGGCCTTCAGCAGGCGCCGCCGAGACTCCGGCCCAGTTCGACGACCCGCTTGAGGATCCCCGAAAGCACCTCCCGGCCCGTCAGAGGATGAAGGATCACCAGCCGCAGCCATCTGCCGGAAGCATGGCGCGGTAGTGAGACCCAGTAAGAGCCTTCCTTTGCCAGCGCCTCATGGATGCGGGCGTTCAGGGTATCCAGGTTGCCGCCCGAAGCGTCCTTTCGCCTGTAGCGGAAGCAGACGATGTTCAGCTGGGGCTCGCAGAGTAGCTCCAGCTCGTCGCTCCTTCTTACCTCTGATGCGAACCAGCGGGCCCGCTCGATTCCGAGGTCTATCAGATCGGCGAGCAGGTCGAGGCCGAAGTGCTCGAGAGTAAGCCAGAGCTTGAGGACATCGACCCTCCTTGTGCCCTGGATCGTGTACTCGCCGATGTTGCGCCGGGGATCCAGAACACCCTCGCTGTGGCTTCCCGCGTAGGGGAAGGTCTGCCGGACGGCATCGGCAACTGCTTCGGCCTCGCGGAAGAAGACACCGGCACAGACCTTGGGCACGAATAGCCACTTCTGCGGGTTGAACGTCACCGAGTCGGCCATCTCCATTCCGCGCAGCAGCTCGCGCAGATCTTCGTGCCGGCCCTCGCCACAGACGAGGAGTGAGCCCCCGTAGGCTGCATCGACGTGGAGCCACAGCCCCTCTCTCCGAGCGATACGGCCTATCTCGGGCAGTGGGTCGATCGATCCGTTGACCGTCGTTCCGGCAATCCCAACCACGCAGAAGGGCCAGTTGCCCTTGCGCCGTTCGCGCTCGATGGCCGCTTCCAGCGCGGCAGGATCCATCCGCAGGCGTTCGTCCGTAGCGACGCGCACCAGGCCCTGGGAACCGAGCCCCAAGACGTTGGCTATCTTGTCGATCGAGTAGTGGGCTTCTTCCGAAGCCAGTACTACCGGTGGACCTGGGGCGGCAGCGAGCCCCTTGCTGCGACAAAGGGGGCCGATCTTCTGGTTCCGGGCTGCAAGCAGGGCACTGAGGTTAGCCAGGCTGCCGCCGCTCACCAGGAAACCGGTGGCCGAGCGTCGGTCCCAGCCGATGGCCTCTGTGATCCAGCCAAGCAGCTGGGACTCCATTTGCGTGAAAACGGGCGCCAGTTCCCAGCAGAGCATATTGTTGTTGAGCGCCGAGACGAGCATGTCGGAGAAAGCCCCGATGGCGCTTCCGATTGTGTCCATGTGACCCGCGTAGCCCGGGCTTCCCACGTTGAGGGTGTAGGGGAGAATCTTCTCTCGGAGCGTTTCGATGAGACGATCGGCGCTGCGGCCTTCTGCGGGGGGTTCATATCGGTCTCCGAGGGGCAGCGAGCCGCCGCCAGCGGGAAACTGGGGCAAGGGAGGCCGCTTGGGTGAAGAGGCCATCGTCTCGAGCGTGAGATCAAGGAATACGCGGCCCAGTCGCTCTAGCTGCCTGCGGACGTCGGGCTCTGGGAGGGGCAGGAGGGGGCGGCGTCCAAGCCTTTCGGCCACGTTTGCCGGCAGGTCTTCCCTGTCCATGACCCCCTCGCCAATGTTCCCTCTCGCCAGCACTCCTCCAATGCGCCGCTCCGCTCGCTCCCTGCAGCGGGGCCGCCGCAGCAGGCTTCCGCGCTGCTGCGCCAGCCCCAGCGCCGCGGCCCACGTGCAGCGCGCTGAGGGAGCGGCAACGGCGGAGACCGGATGCTATCACCGCGGCATGTGAGTTCTCAATGCCGATCCCAGGGTTCTCCTGGGCTGGCAGGCCTTACGGAGCCCGCTTCGCGTCCATCGCCGCTGGATCAGTCGGCTCCCGGGCGGAGGGATCGCAGGTACTCTTCCAGCATCCGTTCCGCTTCATCAATCGAGAGCCCCCTGGCTACCCGGCTGCCCTGGATGTAGAGGTCTACCTTTCCACTCGAGGTGCCCACAACCCCGGCATCCGCGCTGCCCATCTCCCCGGGGCCGTTGACGGCACAGCCCATGACCGCAACGGTGGCGCCTGCCAGGCCTGAGAGCCTCTCCCTGAGTCTGCGGATGAGCGGCTGTGGGTCGTACTCGAGTCGCCCGCAGCCGGGGCAGGAGACGATCTCCAGCCGGCTCTTCCTGCGCCCTGCCGCCTGCAGCAGGTCGTAGGCGAACTCCACGGAGGCCCGAGGTCCGCTGTAGGAGGCAACAAGGGGGTCCTGGCTCCCGAGGGTTTCTCCTGCGGGTCCCGGCTCATCGGGAACGGTTGTGGGTGGGGGCCATGCTGCTGGTACTAGCACGCCATTGAGGCTGCGCGCCATCAAAGGGGCTGCTACGTAGATTGCATCCTTCCATGGATCGCCTTCGAGCTCGGCGAAAAAAGCTATCTCGAGGTGGCCCAGCTCCGTCGCTGCGCGTGCTGGGGCAATGATCCCCTGAATGTTCGCGCCTCGGGAGAGATCGGCCAGCACTCCCCTAGAGGGAACTGCCCGTGCAAACCTCAGCCGCAGCGGCAGCGAACCTGCCCGCCGGATCACCTGCCGCAGTTCTGCTTGCGATGGTGCACTGGAAGAATCCATGCGCAGCACCAGCCCGTCCGCCCCGGCTGGATCGGGCAGCGCCCCGCCGGCAGCCGGATCGGCTTCGAGCCAGCACGGGATCCCCACGCGCCTGCAGAGGTGGATAGACAAATCTTTCAGTGCGGGCGGGGCGCTGGCTGGAACGATGAGCGACTCGAGGCGCCTGCTTTGATCGGCTTCCGAGAACAAAGATTCGACGGCCGCCCCTTTCGTACCCTCCGAAACCCGCACTTCCACTCGGGGCGGCGCGGCGGCGCCTGCTCTGGTCTCCTCGTGCAGAAGGCTGCTCAGTGGCAGCGGACCTCTTTCCCTCATGCGGGCTGCCGCTTGCAGGATGCCCCTGGCAACGGGGATCTCCTCCTGGGGCGGGCCGGTGAGGCTGACCCGCAGGGTTTCACCTGCCCCCGCAGCCAGGAGGGGGCCAATGCCGGCGATGCTCTTTAGAATCGCCTCCCGCCCCGAGCCTGCTTCTGTGACACCCAGGTGCAGCGGCCACCTCTGGCCTTTGGCCTCCATCGCTTCCAGGAGCCTCAGGTTCGCCTGGAGCGCTATCACAGGATCCGAAGCCTTAAGCGAGATCACAGCCGGTGCACAACGCGCGGAGACGCAGAGATCCATGTACTCGAGGGCCGTCTCCACCATGGCCCTTGCGCCGGCGCCCCAGCGCTCGATCATGTAGCGGGGCAGGGAGCCCTGGTTGACGCCGATCCTGAGGGCCGTCTTGGTTTCCGCAAGCCTCGCGGCCAGGGCCGCGAATCGCCGGCTTGCCTCCTCGCTGGTTCGCGCGAAGGTGCCCGGGTTTATGCGTACCTTCTCGACTATTCCGCACGCCCGCTCTGCAAGCCTGGGGATGAAATGCACATCGGCCACGAGGGCGATTCTGAGGCCCTCTTTCCGTGCCCTTTCCCTGAGAGTTGCGAGTGCTTCGATGGAGCGATCCGAGAGAACGGCGAAGCGGATCAGCTCGCAGCCTGCATCCGAGAGCGAGTGAATCTCCGACCAGGCGGCCTCCAGGTCCTCGGGGCGCGCCGTTGCCATGGACTGGATGACGGGCTCTCCGGCGCCGATCTCGATGTGCCCGACTCTCACGACCGCAGGCTTCATCCTCCCTCCTGGTTCCGGGGCCGCCGGCCCAGCGACGCAAGCGCGGGCCTTCTTGAAAGCAGCATCTCGAGCGCCTAGCTTGGCTCTGCTCCGCACCGGGCCCCGTGGGCCGGCAGCCGGAGCATATTGCCTGGTGGGGCCCATGTGTAGTGCCAGGAAGGATTGCGCATAGCGGGAGGAGCGGAGAATGGCTGATTCCGGGAGTCGCGCTCAGGGCGCTGCGAAGGTGAGAGTCGGCGGGAGCCTGCACAGATTGCTCAATACGGGTGCAGTGGTCCTCGTCAGTTCCAGCAGTGGATCGCGGCGCACGCTGCTTGCGGTGGCCTGGCAGATGCCGGTCTCGATGGAGCCTCCGATCGTGGCGGTGAGTGTCGGGAAAGAGAGGTACTCACACGAGGTGATCGCCGAAGCCCGGGGTTTCGTGATCAACCTGCCTTCGCTCGAGAACCTGGATCTGGTCTGGAAGGCGGGGAATGTCTCTGGCCGCGACGGGGATAAGTTCGATGCCCTCGGTCTCAGCCCCGGACTCTCCCCCCATCTGGGGCTGCCTGTACTGGATGAGTGCCCTGCGTGGATCGAGTGTGAGACACACTCCAGCACGGACGTGGGGGATCATACGGTCTTCTTCGGTCGGATCCTCGAGGCGCGGGCGGAGCCCGGGTTCTTCTCGGAGCGGCTCCGTGTCGAGTCCGGGGCGAGGCTGCTGCATCACCTTGGCGGGCGCTGGTTTCACACCCCGGGCCCTCTCGTCGAGGCCGAGGGTGCATCGGAGGAATGAGTGGCCTGCTGCAGATAGATGGGGCCTCAGGCGGCGGCCAGATCCTCAGGAGCTCGCTTTCGCTGGCTGCTGCCAGTGGCCGCGGCTTCGAGGTCCGCCGGATCCGTGCGCACAGGCCTAAGCCCGGGCTGCGACCCCAGCACCTCGTCTGTGTCCAGGCATCCGCGGAGGTCTGTTCCGCCACAACGAGTGGTGCAGGGGTGGGTTCGGAGGAGCTGCGGTTCGAGCCCGGGTCGATTCGCGGGGGGCGCTTCGAGTATGAGATTCCGACTGCAGGATCGGTATCGCTGGTGGCGCAAACACTGATACCACCGCTGCTGCTGGCCCGAACCCAATCGGAGGTGGCTGTATCGGGTGGCACGCACGTCGAGTGGGCACCGCCTTTCGAGTACCTCGAGCGGATCTATGGTGCGGCGCTGCGGGCAATGGGTGCGAAGGTCTCGTTCAAGCTCCTGCGCCACGGTTTCTTCCCGCGAGGGGGCGGCAGGATTGCATTCACCATCCGTCCGGCGCGATTGACGGGGCACGATACGGAGCAGCTGTGCGTGCGGGGCCTAAGGCGGCCGCAGGACTCCCGCATTCGGCTGAGCGTGGAGGCGGTGACCGCAGGCCTGCCGGAGCATGTCGGGCGGCGTATGATCGAGTCTGCACGCAAGCGCCTCTCCGGCCTGCGGGCGGACTACAGCGTGAAGCGGCTACCCGGAGGACCTGGGGCATATCTCTTCGTGCACCTCAGCGATGCTTTGAACGAGTGGGTTGGGGCCGGCTTCGTCGCGTACGGACGGCGCGGGCTTCCCGCCGAGCGCCTCGGTGAGAGCGCAGCAGCCGAGGCTATCGGGTTTGTCGATTCGGGCGCCGACGTGGACGTGCACCTGGCCGACCAGTTGCTCGTTCCCGCGGCGTGCTTGGGGCGCAGCATGCACTTCCGCTGCCCGCGCGTCAGCGATCATCTGCGCTCGAACGCATCCGTCGTCGAAGCCTTCGGCCTTGCGCGGATCAGGATCGAGCCGCCCGGGGATGTCACGATCGAATGTGCATCATGAGGCGACGGGCCGCCACGTGGGCAGGAAGCGTGTTGTACAAGCAAAAGACCCCGGCGGCTGCTCGACCGCCGGGGTCGCTCCATGAGAAGAGGTGTGCATCCTCTGGTCTCAGTCGTTTCCCTCCTATTCGGGCTTGGGAAGATCCTTTATCGACTCCCACGCCTTCTCGAGGTCCGCATCGGGTAGTGCATAGTCGGAGAGCTGATTCGCGAAGAAGGCGTCATAGGCGCTCATGTCGAAGAAGCCGTGGCCCGAGAAGTTGAACACGATCGTCTCTTCCTTACCCTCCTTCTTGCATCGCTCGGCCTCCTCGATCGCAGCCCTTACGGCATGAGAGGTTTCCGGTGCGGGCACCACACCCTCGGCGCGGGCGAACTTGACGGCGGCCTCGAAGCAATCGAGCTGGTGATAGGCTCTTGCCTCCACCAGGCCCAGGCGTACGAGATGGCTGATGATGGGCGCCATGCCGTGATAGCGGAGGCCTCCGGCATGGATTCCGGGCGGGACGAAGCTGTGCCCGAGCGTGTGCATCGCAAGAAGCGGTGTCATCTCGGCCGTATCGCCGAAGTCGTAGTGATAGTGACCTCGGGTCACCGTCGGGCAAGCCGTCGGTTCTACGGCGATACAGCGGATCTTCTCACCGTTTATTGCATCGCGTACGAAGGGAAGAGCCATCCCCGCGAAGTTGCTTCCCCCACCTATGCAGCCGATTACGATGTCCGGCTTCAGGCCTTCGCTCTGCAGCTGTCGCTTAGTCTCGAGACCGATGATCGTCTGGTGAAGCAGTACGTGGTTGAGCACGCTTCCCAGCGAGTAGTTCGTATCCTCGCGGGAAGCCGCGTCTTCGACCGCCTCGCTGATTGCGATGCCGAGGCTTCCCGGTGTGTCGGGCGTTTCCTCCAGCACTTTGCGCCCGGCTGCGGTGTCCGGCGAGGGACTCGGGACGATCTCGGCGCCCCAGGTGCGGATCAAGCTCTTGCGGTAGGGCTTCTGCTCGTAGCTGATCTTGACCATGTAGACCTTCAGATCCAGTCCGAAGAACGAGCAGCCCAGTGCAAGAGCACTTCCCCACTGGCCGGCGCCGGTTTCCGTGGTGAGTCTCTTTATGCCAGAGATCTTGTTGTAGTAGGCCTGGGCCACCGCCGTGTTGGGCTTGTGGCTCCCCGCGGGGCTTGCTCCCTCGTACTTGTAGAAGATCTTTGCCGGCGTACCAAGCATCTTCTCCAGCCGCTCGGCTCGCACGAGCGGTGTCGGGCGCCAGATCGAGTAGATCTCCAGGATCTCCTCGGGGATCGGGATCTCCCGCTGCATGGAGACTTCCTGTTCGAGCAGCGGTGCAGGGAAGATGACCGCCAGGTCCTCCGGACCTATGGGTTGTCTTGTCTTTGGATTGAGTGGTGGTTTCAGTGGCTCCGGAAGGTCCGGCAGTATGTTGTACCAGGCCTTGGGGAGCTTGGAATCGGGCAGTGTGATTTTCTTTCTCACTTTCCCAGCCTCCATGAAACGGCCTTGGGCCGGTTGATGGTTTCATGATGCGTCTCGAAGCCCACGCCGGGTGCGGGGCCCTTTCCCTTGGCCTGTGCGCCCACTACGGAACCCAGTATCGGCCCCAGTGGGCTCGATCTTTTCCGGGGGTGCTCTGGACTCGGGCAGCTGCATCTGGCCTCCTGGGGCAATGGGTTGTGGTTTAGGGGATCTCAGCGGTGTGTAGTGCCGCCTGTGCCGGGGTTAGCGGCGCCAGCCCTCAGCCCCTGCGGCCTGCCGGGTCAGCCGGCGCAGGAGGTTGAGGTAGCGCCGCTTGACCCATCGGGGCTTCATGATCTCGAAGTGGCCCGCCCATCGAAGGAGAGAGAGCAGGAGGCCTTCGGGGTCCCTGGTGGTGAAGGTGGCCTCGAGCCCGCCGTCTGTGCGCATCTGCGCCTCACTGGGCTCAGGCCCGCCCAAAGAGCCAATCTCCTCGGCTGCCCGCGCGTCGAAGCGCACGGCGACCTGGACGGACGTGGCGAGGATAGGCTTTGCGGGGTAGGACTCCTTCGGCTTGCGCGCCTTGCGCCGGATCTTGCGGACCCCCCTGGGGCGGGGGATGTCTTCCAGCACCGCTTCCACCTTCTGACGCAGCCGCCAGAGGCATGCTGCCAGCGCAGTGCCGGCGAGTGTGCCGCGCCTCGCAGCCTGCTCGGCCAGCCCGAGGGCATCGTCCCACGGCAGGTCGGGCAACTTGGGGATGAAGCTGCTCGAATAGGCGTAGCCGTGACGCTCGTTGTCGTAGACAATCGGCGCGCCGAAGCGGCCCTTCAGCTCGTCGAGGTCCCTTTGAACGGTGCTGCGGGCGACCCGTAGGGTCCGGGCCAGCTCCGGACGGTTGGGGTACTGTCCCGAGCGCAGAAGTGTATCGATCAGATACAGGCGCTTGAGTGTGGACCTCCGAAGGGCCATTTGGAATCCCTTATCCGCGGCGTGTTCCAGCCGCAGGAAGCAATGGATGTAGTTGCCAAAGATTCTACGTAAACGAGACCGATCGGATCAACACGCCTGATGCGGGTGCTCGCAACTCTGCTGTGTGGATTTCTGGCAGCCGCCGGAGCAGCGCCGGCGGCTGCCAGGCCGACCGGCCGAAGCGGAGATGCGCCGCCGGCTGCGGGAAGCGAGCTCTGCCTTCCTGTCCGGACCATCCGGATCCGCACCCAGAACGTATTCCCAGAAGCCGCGGGTAATCCCCTTGCCCCTTTCTACCAAAGGGCGGCGAACGCAATCCACGCAACCACCCGGGCAAGTGTCATAGCCCGTTCGCTCACCTTTCGGCGCGGCGACTGCATAACGCAGGAGGCGCTCGATGCCTCGGCGAGGAGGCTTAGGAGGCTTGGTTTCCTTCACCCCGAGGTGGAGCTGCGAGCGGTTCCAGTGGCTGGCTCTCTCGATGTGCAGGTTCTCACGCGCGACCTATGGACTATGGCACCAAGGCTGAACTTCAGCCGCCATGGGAGCCTTCTCAGATGGAGCGTGGCTTTCGAGGACGACAACCTCCTTGGTTTCGGAAAGTGGCTCGCCATCGGCGTGGGGCGCGACGAGGATGGGAGCTTCTTCCACGCCGGCTACGGCGACCCTCTGACTCCGTTGGGGCTGGGCCGTCTGACGCTCAGCTTCGCCGATGGGAAAGCAGGAAGCAGGCTGGAGGCGTCGGTGCGGGATGACCCGTGGCTCCGGAGCCCCGTGTCCCTGGAGGCGGTGGGTTTCTTCCTGGACGGGTGGATGCGCGACCGGCGGGGTGGGACCGATGGTCCTCTCCACGGAATCAAGCGGGCACAGGGGCGGCTGGATGCACTCTTTGTGGTAGGCGGCGACGGCCACAGCTCGTTCTGGGTTGGTCTGGGGGGCTTCGGGCGCTACGAGAGACCAGTGGGCGAGGGGAATCCCTTCGGGCGAGCAAAGATACTGTTCGGGGGGCCAGCCTTCGGGCTGCTGGTAGAACGATCGGTGGTGCGAAGGTTCGTGAGGGCCCTTGGGGCTCCAGAGGACTGGACGCTGGGGCCAGAGGTCAGGGTGGCAGCTGGAGCAGGGCCGGGTTGGGAAGACTGGGGGGCGGGGATCAAAGGGGTTTCAGGGCGCTTCTTGTGGGGTGCGGCCCCCGGTGGCAATGGCGTCGTACAGGTGCGTTGCAGCGGCTGGTTCGCTTCCCGTCGCGACCATGAGCGGATGGGAAGGTTGGACTCGAAGGCGGTATCGTTCCTGCGCCTCGGAAGGCACACACTGGGCCTGGGGATTCGGTATGCCTTCGCAGTGGGGGCCCTCGTGCAGGACGTTGTCACCCTCGGGGCCGAAGAGGGCTTGCGCGGGTTCCAGCCGTATTCCTTCTGGGGCGAACGGGCGCTGCTCGTCAATGCGGAGGATCGGATTTCCCTGCTGGCCGATGTCGCGGGGCTCATCGATGTGGGGGCTGCGGTTTTCGCTGATGCTGGATGGCTCAGGGGTGCCGGCGGTTGGGGGCGAGTCAGGAAATGTGTCGGTCTGGGGCTGCGCCTAGCCGGCAGGAGGGCACGCTCGTCGGAGGCTGTCCGGGTGGACCTAGCCTGCCCGGTGGGTGAAGGTGGTTTGGGAAGGCCGGTGCTGAGCATAGCGGGAGAACAGGCTTTCTAGGTGATTGCGAGTGACTCCGCGCATCTTGACGCTGGTCCGGCTTTGGGCCATAATCCTACATTGAGGCTTAGATCAGCCTTCGTGTCGTCGGGGGCGGATCCGCCTCGGGTCTTACCCTGGGAACCAGCGGCGCCGTGGCGGCGGTGCCGGTTATCTTCGACGAGCGAGCGGTTGGGGGGTACGGGCAGATTCACATAAGGGGAGACATCCAAGGATGAGGGTACCATGGATGAACCTCCCGGCGGCCTTTGCCGATTTCACCTGCCTTTGAAGAAAACCACTGCTAGCTCGCATGCCCCGTGGCGGTTATCCCGCCACGGGGATTTTTTTGGTATTGATTGTGCGCCGGGGCCTTCGGTGGACGACTTGACTGAGGGAGACCGGACCAGATGCCGGCCAACCTTTCGCCCGAATACCTGAAGCTCGAAGAGAAGCTCCGCGAGACTAAGGATCCCGCAGAGAAGCTCGCGATCCTGCGCGAGATGCTTGCTGTCATCCCGAAGCACAAGGGAACCGACAAGATGCAGGCGGACCTGAAGCGCAGGATCTCCAAGATGGAGCAGATCGCCCAGCAGAAGAAGAAAAAGGGCGGTCGCGATTTGTTCCATGTTCCGCGGGAGGGCGCGGGACAAGTCCTGCTGGCTGGTGCACCAAATGTTGGCAAGTCCACTCTTCTTGCGGCTCTGACAAACGCCAATCCACAGATCGCCGATTATCCCTACACCACGCAGCGACCCTTGCCGGGAATGGTGGAGTTCGAGGATGTCAAGATCCAGCTTGTCGATGTGCCGCCGCTATCCCGCGAGTACACCGAGCCGGGGCTCTTCAACGCCTACAGGATCTGCGACCTAATTCTTTTCGTCGTCGATCTCACTGCGCCCGATCCGGTGGGAAGCCTGCTGGATTGCCTGGCTTTGCTGGAAGAGCACCTGATCAAGATTACCCCAGAGCCCGAGCGCGAGAGGCCAGGGCAGTTCTCGGTAGTCGAGAAGCGGGCAATCATCTTCGGCAACAAGGCCGATGCTGCTTCTCCCGAAGCGGCTGATGACCTCAAGGGTGCATTCGGGGAGCAGTTTCCTGTCGTGATCGGGGCCGCGGGTGAGCTCGAGGGCGTCGAAGAGCTGCCCGAAATCCTCTTTCGACAGCTGCGCGTCGTGCGTGTCTACACGAAGAAACCGGGCCAGAAGTTCGAGAAGGGTCCGCCCTTCGTCTTACCGGCCGGTTCCACTGTGATCGAGGTTGCCCGTGCGATCCACAAGGACTTCGGCGAGAAGATGAAGTACGCACGCCTCTGGGGGTCAGGGAAGCACGAGGGACTCTCCGTTCCTCGCGATCACGTCGTTGCGGATGGCGACATCCTGGAGATCCACGCAGATTGATTGGCGCCCGGCCGCGATTCGCTCTTGCGCTGCCTTATGCGTGCGGTGCTGGCGCGGGTGTCACTATCTGTTGCGCTCCGTGGCCAGCGTTGGGCCAAGTAATGCCGCGTTTAGAAGCAGCCTGTCGAGCACGACGCTTCCCCTGGAGAAGTCCCCTACGATGTAGATGACAGCGCCTTTCCCCATCTTTTCGACGGCTACTGCATCCGAGCGCGCGAGCCGCGCTGCAGCCTCGGGCCACAGAAGCCCACTCGCACACAGCTCCTCTGGCCCTATGAAGCGTGCCTCGATATCGGTTTCGGCACCGCCCAGGTAAGCGTAGGAGGAACGGACCGGCACCGCGAATCTCCTCATCTGGCCTGCGAGCAGCCAGGAGCTGCGCAGCCGCTCTGCAAGCAGTGCTGCACCCGGCGGCTGGAAGCGGCGCAGTGCCCGATCGGCGTCGGCGGCCGAGAGATGCGAGAGGCCCGATGTGACGCGGGCCCGGAGTTGCGCCAGCATAGAGTCGCCGGACGTTGGAGACAGGGAGCCTGTGGCCTCGATCAAACAGCGCAAGGGAGCTAGCCCGAGAGGCTCTTCGCCCTCTGCATCAGAGAAGGAGGCTATCGCGTCCCCGCAGAGTACGAGCACGCCCCCCTCGCGAACCCACGACAGCAATCTCGAGCGCGCTGCGGGTCCGATGAGCCTAGCCAGCCGCTCCGTCCGGTCGCGCGGCGGCTGGGGCACGACGATGGTCGTATAGGCTTGGAGCGAGGCCTGCCTTAGGCCGTAGATCGGAAGTAGTGTCAGGGGCAGCCCGCTTCGGGCATCGAAGAGATGCCAGATGCGGCCGAAGGCCGTGCTGGACACGCCTGAACCAGCCAGCACAGCTACCGACGGCCTCGCCATCGGGATCATGCTGCGGCCTGCCAGGTCGGGGCCCTCGTCGCTCAGCAGCGAGTGCGCTTCAAAGGGTTCGAAGTCGTAGCTGTCCGCCAGTCGGCGCAGCGTCAGCCAGGCCTGCCTCGTTGGATGGAGGAGAATAGCACTACCTTCTGCGAAGCGCCTGTCGCCTATGCGGAATGTCTTCGATGCAAGCCGCGGAACACTGCCCATTGAGGCGAGCGCGGCGGCAACCTGTGGTGCTCCGTCAAAGGCAGCATCCAGGACCACTGCCGGCGGCGGATCAGCGGCCTCTGTGGAAGCCCTGAGGTCGGCGGCGAGCACAGGTTCAGTTTGGACTGGCACGGTGGAGTACCAGGCCTTGACCGCCCATAGAATCGGCAGGGACCAGGTGGAATAACTGTACAAGCTCGTGGCCTTGCCTGCCTCAAGGAGCACGCGCTCCTCGGCGAGCCACGATTCGGGAACCGCTCCTGCAGGCAGAAGCAAGTCTGCGGCCAGGGCGCCCAGCGGCTGACGCAGATCCACTACGTACGTGCCCTCGGGAAAGGCATCTGGGCCGTGTTCTAGCCCCCGCTCGTCCACGCTCTTGGGAAGCGCGACCTGTGTCTTTGTACGTCCCACGCTGATGCCCTGGGCCAGAAGAAGCCTTACGAGGTGCCTAAGGCGGGATGCGTTTCCAGCCGGCGGCAAAAGGACGCAGCGCAGCTCGGGTGGGTGGGGTACCCGTTGGGCGCTGCTTTTGAACCCGCTAGCCTCGGCCGTGGTATCCTGGAGTCCTGCCAGAAGCCGGTAGCCATCTTCTTTCCAGGCCCATCGGCCGCCTGTCACCTGCTCCCTGAAGTCCCTGAATGCCCTCAGGAACTCGGTGCGCCTCTGCGAAGCTGCCTCTATGAGCGCCATCGCCGCGCTTCTGTGCTGGTCGATGGCCTGTCCGAAGGTGCGTACGGACCCATCGGGGCAACGCAGCACCCCGGCATCTACTGCGCCTGCTTCCAGAAGGAATGCTGCGGCACCGCGGCGGAGGCTGTACGCAACGAAGCGATCCGGTGCCAGGACTTCGTGCCAGTCACCCGTGTAGAAAAGAGCGCCCTCCGCATCGAGTTGCAGGGCGACTTCCGAGGATAGATCCCTCCATAGTGCCTCTATGTGCGAAGGAAGCGAGGCCGGGAATGGCTGTCGTGGAGGGGAGAAGAGGTACGTGTCACAGCGGCGCATCTCGTGGATGTCCAGTACGAGCTGCGGGTCCCATTCTGTCAGCGCCTTGGCTCTCGCTCTAGTCTCGGGCTGGGTCAGTTCGAAGCAGTCCCGGTTGAGGTCGATCAGATAGTGGTTTCCCCTGCCGGTGGGCCAGAGCTCACGGTGGTGGAGACTCTGTTGGTCATCGACCGTGATGCGGGAGCGCCATTGGACCCTTTGTGAAAGCGCTCGGGCCCTGCCATCGGGATTCCGCAGCGGATCGATGAGAACGATCGTGCTGTCTCGTATCGAAGCGGCCCTGGGGTCGCTGGGGTCGGTGAGCTCCTCAAGAATCCTGAGGGCTGCATGTGGCGGTGAAAGCTCGTTGCCATGCACACCTGCTGTCACCCACACGACCAGGGGTGGCATGGCTGCAGGGCTGCCCCCTCGGGGATCGCCGAATGCCCGCACGGCCTGCTTCAGCGAATCGAGACGTGCTATGCGTGCCTCTGAGGCGACAACGGCGTATCCGAGCGGAATGCCGGTGTAGCTCGTGCCATCCTCAACCCAGACAGAAAAAGGGCTGGCCTCAGCGATTTCCCTTGCCGTCTGCAATACGGAAAACAGTTCTTGCCAGGCTTCCCCTTCTGATCCGGCCTGGGCCTCAGCTCCTAGGTGCTCCTTGAAGTTCCCAGACAGCCGTGGTGCTGCACTGCTCTGCAAGAGCACGGCAGCCAGGAGCAGACAGAGCATCGGCCGCAACGCAGCTCCCACCCGGGGAGGGATGATCCTTCCACCAGCGATTTGGTATTTCATTCGTTTCTCCAGGGCATCTGCATCAACAGGTTCTCCAGTGAACCCGATGCCTCCCAGTCGATGAAGAAGCCGTACTCCGGCTTGACCTTGAACGCATCATTGCCGAAGCCTTCAGCTGTATAAGTATCTTTTCCGGCAAGGTCGAGGAAGAGACTGCAGCTCGTACCTCCGTGGTAGGTGTTACCGCCAGCCCTGGCGGGGCCAGGCTTGTACAAGTACTGGTCTTCCCCGCGCTCGTCGATGAAGAAACAGAAGCTGTTGTGTGCCGATGCACCCAACGAAAAGAACCTTCCCCCCTCATACCTGTCGTTTCCGCTCCTGTCACGAAACAGTGTCACGCACTCGTCCCAGGCCAGGCCTTGCGCAACGCCTTGCCGTGTGGTGTAGAAGTCGTCGCCTCCGTCCTCGAGGAAGCAGCCTACTGCTTGGTGCGCGCAGAAGCCCTGGTTGTATCTGGATCCTATGTAGGTGTCGCCTTCTGGGCCCAGGGCATGGAGTATTCCGTATCCGTAGTAGTAGCCGCCGCCCTGTGAGAAGTTGCCTGCCTCCATGCGGTCGGATCCGCCTCCATCCACAAGAATACCGAGACCGCCAGAGGCGAGTGTCCTGAATCCCATGCCGCAACCCTGCGACCACGCGTCGAAGATACCGGCGTCTCCGTAGCCCGTGGGGTAAAGGCCCTTGGCGTAGTAGTGGTCGTCTCCGTCTGAGTCTACCAGGGCCCCAAGGCCGCGGGCGAAGCCTACGCCCTGTACGTGGCAGTCACCCTCGTAGCGATCGTTGCCGGAGCCATCGAGGAGCAGTCCGATACCGAAGAGGCCTGCTCCCTGGCAGAAGGTCCGGCCCCGGTATGTGTCATCGCCCCTAAGGTCGAGGAGCCATCCGATGCCGAAGTAGCCCGTGCCTTGGGCCCACTGGAGCCCTATGTAGGTGTCGTTACCTTCGAGATCGAGGAGTCCGCCCACCCCGAGGCAGCCACTGCCCTGGACACTGAGGGTGGTGGATTCATATGCATCGTTCCCGGCTGCGTCGATGCAGACCGAAAGCGGCACCGACCAGCCGTTGGAGCCTGCAGGATTCCCGGTGTAGAAGTCGTTGCCACCCAGATCGAGCAGGAATGCTACATCGGTCCTCCTATGCCAGTCGTTTCCGATGCCGCCTATGATGACCGCCCCAGCAGGCGTTTCCTTCTCGATCACGACTGCCTTTTGCAGACTCTCGGCGAATGCCCTGCGGAAGATCGCTGCTGCGGCTCGCGCCCACTGCGGATCTGTGAGCAGCGCCATACGCTGGCCGCACTCCGCTAGTGCCCGATAGTCGACCTTGAGGGCGAGGTCGATCGTGCGCTTGTTTCTGGCGAATCTGTCCCTGTCTTCATCGAAGTGTATGTAGACCTCGCTTGCAAAGGCGTCGGAGAGGTCCCAGCGGTGGCTTTCGAGGAACGAGCGTTCCTCTTGACTGAGGGCCCTGAAAGCCTGCCTATGCCACGAGGCAGCCTCCGCGAGGACCGACTCCACCTGCGCCAATACACCCGCCGCCGCTCGCTCGGGCGGCAGGTCCGGGCCGGGGGGGGCCAGCCTGGTGCCAGCGGGCAGGGAGAGAGAGATTTGCGGAGCCGCTATCTTCGCTGCCCTGGCTACCGCCTCTGCCGGGTTTGGAGCCGAAGCCAGGCTGCGGGTGATGTAGCGCGAGACAGGCTCCAGCCTGGTCGGGTCGCGGTGCACGTAGATCATCACAGGCAGTCTGTAGGGGTCTGCTCCCTCATGGCAGCGTCTGAGCCGCGAGAGCAGATCCTCGGTTTCGGCGTGGACGCCTTGCGCGTCGGTGACCTGGCGCACTAGATCCTGCAGCCTGGTTTGTTGAAAGAGCCACCGCGGGAATATGCGCTCGTTGGGCGGGGGTGGTTCCCAGCGTGCCGAGGGCCTCGGGCCGAGCACAATCGGCAGATCGGTCACGACCCTGTGCTTCTGGCACTGCGCCACAAGTTCCGAGCCGGCAGGCAGGCTATCGAGCAGCCCGACCGGAGAATGCCAGAATCGCCGTGCCTGGCTCTGTGGTACCGCGGCCCCGTCGATCGAGAGGGAGCGCGTGAGAGCATCGCGGATCACCCGCAGGGTGCAGGCTTCTCCGGCTTGCTTCAGCGAGAGGATGTGTCTCAAAAGCGCTGAGGCGCTCTCGGGCGGACAAGGCAGGGGTCTTCCGCAAATGCTTACGATTATGTCGCCCTCCAGCAGCCCGCCCGAGTCGGCAGGCGAGAAAGGAATAACAGCTGCAGCCACAAGCCCACACCGCGTGCCGGAAAGCATCGCAGCCAGCGAATCGGGCAAGGGTGGGAGCGAATCCACGGGTTGCGTATAGACCCCAAGCCATCCCTCCCGGCCTCGGGCGGGCCCCGAGGGCACGAGGAAGGCAGCGGCAAGGGCGAGAAAGATCGCTGCGCGCGCCCGGCCCGGCGTCAGAAGCCGCGCACACTTGCCAGTAGGCAGGGAACGTCGGAACATCTCGATGGAACCTCCGGGCTCCTAGAACCCGCTCGAGCACGGGGCCATGCCACCGAGTAGGCTGGCTTCAGCTCGGCGCACCCCGTTCGGTGTCGACTCCGGCCGGCTTTTCAATGCGCCGGTGCGGATTCTACACTCGGTACTCCGAAGGGGCCAGGAGAGGCTTGGAATGGGGGGATGAGATGGCAGGAGAGACACTCAGGCCAGTTCTTATCGAAGGAGAGTGGAAGGCTGCACCTAGCATCGGCTCCTTCAGGGCCGTCGACCCTAAGACCGGCAAGGAGACTGGCGACGCCTATCCGGTCTCCGATGCCAGCGTGATCGAAAGGGTCCTGAGGGCTGCCACAAGGGCAGCCGAGGAGATGGAGGAGCTGCCGGGGGCTACCATTGGGCGTTTCCTTCGCGCTTATGCTGACCGGATCGACTCAAGGGCCGGGGAGATCGCCGAGATGGCTGAGACGGAGACGGCCCTGCCGGGCAAGTCGCGTTTTCTGGAGGTAGAGATCCCAAGAGCTACTGACCAAATGAGACAGGCTGCCGCTGCGGCTGAGACAGGTGCCTGGCGCGAGCCGATTGTGGATGAGGCAACGGGTATCGCGTCGCTGCGCGTGCCGCTCGGCGGACCCGTGATCGTATTCGGTCCCAACAACTTCCCTGTGGCCTTCAACTCTGTCTCTGGAGGCGACTTCGTTGCCGCTGTGGCTGCGGGCAACCCGGTGATCGCCAAGGGGCATCCCCTGCATCCGGGTACGACGAGGCTCCTGGCCGAGTGTGCCCATGAGGCGGCTCGGGCCTCCTCGATGCCGTCTGGGGCGGTTCAGGTGTTCTACCACATAGAACCAGAGGCGGGGCTCCGCCTCGTTGCGGACCCTAGGGTCGGCGCGGTTGCATATACGGGTTCGCGTCGCAACGGGCTGCGCCTCAAAGAGGCTGCGGATCGGGCGGGGCGGCCAGTGTACCTCGAGATGGGCAGCCTCAACCCGGTAGTGGTTTTGCCGGGAGCCCTTTCGGAGGATGCAGACGGGATCGCCGAGCAGTATGTGGCATCGGCCCTTCTTGCCTCAGGACAGTTCTGCACGAAGCCGGGGCTGGTGCTTCTTCCCGGCGGTGAGGGCTCAGAGGCATTCCTTGATGCCGTGCGCACGCGCTTCGAGGCACTCGAGCCCGGATGGCTGCTTTCTTCCGGGGTGCTCGAGGGCCTCGAGGCCGCTGTAGGCTCCCTGCTGGATGCGGGAGCGCGTCTGCTCTGTGGCGGCGAAAGGATGCCTCCTCCGGGATTCCGCTTCCGGAACACGCTGCTTCGCATCGAGGCCGGGCGGTTTCTGTCGGCGCCTGAGCGCTTCCAAGTGGAGGCATTCGGCAACGCGGTGCTGGCAGTCGTGGCCGATGCGCCCGAGCAGTTGCTTGATGTCGTTCGGCGCCTGGAAGGAACGCTGGCGGCTTCCGTCTACAGTGGTCGAAGCGGAGAAGACGACGATCTCTACTCACGGCTAGCCCCGCTGCTCGCGAGGCGGGCGGGAAGACTGCTCAACGACAAGATGCCTACTGGAGTGGCAGTGGTGCCCTCAATGCTCCATGGAGGGCCGTATCCGGCAACGGGGCACCCGGGCTTCACGGCGGTTGGGATTCCCGCTTCGATCCGCCGGTTCTCGCGTCCCGTCTGTTTCGACGCAGTGCGCCAGGCGAGGCTGCCTGAGGTGCTGAGGCAGATGATGGAGCGCTGAGACTCAACCCCCTGTAGCGGGGGATTCCTTCCGGGCCCGGTGCTGGCCCTTCGGGGGAGGCGCCTGCCTGGTGCTTGTTCCCGCGGGGACGGGCTGACCTTCGGGTGAGGAATGCCCCGGGCCCTGGCCCAAGAGGTCCCTGAGGGCTTCGATAAGTGGCCGCGGATTGCCCTCGATTACAGCCTTGGGGATCGCCCAGATGATCTTCGCCACCTGGACCGCTTTCTTTGCGAGCCACCCGATTCGCGACGCTAAGCTGTGGCGTTTCGCTGTAGTGGCAGCTTCCTGGTGGGGCTGACCCCCGACGGTGGTCCGGCTGGGCCGCAGGGCAGAGGAATCGCCGAGACCGGCACTTTCGGTCGAACTCGGGCTCTCCGCTGCCTGGGGGGCGTACGTGCAGAAAAGGGCAGACACGCAGAGGGGAAGGAGCAGCACGAGCGCTTTCGCGCGGCAGGCTTTGCAGTGCCAGTG